>NZ_JAQGLS010000201.1 GCF_028292805.1 Ramlibacter sp. | reverse complement strand
CCGGCCAGCCGCAGGTCGGCCAGCGGTTGCAGCACGCCGGCCAGATTCAGCGGACGGCGCGTGGCCGCCGCCGCCGCCGCCGGCGCGAACACCGGGTCCCAGCTGAAATAGCAGGGCCGTGGCGGTTCCAGGCTTCCATCACCACGGCCTGGCCGGCCCGCAGCGACGTCGAGCGGCCCAGTTTCAGCACGTGGTCGCCCGAGTCGTCGGGTTCACCCCGTGCGGCCCTTCGACGGTAAGCCAGACCCGGCCGTGGGCGATGCGCAGAATGCCGTCGCTGGTGGGTCGCAGCGGGATCGCGCGGCCGCGGGCCAGCTTCCAGGGGCCCCGCAGGGCCGTGGCAGGGGAGGCTTGCAGCAGTTCGGCGGCGGTCCGTTGCGCGGTCATGTGAGCCCCTGGCTGCTCAAGGACGGCCGCGCGCTGGCCACGCCGGCCGACATGGCGCATTTCACGCTGATCGAGGCCGGCGACGCCCACCAGACCCACCTGGAGTGGCTGACCTGGCGGCGCTGGTTCGACGCGCACGGGCTGTCCAGGTTGCAGCCAAAGCGCTGGCTCTACTTCAACTACCCCTACCAGATGGTCCAGGCCGCGCTGGCCGGCCAGGGCGTGGTGCTGGCGCGGCTGCCGCTGGTGGCCGAGAGCCTGGCCAACGGCGACCTGGTCGAGCCGTTGCCGAAACTGCGGATGAACTCGCCGATGGCGTACTGGATGATCGTCGGCCCGCGCAGCGCCCGGCGGCCGGAGATCAAGGCCTTTTGGCAATGGCTGACGCTGCAAAGCCGGGTGACGCGGTAGACCATCGGCGAGGTGCCGGATCCGGACACCGTCGACTCCATGGATTGACCCTGGGCCTTAACCACCCAGCTGGATCGGCCACACCACGCCCAGCTCGTTGAGCAAGGCATCCAGCGGCACGTCGTGCGCTTGCGGTTCATGATCGGGCAGGAAGCCCTGGGCGAAACCCAGGCCCACGGTATGGGGCCGCGGCTGCAGCCCGGCCAGGGTGCGGTCGTAGAAACCGCCGCCGTAGCCCAGCCGGAAACCGCCCGGCGCATACCCCACGCAGGGCACGAACAGCAGCGTGGGCGTCACCACCTCGGTGTCTTTCGGCTTCGGAATGCCGAAGGCATCCTCTTCCATCGGGCAACCGGGGAACCATGCATGGAACTTGAGCGTCTGACGAAGCTTGTCCACCACCGGCAACCCGATCCGGCGCGGCTGCGGCTCGTCGCACAGCTCGCCATCCTCTTTCCAGCGGTGCAGCGCCGGCAGCGGGTCGAACTCGCCCTTGATCGGCCAATAGGCGCCGATCACGGTGTCGGGGCGACCCACCAGCCAGATGCGCATCACCCGTTGCAGCAATTCCGCCCGGTGCAGCCGGTCGGGCATATTCAGGCGCTGCTCGATGAGAAGCTTGCGCAGGGCCCTTTTTTCTTCCGACCTGTCCATAATTTCCCGATGAAGTTGAGAACGATTCTGGCATCTATCGCCACCGTGCTGTTGGCCGGCTGCGCCCAGGCGCAACCCGCCGACGAGGTCCTGCTGCAGATGCAGCAGGCGTTTCGGCAAGGCAACAAGCCCCGGCTGGCCCAGTTGCTGCCCGCCGCCCAGGGCCATCCGCTGGAGCCCTGGGCCGCCTACTGGGAGCTGCGGGCCCGGCTGGACACCGCCGCGCCGGCCGAACTGCAGGCGTTCTTCGCCCGCTACGCCGGCAGCTACCAGGAGGACCGCCTGCGCAACGACTGGTTGCTGCTGCTGGGCCAGCGGCGCGACTGGGGCAGCTTCGCCCAGGAGTACCCACGCTACCGGATGAACGACGACCGCGAGGTCCGCTGCTACGCGCTGTTCCTGCAGCACGAACGCGAAGGCGTTTCCGCCCCGGCCGCACTGGCCGAAGAAGTGCGCCGCAACTGGCTGGGCCAGCGCGAGGCCGACGACGGCTGCACCTTTGCCGCCAGCCGCCTGATCGGCGAGCCTGGCCGCCAGCGCATGACGCAGGCCGACGCCTGGCGCAAGGCCCGCCAGTCCATCGAGGCGAACCGCCCGAAGGCCGCCGCTGCGGCCGTGGAAATCGTGCATCCCGAGTCGCTGCCGCTGCTGGCGGAGCTGAACGCCAGCCCGGCCAGGTTCCTGCAATCCAAGGTGGTGGCCGCTTCCCGCGCCCGCCGCGAGATCATCGGCCTGGCGCTGATCAAGCTGGCGACCAGCGACCAGGAACAGGCCGCCTCCATGCTCGACGCCAAATGGGGCGCGCAGATGAGCCCGGAAGAGCGCGACTGGATCTGGGGCGTGATCGGCCGCCAGGCGGCGCAGAAACTGTCGCCGCAGGCGCACGGCTACTTCGCCAAGGTCGGCCGCGACGCCTTCCTGAGCGACGAGCTGCTGGGCTGGAAAGTGCGCGCCGCGCTGCGGGCCAGCCGCGGCACCGACTGGAAGACCGTGCTGCAGGCCGTCAACGCCATGAGCGACGAAGGTCGCGACGACCCGACCTGGGTGTACTGGAAGGCGCGTGCGCTGCTGGCGCTGCGGCCGGGCGACCAGCAACGCGCCGAGGCGCAAAAGCTGCTGCAGGGCATCGCCTCGCCGGGTGGCTTCTACGAGCAGCTGGCGCTGGAGGAACTGGGCCACAAGATCACGGCGCCGCCCCAGCCCGCGCCGGTGACCGGGGCCGAAAAGCAAGCCGCCGCCGCCAACCCGGGGCTGGTGCGCGCGGTCCACGCGATCCGCATCGGCCTGCGCTCCGAGGGCGTGCGCGAGTGGAACGACACCACCAACCTGCACCAGAGTGGTGGCATGACCGACCGCGAGCTGCTGGCCGCCGCGCAAGTGGCCTGCGAGCGCGAGATCTGGGACCGCTGCATCAACACCAGCGAGCGCACCAAGGCGGAGTTCGACTTCGAGCAGCGCTACCCGACACCGTTTCGCGACGCGGTGGTGCGGCGCGCGCGCGAGATCAGCCTGGACCCGGCCTACGTCTACGGCCTGATCCGCCAGGAAAGCCGCTTCATCATGGATGCCCGCTCGCACGTGGGCGCCTCCGGCCTGATGCAGGTGATGCCGGCGACCGCGCGCTGGACCGCCAGGAAGATCGGCATGACCGGCTTCACCATCGAGCAGCTGAACGACCGCGACACCAACATCGCCATCGGCACCGGCTACCTCAAGCTGGTGCTGGACGACTTCGCCGGCTCGATGCCGATGGCCGCCGCCGCCTACAACGCCGGCCCGGGCCGGCCGCGCGCCTGGCGCAACGGCCCGGTGCTGGAGGCGGCGGCCTGGGCCGAGAACGTGCCCTTTACCGAGACCCGCGACTACGTCAAGAAAGTGCTGGCCAACACCACGGTCTATGCCGCCATGCTGACCGGCGAGCCGCAATCGCTGAAAGCGCGGCTGGGCACGGTGGGGCCGCGCGAAGGCGCCGCTGCGGAACCGAACCGCGACCTGCCCTAGCCGATGAGCGCATGGGACACGATCACGGCGACGATCGCCTCCGAGTTCTCGGACATCGGTGACCTCGAGCAGTTGACGCGGCTGGTGCTGCGGCTGGTGCTGGCTGCCCTGCTGGGCGGCATGCTGGGGCTGCAGCGCGAGCGGCAAGGCAAGGAGGCCGGCATCCGCACCCACATGCTGGTGGCCGCCGGCTCGGCGCTGTTCGTGCTGGTGCCGCTGCAGACCGGAATGGACGAAGAGGGCGTCAGCCGGGTGCTGCAAGGCCTGCTGGCCGGCATCGGATTTCTGTGCGCCGGGACCATCCTGAAGCTGCCCTCGGAGGAACACGTGCGCGGCCTCACCACCGCCGCCGGCATCTGGATGACGGCAGCGATCGGCATGGCGTGCGGGCTCGGGCGCGAAACCACCGCCGTGATCAGCACCCTGCTGGTGCTGGCCATCCTGGCGCTGGAAAGGCCGTTCCGGCGGCTCGGGCTGCGCAAGAACGCGCAGTCGCCCGAGTCCTGAACATCAATCACGGCCGGTTTTTGCATCGATCGCGGTGGCCGGCCGGCTAGCATCGCCGCCATCCCATCAGGAAACGGCCATGCGCACCCTCTACATCGCCAACAAGAACTACTCGTCCTGGTCCATGCGGCCGTGGGTCCTGATGAAACAGGCCGGCATCCCGTTCCGGGAGGAGATGGTGCGCTTCGACGCCATGGACGACGACTCGCCGTTCAAGCGCGTCGTGCTGCAGCTCAACCCGGCCGGCCAGGTGCCGGTGCTGGTGGACGACGGGCTGGCGATCTGGGACACGCTGGCCATCGCCGAGTACCTGGCCGAGACCTTCCCCGAGCACCACCTGTGGCCGCGCGACGCCAGGGCCAGGGCGCGCGCCCGCAGTGTGTGCGCCGAAATGCATGCCGGCTTCGGCGCCCTGCGCAGCCACTGCCCGATGAACATCGAGGCTTCGCTGGCGCAGGCCGGCGCGCTGGCCTGGCGCGACCACCCGCAGGTGCGCAGCGACGTGCAACGCATCATCGGCCTGTGGACCGGCCTGCTGGAGGAACACCAGGGGCCGCTGCTGTTCGGCGAGTTCAGCATTGCGGACGCCTACTTCGCGCCGGTCTGCATGCGGATCAAAAACTACGAGCTGCCGGTGCCCGGCCATATCACCGACTACATCCGGCGCGTCTGCGCGTTGCCCTCGGTGCAGGCCTGGACCGAGGAGGCGCTGGCGGAACGGGCGTTCGTGGCGTTCGACGAGCCGTATCGGACTTCCAGAGGCTAGGAGCTGGGGTGCATTCACTGACTCCCTTTCCTGGTCTCTGGTGCCTGGCGCCTCGGTAAACTGCCGCCATGCAAACCTACATGGTCGGTGGCGCGGTGCGCGATGCGCTGCTGGGGCGGCCCGTGCACGACCACGACTGGGTCGTGGTCGGCGCCACGCCGGAAGCGATGATCGGCGCCGGCTACCTGCCGGTCGGCAAGGACTTCCCGGTGTTCCTGCATCCGCAGACCCGCGAGGAGCACGCGCTGGCCCGCACCGAGCGCAAGACCGCGCCCGGCTATCGCGGCTTCGTCGTCCATGCCGAGCCCACCGTCACGCTGGAAGAAGACCTGGGGCGGCGCGACCTCACCATCAACGCCATCGCCCAGGCCACGGACGGCCGGCTGGTCGACCCATACGGCGGCCAGGCCGACCTGAAGGCCAAGGTGCTGCGGCACGTGACCCAGGCCTTCCGCGAAGACCCGGTGCGCATCCTGCGGGTGGCACGCTTCGCCGCCCGCTTCGCCGACTTCGAGGTCGCGGCGGAAACACTGGACTTGATGCGCGCGATGGTGGCCCAGGGCGAGGCCGACCACCTGGTGCCCGAGCGCGTCTGGCAGGAACTGGCGCGCGGCCTGATGGAGCAGCGTCCTTCGCGCATGTTCCAGGTGCTGCGCGGCTGCGGCGCGCTGGCGCGCATCCTGCCGGAGGTGGACCGGCTGTGGGGCGTGCCCCAGCGCGCCGAGTACCACCCCGAAGTGGACACCGGCGTGCACCTGATGCTGGTGCTGGACATGAGCGCGCGGCTGCAGGCATCGCTGGCGGTGCGCTTTGCCTGCCTGGGGCACGACCTGGGCAAGGGCACCACGCCGCCCGAGGTGCTGCCCAGGCACATCGGCCACGAGCAGCGCAGCGCCAGGCTGTTGCAGACGGTCTGCAACCGCCTGCGGGTGCCCAACGACTGCCGCGAGCTGGCCGACGTGGTGGCGCGCGAGCACGGAAACATCCACCGCAGCGGCGAGGCCGGCGCCGGCGCGCTGGTGCGGCTGCTGGAGCGCTGCGACGCATTTCGCAAGCCGGAGCGCTTTGACCAGGTGCTGCTGGCCTGCGAGTGCGACGCCCGTGGCCGGCTCGGGCTGCAGGAGCGGCCTTATCCGCAGCGCAAGCGGCTGCGCGCGACGCTCGCCGCGGCGCGCCAGGTGAGCACTGCGGCGGTTGCCGCCGATGCCGCTGCCCGCGGCTTGCAAGGCGACAAGATCGGCGAAGAGATCCACCGCGCCCGGGTCGCGGCAGTGGCGCAACTGCTCGCCGCCTGAGCCGCGCCTACTCCAGCAACGCCAGGGCGGCGTAGTCGCCCACCTTGTCGCCCAGTCCCGCCGGCACCAGCTCGCAGCCGGCTGTCAGCGCCGGCAACTTGCCGGCCAGCTGCGCCTGCAGCCGCGGCAACAGGAAGTCCTTGTTGTTGGTGAAGACGCTTCCGCCCAGGCTGATGCGCTGCAGGTCCAGCACCACCGTGATGTTGTAGAGCGCGCGGCCCATCACGCGGCACAGCTCGTCGACTGTCCGGGTGGCCGCTGCAGTGCCGGCCCGCGCCTGTTGCAGCAGCATGGCCGCGTCGGCGCCGAAGCGGCGCTCGACGGCGTTGCCCGCCACCAGCGCCTCCAGGTCGCCGACATTGCCGCAGCCGCACAGCGCATCGTCGTTGTCGCTGACGAACATGTGGCCGCCGTGGCCGGCATTGCCGTTCTTGCCGCGCAGCACCCGGCCGTCGACGCACAAGCCCATGCCGACGCCTGTGCTCCAGGTGACATAGGCGCAGTTGTCAACGCCTTGCAGCGCGCCCCAGCGGCGCTCGGCCTCCAGCGCGCCGATGCAGTCGTTCTCCACGCGCACCGCGGCGAAGCGCTGGCGCAGCGGCGCCTCCAGCAGAGCGACCATCCACTCGTTCGGCAGGCCGCGCGCCGGTCCGGCCAGCCCGCCGCAGATGTTGGGCGAGGCCAGCTCCACCATGCCGGCGCACAGCACGAACGGCCCGGCCGAGGACACGCCGGCCCGCTGCACGGTGTGCGGCGCCACGCCAGCTTCGGCGCAGGCTTGGTCCACCATGCGGATCACCTGCACCGCGAGCGCGTCGTTGCTGCCGGTCTTGGCGGTGGGCTCGCTGCGCTTGGCCAGCAGCTCCAGGCCGGAGCCGGCGTTCAGGCTGACCGCGACCTTGGTGCCGCCGATGTCGATGCAGGCTTTCATGGCTTCAGAGGAACTTGGCGATGCCGGCTGCCAGCAGGCTCAGCAGGATGGTGGTCGTGAACGGCAGGAAGAACTCGCGCCCGAACAGCTTGAAGCGCAAGTCGCCCGGCAGGCGCCCCAGACCGAGCTTCTGCAGCAGCGGCGAAAACCAGCTGATCAGGATCAGTGCAAGGAAGATGACGATGATCCATCGAATCATGAGTTTGCCGGTTTTCTACAGTGTGTGGGTGCGGTCGCCCGTGCGGAAACCGAGTGCATCCCAGAACCGGCCGCGGTGGAAGGCGATCACCTTGAACAGCTCGCCCATCTCGTGCTCGGCAATCAGCCGCTGCGCCGCGCTGCGCTCGGCCAGGCCGGCATGTTCCAGGCGCTGCACCAGCCCGCAGTTGATGAGAAAGCGCCCCTGCGAGGCGTAGCCCAGCGTTTCCAGCCCCGACTCCTGCGCCGCCAGCGCGATCCCGGTGAAGTTGACGTGTGCGGTGATGTCCTTTTCGCCCGCCGCGTCCAGCGGGTCCGGGTCGACCAGGTGGGCGCGGTGGCACATCACCGTGCCCATGTGGCGTTGCGGGTGGTAGTACTCGCCTTCGGGGAAACCGTAGTCGAGGAAAAAGGCGGCGCCCACCGCCAACCGGTCGGCCAGCGTGCGCACGAAGGCCTCGGCCTGCGGGTGGATCTCGGTCAGGTAGTCGTGCTCGCCGACGACCTGCACGGGCGGCCGCAATTCGGTAGGCCGGTCGTCCCACGTGAATGGCGAGGGCGGCTGGTCCGGTGCCAGCGGGCAGCGGTCGGGCCTGCGCAAGGCCACGCCGCGCTCGTGCCAGGCGCCGTCCTTGCGCGCCAGCAGCTTGACGGGCATGGCGTCGAGCACCTCGTTGCCGACGATCACGCCTTCGATGCGCTCGGGCAATTCGCTGACCCACTGCACCCGGCCGCCCCAGGCGGCCAGCGCTTGCTGCTGCCGCTGCCGCAAGCTGGCCGAGAGTTCGACGATCGTGTAGCGCTGGACCTGCTGGCCCAGCGCCGAGAGCAACTGCGCGGCCAGCGCGCCGGAGCCGGCGCCGAATTCCCACACTTGGTCGGTTGCGGTCTGCCGCAGCGCTTCCTCGACCTGCGCGGCCAGCGCCCGGCCGAACAGCGGCGTCATCTCCGGCGCCGTCACGAAATCGCTGCCCGATTGCGGCATGGCGCCGAACTTGCGCGAGGCGTTGGCGTAGTAGCCCAGGCCGGGCGCGTACAGGGCCGCGGCCATCCAGCGATCGAACGGCAGCCAGCCGCCGGCGCGCTCCACCTGTTGCGCCAGCAGCTTTTGCAGCGCGCTCGTTACACTCGAAGCATCATTCTTCACCGGCCGATGGTCCCCCGAATGAGCGCACCCCTTCCCCGCACCGTGCTGGTCACCGGCGCCGCCCGCCGGCTCGGGCGCGCGATTGCGCTGGAGCTGGCCGCGGCGGGCTGGCAGGTGGCGGTGCACTACCGCGGATCAGCGGCCGAGGCGCAGCAGACGGCGGCGGACTGCGCGCGCCATGCGCCAGCCCACGCCTTTGCGGCGGACCTTGCCGACGAAGCGGCAACCCGCGCCCTGCTGCCGGCCGTGGCCGCGCACTTCGGCGGCGTCGACGCGGTCGTCAACAACGCCTCGGTGTTCGCGCACGACAGCGTCGCCAGCTTCTCCTATGCTGCTTTGGCCGCGCACCTGGCGGCCAACACCGCAGCGCCCATCGTGCTGGCGCAGGCACTGCACGCCCACCTGAAGGCTCGCGCTGGCGCCGGCGCGGTGGTCAACCTGCTGGACCAGAAGCTGTGGAACCCGAACCCCGACTTCCTGAGCTACACGCTGTCGAAGGCGGCGCTGGAAGCGGCCACCACCATGCTGGCCCAGGCGCTGGCGCCGCAGCTGCGGGTGGTAGGCGTGGCGCCGGGCCTGACGCTCACCAGCCACATGTTGTCGCAGGAAAAGTTCGAGCAGCTGCACAAGCTGTCGCCGCTCGGGCGCTCGTCCACGCCGCAGGACGTGGCCGCCACCGTGCGGTTCGCGCTGGAGAACCAGTCGCTCACCGGCACCACCTTGCTGGTCGACGGCGGCCAGCACCTGATGAAATTCGACCGCGATTTTTCGCTGATGTGATGAACCAGACCGGAACCCAGATCCTCACCCTCGAAGGGCTGCGCTTCGCCGCCAACCTGGGCATCCTGGAGCACGAAAAGACGGCGCCGCAACCGATCCGGGTCGACGCCGAGCTGCACCTGGGCGCGCAGCCGCTGCTGCCCAGCGACGATGAAATCCATCACGTGCTGGACTACCGCAAGGTGCGCCGCATCATCATCGACGAATGCACCGCGGTGCACGTGAACCTGCTGGAAACGCTGATCGGCAAGGTCGCGCACCGGTTGATGCAGCTGCCGGGCGTGATCGGCGTGCGGGTGCGGATCGCCAAGCTGGAGATCTTCGACGATTGCGAAGTGGCGATCCGGGTGGAGACGGGGCGCTGGTGAGGGCCTGGCTGTTGTCATTGCGCCGGCCGACCGGATCGTGGGCCGAGCCGGCGATGCCAAGCTCCTGAGCGGCGCGGATCAGAGCCGCTCGATCGCCTGCGCCCGCACCACGATGTCCTCCTGCGCGAAGCGCTGCTCCAGCCCCGCGCGATAGCCCGCCCACCAGCCGCGGTCCAGCGCATCGGCCATGACTTCGTAGACCACGATGTCGTCGCGCTCGACATCGCCGCCGTCATCCCAGACGCCGCTGGCCGGCGCCCGCGTGTACGCCGTCATGCCGCCGAAGCGCTCCACCAGTTCCTGTCGCACCGCGGCGAACAGCGCGTGCGGCAGCGGATCGCCGGCGTTGTCCCGCAGCGGCAGGAGGATCTGGACCAGGTGCATGGCGGGCCTCACAACAGCAGCGCCGCGATGTAGATGCCGATCATCATGAAGGCCAGCACGAACTTGGCCAGCATGCCGGCCAGCAGCCCCAGCCAGGTGGCGATGCCCACCCGCAACGCCTGCTGCTGGTTGCGCCTGGCCATGTATTCCCCGATGGCGGCGCCCACCAGCGGCATGAACAGCACGCCGACCAGCCCCATGAAGATGCCGGCCACGGTGCCGAGCGCTGCGCCGATCAACGCCTGCCGGCTGGCGCCGGCGCGCCTGGCCCCCAGCAGCGCGGCGACATAGTCCATCGCCCAGGCCAGCACGGCCAGGATGGCGACGGCGGCGACCGCCACCCAGCCGACCCGCGTGAAGTCGTCGATCCAGGCGCCCAGCACGATGCCGGCGAGCACGAGGATGGTGCCCGGCAAGGCCGGCAGCACGATGCCGGCGAGGCCGAGCAGGACCAGGGCCGTGCTCAGGATCCACAGGAAGGTGTCGTTCAAACGGGCTCTCCAATGGCGGGGTTCGAAGGACTCTACCGTGCCGTGGCGGCGCCAGGGCGGCGTGGAGTGCGAAAATGGCCGGATGAGCGCCGTCTGGACCGAACAAGAACCGTCTTTCCTGCCCGCCACCGCGGAGCGCAAGATCGAGCGGGAGAACCACAAGCTCGAAAAGCGCCTGTGCCGCCTGGTGGGTCAAGCCATTGGCGACTACAACATGGTCGAGGAGGGCGACAAGATCATGGTCTGTCTCTCGGGCGGCAAGGATAGCTACGCCATGCTCGACATCCTGCTCAAAATGCGGCAACGGGCACCGGTGGACTTCCAGCTGGTGGCCGTCAACCTCGACCAGAAGCAGCCCGGTTTTCCGGAACACATCCTGCCGGAGTACCTGAAGGCGCTGGGGGTGCCGTTTCACATCGAGGAGCAGGACACCTACTCGATCGTCAAGGACAAGATCCCCGCCGGCAAGACCATGTGCAGCCTGTGCAGCCGGCTGCGGCGCGGCATCCTGTACCGCGTGGCCGACGAGCTGGGCGCCACCAAGATCGCCCTGGGCCACCACCGAGACGACATGCTGGCGACGCTGTTTTTGAACATGTTCTTCGGCGGCAAGCTCAAGGGCATGCCGCCCAAGCTGGTCAGCGACGACGGCAAGCACATGGTGATCCGGCCGCTGGCCTATGTGGCGGAAAAGGACCTGGTGCGCTGGGCCGAGGTGCGCGAATTTCCCATCATTCCCTGCACCCTGTGCGGCAGCCAGGAAAACCTGCAGCGCAAGCAGGTGGGCCTGATGCTCAAGGAATGGGAGCGCAAGTTTCCCGGCCGGCTCGACAACATGCTGCACGCGATGCAGAACGTGGTGCCGTCCCACCTGGCGGACGGAACGCTGCATGATTTCAAGGGTCTCACCGCCACGGGGGTGGCCAGCGACGACGGCGACAAGGCCTTCGACCACGAAGACTTTCCGGCGCCGGGGCTGCTGCCCGCCTTGCAGGTGATCAAGCTCTGAGGCGCAGGCCGCGCCTCGCAACCGGGAGGTGCCCATGCGGCGTGCAGTTCGTTTTTTCGCCTGGGCGTTGGCGGCGCTGGCCCTGTCGGGCTGCGCCACCGGCTTTCTGCTGGACAACCAGGTCCAGACCTTCTCGCACCTGACGGCGCCGCCGGCCTCGCCGACTTACCGCTTCGAGCGATTGCCGTCGCAGCAGGCCGACCCGGCGCAAAGCGCGCTGGAAGCGCTGGCCGACCCGGCCCTGTACCGGGCCGGCTTGCGCCGCGACGACGCCGCGCCGCGGTTCGGGGTGCAGGTGACGGCCCGCACCTCGCGCATGCTGTCCCCGTATGCCGACCCGTGGGACGCCTGGGGCGGCGGCTGGGGCATGGGCTTGGGCGGCCGCGGGATCGGCATCGGCTTTGGCATGCCGTTCGGACGCATGGAAAGCCCGTGGTTCCAGCGCGAGGTGGGCGTGGTGGTGCGCGACCTGGCCAGCAACCAGGTGGTCTACGAAACCCGCGCCACCAACTCCGGGCCCTGGCTCGACAACATGGCCGTGATCCCGGCCATGTTCGAGGCCGCGCTGCAAGGATTTCCCAATCCGCCCGGCGGGCCGCGCCGGGTCGACATCCACGTGGGCGCGGCGGCGCCGGGAACCTAGCGTTACTGCCGGTTGCCTTGGACCGGCCAGCGCATCGCGGCCCGGTTGCCCTCTGGAGAGGCTGGCTTGCCGGTGCTCTCCCCACTGGCCAACCACGTGAAAATCGCGCCAGCGACTTTCACGTGGTTCCCTACAATGGGTGACATGGAAGTCACCCGCATCATCGCCGTCCGGCATGGCGAGACGGCCTGGAACGTCGATGCGCGGATCCAGGGCCAGCTCGACATCCAGTTGAACGACACGGGCCGGTGGCAGGCGCGGCGCGTTGGCCAGGCCCTGGCCGCCGAGCCGCTCACGGCCGTCTACACCAGTGATCTCGGTCGCGCGCACGAGACGGCGCGCGCCATCGGTGACGTGGCCGGCATCCCCGTGGTGGCGCACCCCGGCCTGCGCGAGCGCCGCTTCGGCATGTTCGAGGGCAAGACCTTCGACGAAATCCACCAGACCTGGCCCGACCAGGCCCACAACTGGCGCAAGCGCATCCCCGACTGGGAGCCGCCCGCAGGCGGCGAGTCGCTGCTGCAGCTGCGCGAGCGCGTCACCCGCACCATGAGCGACCTGGCCGGCCGCCATCCTGGCAACCAGATCGCCGTGGTGGCCCACGGCGGCGTGCTCGACGCGCTCTACCGCATCGCCACCGGCCAGGAAGTGAACTCGCCCCGCACCTGGCAGCTGCCCAACGGCGCCATCAACCGCCTGCTGTGGACGCCGCAGGGGTTCACGCTGGTCGGCTGGTCCGACACGCAACACCTCGACCATGCAGCATCCGACGAAGACACCGCTTTCTGACGCCTTGCGCCGGCTGGTGGGCAGGCCCGTCGCCGACATCGACACGCCCGCCCTGGTGGTCGACCTGGACGCCATCCAGCGCAACCTGGGCCGCATGGCGGAGTTCGCCCGCAAGCACAACATCCGTTGGCGGCCGCACGCCAAGATGCACAAGAGCTCGGCCATCGCCAGGCTGCAGATCCAGGCCGGCGCCGTCGGCGTCTGCGTGCAGAAGACGTCCGAAGCCGAGGCCATGGTGGCCGGCGGCGTGCACAACGTCTACATCAGCAACGAGGTGACGGCGCCGGCCAAGCTGGCGCGGGTGGCCGACCTCGCCCATGCCGTGGCCGCCGAAAACGGCCAGCTCGCCATCGCGGTGGACAGCCTGGAAGGCGTGCGGCGGCTGGCCGACGCGATGAACGAGCGGCGCCGCGGCGGCGCTGGCGCCGTGATCGACGTGTTCGTCGAGGTCGACGTCGGCGGCGGCCGCTGCGGCGTGACGCCGGGCCGCGCTGGTGTCCAGCTGGCGCACGAGATCCGCCGCCATCCCGCGCTGCGCTTTGCCGGCCTGCAAGCCTACAACGGCAAGGCGCAGCACCTGCGCACGGCCCAGGAGCGGCACGACGCGGTGGGCATCGTGGTGCAGGACGTGCTGTTCACCCGCAAGCTGATCGAAGCCGAGGGCGTGCCGGTGAACCTGGTGACCGGCGCCGGCACCGGCAGCTTGGTCTGCGAGGCGGCCAGCGGCGTCTTCGGCGAGTTGCAGGCCGGCTCCTTCCTGTTCATGGACGCCGACTACGCGGCCAACGAGCGCGACCCGGCCCAGCCCCAGTTCGAGCACGCCCTGTTCATCAAGTCGCAGGTCATGAGCTGCGGCGTGCGGCATGCGGTGTGCGATGCCGGCCACAAGAGCCACGCGATCGATTCCGGCTTGCCCAGGGTGCTGGAGCTGCCGGCCACCGGCGCCCTGGAGTACTTCAATGGCGGCGACGAGCACGGCATCCTGCGGCCGGCCGGCGACAACCAACGGGTGCCGGCGCTGGACGACGTGGTCTGGCTGATCCCCGGCCACTGCGACCCCACCGTCAACCTGCACGGATTCATGATCGGCGTGGGCGGGGGACTGGAGCACGGAAAAGTCGAAAAGATCATCCGGGTTGATGCCAGAGGCGCCTTGACCTGAGCCGTTGGACGATCCGGGCATGGAACCGAGCGCCGCGCCGAAACGCTTCAAGCAAGCGAGCCGCCGGGGGGTCGCCCGGCATGCCGGAGCGTGGGGGCTGCATGACGCCGGCCAGGTCAGCGTTCTCGCCACGCCGGTCTTCCTGCTGCTGATCGCGGCGGAATATGCCTGGGGCTCGGATGGATGTTCTACCTGCCGATGGCCGTGGCCGGCTTGCCGCCGCTGGTGTTCGGCGTCGTCGCGTCGATCGACCTGCCGAACCAGTTCTGGGTGCACACCGGGCACGTGGGCAAGCTGGACTGGTCCGACCGCTGGTTCTGTTCGCCCTCGAACCACCGGGTGCACCACGCCGTCGACGACGAGTCCCTGGACCGCAACTACGGTGGCGTGCTGATCGCGTGGAACCGCGTCTTTGGCAGCTTCCGCGAGGACGGCGCGCCCTGTGTCCACGGCTCGCGTTCACCGCTGAACAGCTGGGGCCTGCTGTGATCCAACGGCGAGGTGTACTGGTCGCTGCTCGAGGACAGCCGGCACGCGCGCTCCTGGGCCGACCGGGTCTGGATCAAGCCGCCGGGCTGCGACTGCCGGCTCGGCGACCGGGGTGGATGGCGTCTCTGCGGTGTTCAAGCCGCCGGCGTTGCTGATTGCTTTCGCGGTGCGGCGCTGGGGTGCGCTGCGCTTGTCGCCAGCCTTGGGCTCGCCCCTGGTGGCGGCCCTGGCGTTCTCGCTGCTGGGCGACGTATTCCTGCTCTTCGGCGGCTTCTTCATCGCCCGGCTGGCCAGCTTCCTGGTGGCGCACGTCTGCGACGTCCCTGTTGCGCCAGGGCGGCGGCGCAGGCGAATCGGCTGCGGCCATCAACCGCCTGGCCATGCCGCGAAAGCGCCGACCCAGGGCTTCGCCGCCCCGCCCGCCCCCATCACCCGCTGAACAGCTCGCCCGCACTGCTCGGCGGCACGACACCCAGGTGCCGGTACGCCGCCATCGTCGCGATGCGCCCGCGCGGCGTGCGCTGCAGGTAGCCTTGCTGGATCAGGTAAGGCTCGATCACGTCCTCGATGGTGTCGCGCTCCTCGCCGATCGAGGCCGCCACGTTGTCCAGGCCCACCGGGCCGCCGTCGAAGCGGTGGATCACCGCCTCCAGCAGCTTGCGGTCCATCACGTCCAGGCCCAGCGGATCGACGTCCAGCATGGCCAGCGCCCGTTGCGCGATGTCCATGTCGATCCGGCCGGTGCCCTTGACGTCGGCGTAGTCGCGCACCCGGCGCATCAGCCGGTTGGCGATGCGGGGCGTGCCGCGCGAGCGGCGGGCGATCTCCGCCGCACCATCCGGGCCGATCGGCGCCTTGTGCAGGCCGGCGCTGCGGTGCTCGATCTTGGTGAGCTCCTCGGCCGTGTAGAACTCCAGCCGCGCGACGATGCCGAAGCGGTCGCGCAGCGGGTTGGTCAGCATGCCGGCGCGCGTGGTGGCGCCCACCAGCGTGAACGGCTGCAGGTCCAGCTTGATCGAGCGCGCCGCCGGGCCCTCACCGATCATGATGTCGATCTGGTAGTCCTCCAGCGCCGGGTAGAGGATCTCCTCGACCACGGGCGAGAGCCGGTGGATCTCGTCGATGAACAAAACGTCGTTCTTCTCGAGGTTGGTGAGCAGCGCAGCCAGGTCCTTGGGCTTTTCAAGCACCGGGCCGGAGGTCTGGCGCAGGTTGACGCCCAGTTCGTTGGCCAGGATGTGCGACAGCGTGGTCTTGCCCAGCCCCGGGGGGCCGAACAGCAGCACGTGGTCCAGCGCCTCGCCGCGCTTCTTGGCCGCGCCGATGAAGATCTCGAGCTGCTCGCGGATCTTGGCTTGCCCCACGTAGTCGGCCAGCAGCTTGGGCCGCAGGGCGCGCTCGATGGCCTCCTCGTTGGGCGAGGCGGGCGCGGCGGACACCACGCGTTGCGTCGGCGGCAAGCCGAAATCGTCGGTCTGGATCGTCATGGGGAGTCCTCCGCCTGCGGCTGCGGTGCTATGAGCCTTCGGGCGGCCGTGCGGCTCATGCGGGAGCGAGCGTCAGCGGCACCAGCCGCGGTTGCGGCTCCCCGGTGGATTGGCAGCGCAGGGCCACGTGCCACTGGCGCCCCTCGCTGTCGACCAGCCAGAACTGCGACAGCAGCCACACCGGCGCGTGCGGCCGCCCGGCGTCGCG
>NZ_JAQGLS010000095.1 GCF_028292805.1 Ramlibacter sp. | reverse complement strand
CAGCCCTTGCGCGATGCGCTTGATCTCCGCGCGTTCACGCTCGTGCTTGTCGCCGTCGACGAACGCCGCCAGCAGGCTCATGGTCAGGACGGCCTTGATTTCATCTTGGGTCATGTCGGCAGTCGTGTAGTGAAGGAACCGTGTGGGACCGCGCTGCGCGGGAATGGTTCTGCGCTTTGCGCCACGGGCGCCGGGGACCCGCTCACCAGGGCGGATTGCCGCCGGGGCCCGAGCGCTTGAGCGCGTCGCTCGCCACCACGACCAGCGCCATTCCGGCCAGCACCAGCAGGGCGGCGACGCTGTAGCCGACCGGGCCTTCCGGCACCAGCCAGGTGGGGTGCTGCGGATAGAGTTCGACCAGCCTGGCCAGCGACGGCAGGCCGGCCTTGGCACGTTCGGCATTGGCGCCGATCATCCCGATGCGGCCGAACAGGGCGGCGACGATCAGCAGGGCGCCGGCCAGGAAGATGGCCTTGCCCAGGACGAGGGCGGGACGGGGCGAGGCGACGATGCGGGAGCGGATCCAGTTCATGCGGCACTGTACGCGAGAGCCGCAAAGATGGACTCGCCGTCGGTGCTACTTGGCGCCCAGCTGCCGCCTGGCCTGCTGCCGCAGATAGCGGCCCAGCCGCACCAGGCCGGCGTCGTGGTCGTGGTCGTACAGCGTCTCGCGCTGATTGGCGTCCGGATCCATGGCTTCGAGCAGCGCGCGGTCCTGCTCCAGCACCGCCCAGTGGCGCGCCCGCATCCGGTTGCGGAACAGGAAGCGCCACATGTCGCGCTGCCAGCCCTGCACCTTGCGACAGCGCCAGTGGACCAGGGCGGCCAGGCCGTCCCCGATCGGGGTGAAGCTGCCGACGATGTGGAAGTGGCCACCGGTCCCGCGCCCTTCGGGTACGGAATGGACAACCGCTGCCAGTGAAAGCCGGTGTCGCCGAACTCGACCCAGTCGAAGTTGCGGTCCTGCTGGTCCTTTTTCTCGAACAGTCGTCACGCCACAACACGAGCTTGCGGCCCAGGCGCCGCAGCGAGATCGGTTCCGCGCTCACGAAGCCTGAGGGGCAGATCGCAAACCAGGTGTCCTTCAGTCCCGTGGCGAGCAGCCGCGCCTCGTCGGCGCGCTGCCCGTCATGGCACGCCCAGCCGCGCCAGCTCGGCCTCGGTCCAGGCCGCGCCGTCCGGACGCCGCGGTCCGCCCAGGTTCAGCGCAGCCGCCAGTTCCTGCGGCGTCGCCGCGCCCCCGGCAAAGGCGCGCTCGAACGCGTCAGCCAGCAGGTTCTCCCAGCCCGTCGGCGGCTGGCTGCGGGTCTGGTGCGGCTCCAGGTGGGTGCTGCAATCACTGGCCTCCGGCGCGCACCCGCGCCGTGATGCGCTCGCGCACCGGCACGAAGTCGTAGGTGGCGTAAACCTCGGTGCGAAACACGCCCCAGGCGCGCCGCTCCAGCTCCAGGTTGACCAAGCCGAGCTGGTCGGCGGGCACTTCGAGCGTGCAGATCTGGCCCAAGCCCATGGCCACGGTCCACGACACGACGCGCGCGCCGGCCGGCGGGAACGCTTCCCACCAGTCACTGGCCTTCAGCTTGCCCTGGATGTCGTCGAGCACCAGGCCTTCGTGGTGCTTGAAGATGATGGTCAGCAGCACGGTCGCTGCGGTTTCGGGCGAAGGGGAGTCGGTCGTCATCTCGGCTTCCGTTGGTGTTGGTTCATGCGCCGCGCTGCGCGCGCAATTGGGTGTCGTCGCGCACGCCATGGCGGACCAGCGCCTGGAGCAGCTCCCGGTTGATGAGGGCGGCGACGTCCCAGCCACGCTACACCAGGCTGTCTGCGCGTAGGGCAGGATCTTGCATTGGCTGGGTCAGCCTTGCGGCGTGGAGCCCGTCGCGGCCACCACGCCGCGCCAGATCTCGCTCTCGCGCCGGATCGCGGCGGCGAATTCCTCGGGCGGCTGGACATGGGTCTGACAGCTGCGTGGCGCGAACTGGGCCTTGACCTGCGGCATCTCCAGGATGGTCTTGAGCGCCTGCGTGTAGGCCGCGACGATGGTGGCCGGCGTCCTTTGGGCAGGAAAAAGCCATACCGCTCGACGCCGCCGCCCGCGATTTTTGTGGCCGAGTTCGGCCAGCGTGGGAACCTGTGGCAGCAGCGGCGAGCGCTGGGCGCCGCCAACGGCCAGCACCTTGAGCTTGCCTGCACTGTGGTGGTCGGCGACGTCGGCCACTGGATTGACGCCGACCGCCACATGACCGCCGAGCAGGTCGGCCACCATCGGGGCGGTGCCTTTGTACGGCACGCCACGCTGCCGCCCGGCGGGAAGCCGGTGATGATGCGGATGGTCTTGCCTTGGCCCAGGCCCTGGGCCGCGGGGCCGAATTCGTCGGTGCAGGGCAGGGTGACGGTGTGCCGCAGGACATTGCCCACCAGGGTCATCAGAGTGGTCGGAAAATGAAAGACATCCAGCTGCGTGCCCTCGCTGTCCACCTCCGTCCAGGGGCAGCCGATGCCGTCCGGCTTGGCGGTGCGTGCTGGTGGTCTTCATGGGTCCGCTCTCCGGGATGGCCCTGGGCGGGGATGATACGGGCCAGGCCCGTTCCACACTGCGGCGTGCGTGTCACCGCATTTTGGCGATGCCGCCCCGGTGCGGCTGCGACGCTCAAGCCCCCGTCTTGGCCGCCTGCATCAAGCACTTGGACAGCCGGTCGAAGTGGCGCATGGCGGCCTGGGTCAGCTCGATTTGCTTGCGGCGGGCGTCTTCGGTGTCGGCCAGCGCGATCCAGCCTTTTTCCCGCATCGACTTGAGCCGGCCGTGGATGGTGGCCGGGGCTCCCAGCTCGTCCTTGGCCATCATGTCGCGCACGGACAGGCGTTGCTCCCGCTGGCCGGCGCGGGCCACGAAGGCGAGAATGCGCTCTTCCAGCGGGTCGAGCGGCGGCAGGGCGGGCAGGCCCCGGATGGCCTCGGTCAGCTGAAGGAAGCGCAGGTAGACGTCAGCGGGGCGCTTGGTCTTTTTCATGGCGATCCGATCGGGGTGCGGCGGGGTCGGTGATTATTCGACCGCGTGTGCGAGAAAGGCGAGCTTTATTCGTGACATCGCTACAGGAACAAGAATCATCCTACCTGAAGGAGCGGTTTGATGGCTTGGTTGCGCACGCAGTTCGCTCTGGTGGTCCTCACCATCGTGCTGTTCTCCTCCGTGCTGGCGCTCAACGAGCTGCTTTTCAAGCGGTCCGAACACACACCGGGCATCAACTGGGTCTAGCTGCCGGCGGGCATGCCGCTGGTCTGCACCCTGCTGTTCGCCGAAGCGGGGGCCGTCGGCCTGCTGATCGTCTCCTGGGGCATCAGCTTCCTGTGGTTCTTCCCGCACGACTTCACGCCCGCGCTCATCGGCGGCAGCCCAGGCGCGCTGGCCCCTTACCTGGTTTACCGGCTGGCCGGCCGGCTGTACGGGCTGTACCCGTCGCTGGCCAAGCTGACGCCGCGGCGGCTGCTGCTGCTGAGCGTGGCCTGTGCCTTGGCCAGCCCGCTGCTGCACCACGTCCTGTTCGCCTTGCAGGGCCGTGATGCCCTGCTGGAAGGTTTCGTCGCGATGTTCGTGGCCGACCTGGCCGGCACCCTGATCGTCATCTACACCATGAAGATCGGCCTGGCGCTGGTGCCCCGACGCGAAGGCTGACAGCAGTTACAGGCCCTGCATTGACACGCCGCGGCCGCGGCGGGTACGCTCAGATGAGTCTCGAAATCAGAACAAAACAAGGACAAGGAGCGGGGCGATGACGGGTTGCGACAGGTGCGGCGCACAGGCGCTGTCCGGGGAGGTGGCCTGCCCGGTGTGTGGCCTCGGCTTGCCTGCCCTGGCGGGCCCGGGCGGGCGGCAGGCGCCGCACATTCCGGTGCGCCGGCACGGCACCATTCCCTTGCCGCCGTGGCAAGTGTTCGGTCCGGCGCAGGATCGCGGCGCGCGCAGCCTGTTGGCGCTGGCCCTGGGCGCGCTCGGCGCCGCGCTGATCGCCGCCGCGGTCGGGTACTGGCTGTGGTGACCGGCCCGCCGCGCTCCACGCCGTCTCAGGCGGCGGAGCCCCGCAGCAACGGCGGGTCGGCCCGGCCGGCCACCGGCGCCGCGGCCGTCGGTGCGTCGTCCCGGTAGATGCCGCAGCCCAGGACCAGGTCGTCCACCGCCTCCACGTACGTCGACTTCTCGACGCGGCCGCTCTTCGGGTTCAGGAACTTGAAGTCCAGCCAGCCCAGGCCTGCCGTGCGCACGAACTTCCAGGATCTCGCCACCGAAGTACCTGCCGTCGACGTCGGTGGCCCCCCACATGTTCTGGCCGACTGGGGCCGACTGGGGCCGACTGGGGCCGACTCGGGCGGGAAGGTCAGCCGCACCCCCCGGTGTCCATGGCAAAGATGTAGTCGGCGCCGCGCACGAACCCCCGCGCGGGTCGTTGAAGTTGGCGCAGGCGCGGCGCGCACCATGCTGGCGCACATGGCGCACGCCCCCTTGACCATGGCCACGACGCGGTGCGCTCCAGCCCGTGGTCGGCCTTGAAGCGGCCGACCACCTCCACCAGCCGCGCGATTCCTGCTCGAAGGCCTCGGCGGCGGCCCGGGCGTCCTCGCCAGGGCCGCGTTCTGCTGCGTGACGGCGTCGGCCTGCAGGATCGCCTTGGGCATCTCCGCGACGCCCACGCTCTGCTCTGACGAGCCTGGGCGATGTTGGCCAGCACCTGGCTGACCTCCTGCACGCCGGTCACGGCCTCGGCCAGGGTGGCGCCGGCTCCGGCCACCACCTTGCGGCCGCGCGCCATGCTGTCAGCCGAGCGTGCATCAGCGCCTTGATCTCGCGCGCGGCTTGCGCGCTGCGCCAGCGCCCGCACCTGGCTGGCGACCCCGGCAAAACCCCGGCCCTGCTCGCCGGCGCGGGCCGCTTCCAGCGCCGCATTCGGTGCCAGGATGTTGGTCTGAAAGGCGATGCCCCGACCGCGCCCCGGATCTCGCCGAGGTGGCGCCGCCGCGGTCGATCTGCTCCATGGTGGTGGCCACTTCCTGCATCTGGCCGGCGGCGCCGTCGGCGGTCTCGCGGCCTTGCTGGCCATGCGCCGGGCCAACTCGCAGCTTTCCGCGTTCTGGCGGGCAGTGGACGCCAGCTGGTCGATGCCCGAGGCGGTTTCCTCCAGGGCGGCCTGCTCCTGGCTGCGCTGGCCAGGTCGCCATTGCCATCGCAGATCCGGCGGGCGGCGCCGGCGACGGCATTCGCGCTGGAGCGGATCTGGCCGACGATCGCGGCCACGCTGCGGTTCATCTTGATGATGGAGACCACAGCCGGCCGCGTGGTCGCCCGCCAGCAGATGGTCCCCTCGGCTTCGCCCAGCGGTTTGCCGCTGGCGATCCGCCCGCTCAAGCGGATCATCCGCTGGACGCGCTCAGCGACATGTAGCCCCGCAGCGCCGCAGCAGGTACAGCGCCAAGGCCACCAGCAGGCTCACCACGGCTGGGCGGCCAGCCCGCGCGGGCGGGTGTGGCGAGGTACGGCGCAGCGCCGTCGGCGGCACGACGAGGGTGGCGGACAGCATGAAGCCCGCCAACAAGCTCAGGCGTCCCGCCAGCCAGAAGGCCGGGGCGAACCGCAAATATCGAGGTCTCCTCCAGGGGGGACGGCCAGAAAGCTGCAGCCCCTCCGGCGCTGCCGGCCCACTGGTTTGTAATTGGATTTACGCGATTTCCTGGCGAAAGCTGCTACGGTGAAATCCTCAAGCCCTCCAGCCTCACACCCATGTCCACCCGCATCGAACACGACACCTTCGGCCCCGTGGCCGTCCCCGCGCAGCGGCTGTGGGGTGCCCAGACCCAGCGCTCGCTGCAGAATTTCGACATTTCGGGAGAGCGCCAGCCGCCCGAAATCATTCGCGCGCTGGTCCAGGTCAAGCGGGCCTGCGCCGTGGTCAACCACCTGCTGGGGCTGCTCGACCAGCAAAAGGCGGCCGCCATCGTCGCCGCCGCCGACGAAGTGCTGCAAGGACGGCACGACGAGGAGTTTCCGCTGGTGGTGTGGCAGACCGGCTCGGGCACCCAGACCAACATGAACGTCAACGAGGTGCTGGCCAATCGCGCCAGCGAGCTGCTGGGCGGGCCGCGCGGCGAGGGCCGGCTGGTGCATCCGAACGACGACGTGAACAGGAGCCAGTCGTCCAACGACGTCTACCCGACGGCGATGCACATGGCGGCGGTCGAGGGCATACGCAACAAGCTGCTGCCGGCGCTTGCGTTGCTGCGTGAAACGCTGGCCGCCAAGTCGCGCGAGTTCGACGGCATCGTCAAGATCGGGCGCACCCACCTGCAGGACGCCACCCCGCTGACCCTAGGCCAGGAATTCTCCGGCTACGTCGCCCAGCTGGAGCAGAACGATCGCCACCTGCACGCCGCGGTGCCGCACCTGTGCGAGCTGGCGCTGGGCGGCACGGCCGTGGGCACCGGGCTGAACGCGCCCAGGGGCTTCGCCGAGCAGGTCGCCCAGGAGCTGGCGCGGCTGACCGGCCTGCCGCTGGTGACGGCCGCCAGCAAGTTCGAGGTGATGGCCGCGGCCGACGCGCTGGTGCATGCGCACGGGGCCTTGAAGACGCTGGCGGTCAGCATGATGAAGATCGCCAACGACGTGCGCTGGCTGGCCAGCGGCCCGCGCAGCGGCATCGGCGAGCTCACCATCCCCGAGAACGAGCCGGGCTCGTCGATCATGCCGGGCAAGGTGAACCCCACCCAGAGCGAGGCGGTGACCATGCTGTGCTGCCAGGTGTTCGGCAACGACGTCGCCATCAACTTCGGCGGCGCCTCGGGCAACTTCGAGCTGAACGTGTTTCGGCCGATGATCGCTCACAACTTCATGCAGAGCATCCGGTTGCTGGCCGACGGCATGCGCAGCTTCAATGACCACTGCGCGGTGGGCATCCAGCCCGATCGCGACCGGATCGCCGACCTGGTGAGCCGCTCGTTGATGCTGGTGACGGCGCTGAACCCGCACATCGGCTACGACAAGGCGGCGCAGATCGCCAAGAAGGCGCACCAGGAAGGCACCAGCCTGCGCGAGGCGGCGCTGGCGCTGGGCTACGTCAGCGCCGAGCAGTTCGACCAGTGGGTGCGGCCGGAGAAGATGACGGGGCGCTGACCCCGGTCGTCCCGGCCCAGGCCGGGATCCACACACGGCCATGGCGCCGGAGGCGCCGCCACTGGATTCCGGGGCAAGCCGGGATCACAGGTTCAGGCGCTCAGTGCCTGGCCGCGGCCGCCGCCGCCGAGTCCGACATCATCTTGTCAGTGTAGGCGATCGCCATCGCCGACAGCAGGAACGCGATGTGGATCACGGTCTGCGCGATCAGCACCCGGTCCGAGTAGTTGTCGGCGTTGATGAACGTCTTGAGCAGGTGGATCGAAGAGATGCCGATGATCGCGGTGGCCAGCTTGACCTTCAGCACCGAGGCGTTCACGTGGCTGAGCCACTCGGGCTGGTCGGGGTGGCCCTGCAGGCCCAGCTTGCTGACGAAGGTTTCATAGCCGCCGACGATGACCATGATCAGCAGGTTGGAGATCATCACCACGTCGATCAGCGCCAGCACCACCAGCATGATGATGGTTTCGTTCAGCGAGGTGACGGGAACGGTCGCCTTGTAGCCGATGCTGGTGACCAGCGATTGCAGCGCGGCCTGGCTGCCGGCGGCGGCCTCGATCAGGTGCCACAGCTCCAGCAGGAAATGCACGACGTACACCGCCTGGGCCGCGATCAGCCCCAGGTACAGCGGCAGCTGCAGCCAGCGGCTGGCGAAGATCAGGTTGGGAAGGGGGCGCAGGGGAGATGCGATGAAAGCGGGATCTTCTTTTGCCATGGGGTGTTTTACCGGGGATGCGGGGTAACGCGAATGGACGCAATTGTAGGTTCCCGCACCATGGCGGCAGAACCTTGTCAGACTCGGGGCAGTCAGTGGCTCGTAAGTGCGAAGCCGGACATTAACGACAGATTTTTCCCTCCACGGAGACAAGCATGAGCGCCATCGAGTCCGTCCTGGTTGAAAACCGCGTGTTCCCCCCCGCCGCCGCGGCGGTGAAGGCCGCCCGCATTTCCGGCATGCCAGCCTATGAGGCGCTGTGCCGCGAAGCCGAGGACGACTTCGAAGGCTTCTGGGCCCGGCTGGCGCGCGAGAACCTGGCCTGGACCAAACCGTTCACCAAGGTCCTGGACGAGACCCGGGCCCCGTTCTACACCTGGTTCGAGGACGGCGAACTGAACGCCAGCGCCAACTGCCTGGACAAGCACATGGGCACGCCGGTGGAGCACAAGACCGCCATCGTGTTCGAGTCGGACGACGGCACCGTCACCCGCGTCTCCTATCGGGACCTGCTGGTGAAGGTCTCGCGCTTTGCCAACGCGCTGAAGGCCCAGGGCATCGGCAAGGGCGACCGGGTCGTCATCTACATGCCGATGGGCGTGGAGGGCGTGGTTGCCATGCAGGCCTGCGCGCGCATCGGCGCCACCCACAGCGTGGTGTTCGGGGGCTTTTCGGCCAAGTCGCTGCAGGAGCGCATCATCGACGCCGGCGCGGTGGCCGTGCTCACCGCCAACTTCCAGCTGCGCGGCGGCAAGGAACTGGGGCTCAAATCCATCGTCGACGAGGCGCTGGCCATGGGCGGCTGCGACACGCTCAGGACGGTTCTGGTCTACATGCGCACCGCGACGCCCGTGCCCATGGTGGCCGGCCGAGACAAGAGCTTCGACGAGGCGCTGCAGGGCCAATCGGACACGTGCCCGGCCGAGCCGGTCGGCGCCGAGCATCCGCTGTTCATCCTCTACACCTCCGGCTCCACCGGCAAACCCAAGGGCGTGCAGCATTCCACCGGCGGCTACTTGCTGTGGGCCAAGCTGACGATGGACTGGACCTTCGACATCCAGCCGCCGGACCTGTTCTGGTGTACCGCCGACATCGGCTGGATCACCGGCCACAGCTACGTGGTCTACGGTCCGCTGGCGGCGGGTTGCACCCAGCTGATCTTCGAAGGCATTCCCACGCATCCGCATGCGGGGCGCTTCTGGCAGATGATCGAAAGGCACAAGGTGACCGTGTTCTACACGGCGCCGACGGCGATCCGTTCGCTGATCAAGGCGGCCGAGACCGACGCCAAGGTGCACCCGAGGAACTGGGACCTGACGTCGCTGCGCATCCTGGGCACCGTGGGCGAGCCGATCAACCCGGAAGCCTGGATGTGGTACCACCGCAATGTGGGCGGCGAGCGCTGCCCGATCGTCGACACTTTCTGGCAAACCGAGACCGGCGGCCACGTGATCACGCCCCTGCCCGGCGCCACGCCGACGGTGCCCGGCTCGTGCACGCTGCCGCTGCCCGGCATCATGGCGGCGATCGTCGACGAAACCGGCAAGGACGTTCCCAACGGCGCCGGCGGCATGCTGGTGATCAAGCGGCCGTGGCCGTCGATGATCCGCACCATCTGGGGGGACCCGGAGCGCTTCAAGAAAAGCTACTTCCCGGAGGAACTGGGGGGCACCACCTACCTGGCCGGCGACGGCGCCGTGCGCAACGTCGACAACGCATATTTCCGCATCACCGGCCGCATCGACGACGTGCTGAACGTGTCCGGCCACCGGCTGGGCACCATGGAGATCGAGTCGGCGCTGGTCTCCAAGACCGACCTGGTGGCCGAAGCCGCCGTGGTGGGCCGCCCGGACGACGTGACGGGCGAGGCGGTGTGTGCCTTCGTGGTGCTCAAGCGCCCGCGCCCGACCGGCGAAGAGGCGAAACAGATCGCCAATGAACTGCGCGCCTGGGTGGCCAAGGAAATCGGCCCGATCGCCAAGCCCAAGGACATCCGCTTTGGCGACAACCTGCCCAAGACCCGCAGCGGCAAGATCATGCGGCGCCTGCTGCGCAGCATCGCCAAGGGCGAGAAGGTGACGCAGGACACCAGCACGCTGGAGAATCCGGCAATCCTGGATCAGTTGTCGGAGACCAACTGAAGTCGCATTGCCATCCTGGCCGGCCGCTCATCGCGGCCGAAATGAAAAGAGCCCGCAACCGCGGGCTCTTTTCATTTCCACGCCAGGGTCATTTCTGCGTCAGCACCCAGCCGGCCAGCCTCTTCGCCTCGGCCTCGCTCACCTGCGCGTTGGCGGGCATCGGCACCGGGCCCCAGACACCGGAGCCGCCCTTGAGGATCTTGGCGGCCAGCTTGTCCACGGCGTCCTTTTGGCCGGCGTACTTGGTGGCGACTTCCTTGTAGGAGGGGCCGACCAGCTTCTTGTCGACGGCGTGGCAGGCCATGCAATTCTTGGCGGTGGCCAGGGCCAGGTCGGCCATGGCCGGCGCCGAGATCGCGGCCAGGGCGGCCAGCATAAACAGGGCTTTTTTCATAATGTGGTCCTCAAACGGGTTGGGTTACATTCCTGCAACGGTATTGTACGGAGCGGCGTTGACCGCCTCGTCCGGACTGCCTTGACGTCATTGTGGAGTGCGCATGTATCTGCTCGGTATCGGAATCGTCCTGCTCGCGTTGAAATACCTCGAGATCGGCGCGGTGGCCGAATGGTCATGGTGGTGGGTGTTGTCCCCGTTCGCGCTGGCAGTGGCGTGGTGGGCCTGGGCCGACTGGTCCGGCTACACCAAGCGCAAGGCGATGGAGCGCGAGAGCACGCGCAAGCAGGCCCGGATCGACAAGTCGCGCGAGGCGCTGGGGATGGCCCCGAAAAAGCGCCGCCGCTGAGCCGCCTCAGCCGTCCAGCCCGGACAGGTGCCTGCGCTTGAGCGGGCTGAGCGCGGGGCCTTCGATCACGGTTCCGTCCGGCCGAAAGCGGCTGCCGTGGCAAGGGCAATCCCAGCTGGTTTCCACACTGTTCCAGTGCACCTTGCAGCCCATGTGCGGGCAGACGTTGGAGACGGCGAACAGCTCGCCGTCCGGCGCGCGGTAAGCTGCCAGGCTCTCGCCGTCCACCTCCACGATGGCGCTGTCGCCGGCCGCCAGCGCAGACAGCTTCTCGCCTTGGCGATCGGTCAGGTAGTCCTTGACCAGTTGCGTCACCACCGTGACGTTCTCCTGCAGGATGTTGCGCGCTCCCTTGACCGGGTTCAGGCGGGTCGGGTCGACCAGCTCGCCGAAGGCTGGGCTGTTGCCAGCCAGCTGCTCGGCGATCAGCCGCGCCGCGACGGTGCCCCAGACCAGCCCGTCGGCGGCGAAGCCGGTGGCGATGAAGCCGTTGCTGTTGCGGCCGATGTAGGGCAGGGCGTCGGCGCCGCGGTAGTTCTGCGCCGACCAACGATGGGTGACCGCCTGCTCGCCAAAGTGCTTTTGCGCCAGGGTTTCCAGCGCCAACAGGCCGGCCTTGGCGTTGTGGATGCCGACCTTGTGCTCCTGGCCGACGCAGACCACGTAGTGCCGCCCGCCCGCCTGCGCCGTGCGCACCGACAGCCCCTCGCTCGCTCGCCACCAGTAGATGCCGGCCGGCAGCGCCAGCGCGGATGCTTCGAAGGCGATGCCGTATTCGCGGTGCACCGGCATCTCGGCGTGCACCAGGTGGACGCCCTTGGGCGTGTGCGTGGCCAGCACGATCTCGCTGGCCCGCACCGATCCCGAGGCGGTGACGACGCGCTTGCCCTTGCTGTCGATCTCCAGCACCCGCGAATGTTCGTGCAGCCGCGCGCCGGCCAGCGCCGCCGCCCGCGCCAGCGCCGCCAGGTAGGCTTGCGGCTGCAATTGCGCCTGCCCCGGCAGCACCAGCACGTCGCCGGGCGCGGGGGGCAGCGGGGCCGGCACGGCGCTGGCGCGCTCGACCGAGCAGCCGCCCATGCGCAGCGCGTTCACTTCCTTTTCGATCCAGTCCTGCTGGCTGGGCTGCGCCCACAGCATCAATGGACAGCGCTGGAAGCTCGCATCGGGAACCAGGCGGCAGCGCTCCTCGATGAAGCCGATCGCGGCGGCCCGCTCGGCCACCACCTGTCGCGCCGTCTCTTGGCCAAAGCTGGAGACGACCTGCTGCAGGCCATTGCCCAGCGTTGCGTAGAGGTTGCCGGTGGAGTTGCCGGTGGCGCCGCTGCCGATCTCGTCCGCCTCCAGCAGCACCACCTGCCGGCCCTGCTCGGCCAGGAGCAGCGCCAGCGTCACCCCCGTGATGCCGCCGCCGATGACCAGCACGTCGGTCGTGAGGTCTTCGCCGAGCATGGCAAAGCCGGTGGGCGCCGCCGTGGCGCGCCAGACGGAAAGCGTGTCCATGGGGTTCTCCCTGAAACCCACATGCTAGGCAGCGGCCGGCGCGTCCGTCGTAGGACGAGGACGACACCGGCCGTCGACGACTCAATAGTCGTCGAGCACGGCGCCCTTGGAGGCGCTCGAAGCATTGAAGGCGAACTTGGCCTGCACGCCGCGGGTGTAGCGCGGCTTGGGCGCCGTCCACCGGGCGCGGCGCTGCTCGATTTGCGCCGCCGGCACGTTCAGCTCCAGCAGGAGCCGGTGGGCATCGATGGTGATCGAGTCGCCTTCCTGGATGAGGGCGATGGTGCCGCCGGCGGCTGCTTCCGGCGCGACGTGGCCCACCACCATGCCCCAGGTGCCGCCCGAGAAGCGGCCGTCGGTGATCAGGCCCACGCTCTCGCCCAGCCCCGCGCCGATCAGCGCCCCGGTGGGCGCCAGCATCTCGGGCATGCCGGGGCCGCCCTTGGGCCCGAGGTAGCGCAGCACCATCACGTCGCCGGCGACGATCTTGCCGTCCAGGATTGCCTGCAGCGCCGACTGTTCGTCGTCGAACACGCGGGCCGGCCCGGTCATCACCGGGTTTTTCAGGCCGGTGATCTTGGCCACCGCGCCCTCGGGCGACAGATTGCCCTTCAGGATGGCCAGGTGGCCTTCCTTGTACATGGCCTTCTCGATGGTGCGGATCACGCCCTGGTCGGCGCGCGGCGCATCCGGAATGTGCTTGAGCACCTCCGCAATGGTCTGGCCGGTGATCGTGATGCAGTCGCCGTGCAGCAGGCCGGCGTTCAGCAGCAGCTTCATCACCTGCGGGATGCCGCCGGCTTCGTGCAGGTCCACCGCCAGGTACTTGCCCGAAGGCTTGAGGTCGCACAGCACCGGCGTGCGCTTGCGGATGCGCTCGAAGTCGTCGATGGTCCACTCGACTTGCGCGGCGTGCGCGATCGCCAGGAAGTGCAGCACCGCGTTGGTGGAACCGCCGGTGGCCATGATCACGGCCACGGCGTTCTCGATCGCCTTGCGAGTGACGATGTCGCGCGGCTTGATGTCCTTTCTGATCGCCTCGACCAGCACCTTGGCCGACTCGGCGGCCGAGTTCATCTTCTCGTCGTGCGGGTTGGCCATGGTGGAGGAGTAGGGCAGCGAGATGCCCAGCGCCTCGAATGCCGACGACATCGTGTTGGCGGTGTACATGCCGCCGCAGGAGCCGGTGCCGGGGATGGCGTGCTGCTCGATGTCCTTGAGCTCCTGGTCGGAGATCTTGCCGGCCGAGTTCTGGCCCACGGCCTCGAACACGCTGACGATGTTCAGGTCCTCGCCCTTCCACTTGCCCGGCAGGATGGTGCCGCCGTACACGTAGATGGCCGGCACGTTGGCGCGCAGCATGCCCATCAGGCCGCCGGGCATGTTCTTGTCGCAGCCGCCGATCACGACCACGCCGTCCATCCACTGGCCCTGCACGCAGGTCTCGATGCAGTCGGAGATCACTTCACGGCTGACCAGCGAGTACTTCATGCCCTCGGTGCCCATCGCCATCCCGTCGGAAATCGTCGGCGTGCCGAATGTCTGCGGGTTGGCGCCGGCTTCCTCCAGCGCCCGCACTGCGGCGTCGGCGAGCTTTTGCAGTCCGCTGTTGCACGGCGTGATGGTGCTGTGGCCGTTGGCCACGCCGACCATCGGCTTGCCGAAGTCCGTTTCCTTGTAGCCCATGCCGTAGTACATGGAACGGTTGGGCGCGCGCGACTTGCCCTCGGTGATGTTGCTGCTGCGCAGCGGGCGGATCGGGATGGTCTTCTTGTCCATGGTGTCTCGTGCTGTCGGGCCGGAAAGAGAGGGCAAGTATGCCAGCGCCGGCCGCTGCCTCCCACCCGGGAGGCGCCGCCGTGGGCCACAATGCCGGCCATGCTGACCCATCCGAAGATCGATCCCGTCGCGCTGCAGCTCGGCCCCTTGGCCATCCACTGGTACGGCCTGACCTACCTGGCCGCCTTCGGGCTGTTCATGCTGCTGGCCCATCTGCGCCTGAAGCACCAGCCCTATGCCTCGCTGCAAGGCCCGGGCGGCTGGAGCCGCAAGGACATCGAGGACATGTTGTTCCTGGGGGTGCTCGGCACCGTGGTCGGCGGCCGCGTCGGCTACTGCCTGTTCTACAAGCCCGAGTTCTACCTGGCCAACCCGCTGCAGATCCTGTTCATCTGGCAGGGCGGCATGAGCTTTCACGGCGGCCTGCTGGGCGTGATCGCCTCGCAAGTGTGGTTCGCGCGTTCGCGCGGCCGGCCGTTCTGGCAGGTGATGGACTTCGTGGCGCCTTGCGTTCCGCTGGGCCTGGCCGCCGGCCGGGTCGGCAACTTCATCAATGGCGAGCTGTGGGGCCGTGCGGCCGACCCGGCGCTGCCCTGGGCAATGGTGTTTCCGCAAAGCGGCACCGGCGTGCCGCGCCATCCGTCGCAGCTCTACCAGTTCCTGCTGGAGGGCGTGCTACTGTTCATCCTGCTGTGGCTCTACGCGCGCCAGCCGCGCAAGATGGGTCAGGTTTCGGCCTTCTTCCTGGTGGGCTACGGTGCGTTCCGCTTCATCGCCGAATACTTCCGCGAGCCGGACAGCCACTTGGGCGTGCTGGCCCTGAAGATGACCATGGGCCAGTGGCTGTGCATTCCCATGATCCTGGGCGGCGTGCTGCTCTGGGTGTGGGCCGAGACGCGGATGGAACCGGCACCGCGCGGCGCCGTGCGTCCTCGCTAGGCCTGCCATTGCGGACTTGATCCGCAACCCAGCGACGGCAGCCGCAGGGCGGCTGCCCGATCCGCCGTCGAGCGCGGCATGACAGCCACTTTGCTTTCTTGTCGCCCCGTCACGGGCGCCCCCGCGCACCTGTCCTGTACCGTAATTAGCCGTAATACCGGAAATCAGGGCGGCGGTCCATGCGCCTGTTCCACAACTGTCTGCACGGTCAGGCCGCTGCCCAGCGGCGCGAGAAGATCTTCGCCGGCGTGCTGCTGCCCGGGACCGTCCTGGACGAGCGCAGCTGGAGATCTCGCGCGCGCCGCTGCGCGAGGCGCTCAAGCTGCTGACCGCCGGGGGCCTGGTGCGCATGCGCACGCCAGGCGCATCCCGGACTACTGGGTCGGCGGCCGCTTGGTCAAAGGCTGAAGCAGTCTTTCGGCCTCATGGTGAACTCCCTGAGCGACTTGAAGCGGCTGGACCGCCACCGGGCCCCGGCTGTCGCAGGGAGAAATCCCGATATCGGCGGCCATCGAAGACCTGTACCGTCAGCCGTCATACCGAACAAAGCACAGGAGACAACAGATGCATTCCACCCGCCTTTCCCGGCGCGACGTGTTGCGCGCGGCCGCGGCCGGCGCCGCCGGCTTTAGCGGCCTGGTGCAAGCCCAGGCCCAGGCCTGGCCGGCCCGGCCGGTGATGATGATCGTGCCGTTCCCGGCGGGCGGCGGCACCGACGCCTTCGCGCGTCCGTTGTCGGCGGTGTTCTCGAAGAACACCGGCAAGCAACTGATCATCGACAACAAGGGCGGGGCGGGCGGCACCGTGGGCGCCAGCCTGGCCGCGCGGGCGGCGCCGGACGGCTACAACGTTTTCATGGGCGCGGTGCACCACACCATCGCCCCCTCGATGTATCCGCGGCTCGACTACGACCTCGAGAAGGACCTGATCCCGCTGACGCTGGTGGCCAGCGTGCCGCAGGTGGTGGTGGTCAATCCGCAGAAGATGCCGATGGGCGACTTCAAGTCCTTCCTGGCCGAAGTGCGCAAGAACCCCGGCAAGTACAACTACGGCTCGGCCGGCACCGGCACCTCGCACCACCTGGCCGGCGAGCTGTTCAAGCAGCAGAGCAAGACCTTCATCACCCACATCCCGTACACCGGCGCCGGCCCCGCGCTGCGCGACCTGGTCGGCGGCCAGGTGGACATGATGTTCGACGGCCTGGGCTCCTCCGCCGCGCACATCAAGGGCGGCCGGATCAAGGCGTTGATGGTGTCGGGCACCAAGCGCAATCCGGCGTTCCCCGACGTGCCGAGCGCGGCCGAGGTCGGCATGCCCGACTACACGGTCACCACCTGGTACGGCCTGTGGGCGCCCAAGGGCACCCCGGCCGACGTGCAGGCGCGCATGGTGGACGAAGTTCGCAAGGCCATCCAGTCCGACGAGCTCAAAGCCATCTGGGCTTCGCAGGGCGCCGAATTCCCCAACTACACGCAGCAGCAGTTCGCCGCGCACGTGTCCGGCGAGATCAAGCGCTGGTCGGCGGTGGTCAAGGCGTCCGGCGCCAAGCTGGACTGAGCGCGCCTGTCTTGCCATTCCGGGCTCGGCCGGGATCCATGCGGCGGTGATGGCGTCACCGCGTGGGTTGCGGCGCGAGGCCGCAATGGCAAGGCTGGTGCCGGCGGTGCTGCCACAATTTCCCATTTCCCGACTTTCCTTCCCGATGGACAACCGCAACCTGTTCGCGGTGCTGCGCGCCGCCTTTCCCGAAGACCTCTCGGGCATCGCCGTCGAGACCGACACCGGCCTGGCCTACAGCTGGCGCGACCTCGAGCGCGGCACCGCCATGCTCGCCAATCTGCTGCGCTCGCTACGGCTGGAGCCGGGCGCACGCATCGCGGTGCAGGTGGACAAGTCGGTCGAGGCGATGATGCTGTACCTGGCGACGCTGCGCGCCGGCTACGTCTTCCTGCCGCTCAACACCGCCTACCAGAAGGCGGAGATCGGCTATTTCGTGGCCAATGCCGAGCCCGCGGTCGTGGTCTGCAGCCCCGGCAATTTCGGCTGGGTCAGCAAGATCGCATTCCAGGCCGGCACCCGCCATGTCTTCACCCTGGGCGACGATCGCGGCGGCACGCTGCTGCAACGCGCCGCCCTGCAGCCCGACACCCACGAAACCGTCGCCAGCGGTGAGGACGACCTGGCCGCCATCCTCTACACCAGCGGCACCACCGGGCGCAGCAAGGGCGCCATGCTCACGCACGGCAACCTGCTGTCGAACGCGCAGGTGCTCAAGACCGCCTGGGGCTGGCAGCCCGGCGACGTGCTGATCCACGCCTTGCCGATCTTCCACGTGCACGGCCTGTTCGTGGCCCTGCACGGCGCGCTGCTCAATGGCAGCAGGATGCTGTGGTTCGGCAAGTTCGAGCCGTGCGCCGTGATCGCGAAGCTGGCCGAAGCCACCGTCTTCATGGGCGTGCCCACGCTGTACACCCGCATGCTGGCCGAGCCGGCGCTGACGCGCCACGCGGTGCGCAACATGCGGCTGTTCGTCTCCGGCTCGGCGCCGCTGCTGCTGGAGACCTTCAACGCCTGGCAGGAGCGCACCGGCCACACCATCCTGGAGCGTTACGGCATGAGCGAGACCGTCATGCTCAGCTCGAACCCGTACCAGGCGAGCGACGGTGATCGGCGCGGCGGCACCGTCGGCTTTCCGTTGCCTGGCGTGGGCTTGCGCGTGCGCGGCGACGACGGCCATGACCTGGCCACCGGCGAGATCGGCGCCATCGAGGTGACGGGTCCGAACGTGTTCAAGGGCTACTGGCGGATGCCGGAAAAGACGCGCGAGGAATTCACCGCGGACGGCTGGTTCCGCACCGGCGACCTCGGTCGCATCGACGAGCGCGGCTACGTGACCATCGTGGGGCGCAGCAAGGACCTGATCATCAGCGGCGGCTACAACGTCTACCCGGCCGAGATCGAGGGCTACCTGAACGACATGCCGGGCGTGGCCGAGAGCGCGGTGGTCGGCGTGCCGCACCCGGATTTCGGCGAGGTCGGCGTGGCCGTGGTGGTGGCCAGCAAGGGCGAGCGGGTGGCGGCCGACGCACTGGTGGCTTCGCTCAAGTCGCAGCTGGCGAACTTCAAGATTCCAAAGCGCTGTTTCGTGGTCGACGAGCTGCCCCGCAACGCCATGGGCAAGGTGCAGAAGAACCTGCTGCGCGAGCAGCACAAGGGATTGTTCGATGGGGCTGTCGGCAGCCCCTGAGGCCATTGCGCGGCACGCCGTGGCGCCGGCCGGCTATTCCGGCTCCGGCCGCGGATCGCCCAGGTCGCGCAGGATCTTGACGAAGCCGATCGGCTCGTGGTCCTGGTTGCGCATCAGCATCATCGTGCCGGTGCCCCGGAACCGGCTGCCGTCCTTGCGCATGTGCATGCGCTCGTCCGAGGCGCGCCCCTTGCGCCTGGCCGTGCGGGTCTCCTTTTCCGGCATGTCGGCTGCCCGGTCCTCGGGCGTGAAGATCAGGTCGACCGGCTGGCCCATGATCTCGGCCTCGCCGTAGCCCAGCAGCCGTTCGGCGCCGCTGTTCCAGGTGGTCACGCGCCGGTCCAGGTCGGTCGAGAAGATCGCGTAGTCCAGCGCGTTTTCCACCACCATGCGCATGCGTTCCTCGCTCTGGCGCAACGCCTCGCTGGCGGCCAGCCGGCTGGTGATGTCGCGCGCCGTCACGGTGCCGGCGATCACCCCGCCCTGGCCGTCGCGCACCGGCGTGACGTTCAGCGCCACCTGCACTTCGCTGCCGTCGCGTCGGCGCCGCACCGTCTCGTGGTTCTCGAAGCTGCGCCCCGCCAGCACCGCCTCGACCAGCTCGCCGTGGTCCACCAGCCGCTGCGGCGCCAGCATGGCCAAGGGCTGGCCGATCGCCTCGTCCACCGTGTAGCCGTAGAGCTTGCGGGCGCCGGTGTTCCAGCTCAGGATCCTGCCGTCAGGCCCGAAGCTGATGATCGCGTCCGTGGTCGATGACACCACCGCGGCCAGCCACAGTCGCATCTCCTCGGCCTTGCGGCGTTCGCTGATGTCGATGAAGGTGAGAACTACCCCGCCGATCCGGTCGTCCAGCGTGCGGTAGGGCATCAGCCGGGCCAGGTACCAGCCGCCGTCGGGCCGGCCGACCTCGCGCTCGATCGGCACCAGCCGCTCCAGCACGCGGGCGGCGTCGGCGCCAAGCTGCGGGTAGTCGAGCCGGGAGCCCAGGTCCGTCAGCGGCCGGCCGATGTCGCTGGGGATCAGGTTGAACAGGCCCACCGCCGCCGGCGTGTAACGCATGATCCGCAGGTCGCGCGCGACGAACACGGTGGCGATGGCGGTGGCGTCCATCAGGTTCAGCATGTCGCTGTTGGTGTGGCTGAGCTGCTCGACGCTGCTCTTCAACTCGGTGTTGACGGTGCTCAGTTCCTCGTTGATCGACTGCAGCTCCTCGCGGCTGGTCTCCAGCTCCTCGGTGGCCGCGCGCAGTTCCTCGTTCATGGCCTGCAACTCCTCGTTGCTGGCCTTGAGTTCCTCGGTCGACCCCTCGTACTGCTCCACGGTTTCGCGCAGCTGTAGTTTCAGCCGCTCGATTTCGGCGTCGAGGTGGCGCGCCAGCGGGTCGGCGTGCAGCCGGGCGGTGCGCTCTTCGCCGCTTTCGCCGGCGCCTTCCTGCACTTCGAACAGCACCAGGTAGAGCGCTTCGCCGCCTTGCTGCACGGGCAGCACGCGCAGCGCGGCGACCACCGTGCCGCCGGTCATGGCGATCGGCATCGGCGGCAGCCGGACCTCGTTGCCCTCCTGCGACTGGTACAGGGCGGCGCGCAGGTCGATCCGCAGCTCCGGCTGCAACGCGCGCAGCAGGTTGCGGCTCGGCTCGCCGCCGGCCATCTGCAGGAAGCGGCCGGCGCTCGGCGACAGGTGCACGATGTCGTAGTCGGCGTTGACCAGCACCGACGGCGGGGCCAGCCGCTCGAGCAGCTGCAGGTGCAGCTCGGCCCAGGAGGCGTGGTGCGTGGCGTCGCGCGGACGGCTGGAGGGCGCAGCGGGCGCCACCACCGCCAGGCCCGGCGCCGGGTCGGTGCTGCGCGCCACGGCCCTTGCGCCGTCGGGCCCGGGCAGCAGGCTGTCCATGGCCCGCCGCACCACCGAGCCCAGCGGCAGTGGCAGTGGCAGCGAGGAGCGGCGCGTGGGCCGCTGGGCATAGATGCGGTGGGCCTTGTCGACCAGCGCGAACAGCGGGCTGGCCTCGTCGATCGCTTCCGACCCGCCCAGCAACAGCTTGCCATGCGGCACCAGCGCGAAGTGCACCGTGTCGAAGATGCGCGCCTGCGCCTCGCGCGTCAGGTAGATCAGCAGGTTGCGGCAGCTGACCAGGGCGAGCCGGGAGAACGGCGAGTCGCGCAGCACGTCATGCACCGCGAACAGCACCATCTCGCGCAGCTCGCGTCGCACCCGGTAGCCCGCGTGTTCCTTGGTGAAGAAGTTGCGCAGCCGCTCCTCGCTGACGTCGGCCACGATCGCCGCCGGGTACAGGCCTTCGCGCGCGGCCTGGACGGCTTCCTGGTCGAGATCGGTGGCGAACACCTGGATCAGGGGCGGGGCCTCCAGTGTGCGCGCATGCTCGCTCAGCAGCATGGCCAGGCTGTACGCCTCTTCGCCGGTGGCGCAGGCGATGGACCAGACCCGCACCGCGTCGTTCGGCCTTTTGCCTTCGAACAGCGCCGGCACGTGCTGCTGCAGCGCGGCGAACGCGTCGGCGTCGCGAAAGAAATTGGTGACGCTGATCAGCAGGTCCTGCAACAGCGCGATCGACTCGCCTGGCCGGGCGTGCAGCACGCCCAGGTAGGCCTGCAGGTTCTGGACCCCGTTGACCTGCATCCGGCGGCCGATGCGGCGCAGCACGGTGGCCCGCTTGTACTGCGAGAAGTCGCGGTTGGTGCGGGCGCGCAGGAAGCCCAGGACGTCGCGCAGCCGGTCTTCGTCGGTGGGGTCGTGGCCGTCCGACGCGGCCGCCGCTTCCTCGGGCGGCAGCGCGACCGACTTCTCCATGCGAAAGTAGGTCAGCAGCCGCTCGGGCATCTCCTCGACCCGCAGCACCCAGTCGACCATGCCGGTGGACATCGCCGCGCGCGGCATGCTGCCGTGCAGCGCCTGCTCCGGATCCTGCGCCACGGTCAGGCCGCCGCGCTCCTTCACACGCTTGATGCCCAGGGCGCCGTCGTCGTCCATGCCGGAGAGCACCACCGCCGCGGCGTGGGCGCCATGGCTGTCGGCCAGGGTGCGGAAGAACACGTCCACGACGACGTGGCGCGTGGGGCCGAACGGGATGTCGCCCAGCCGCAGGCGCCCGTGCTCCGACTGCAGCGTCTTGCCGGGCGGGATGACGTAGACGGTGTCGGGGTCCACCTGCAGCGTGCCCTCGACTTTGACCACCGGCATCCGGGTGCAGCGCTGCAACACGTCGGTCAGCGCGCTGTCGTGGTCGGCGGCCAGGTGGATCACCACCACGAACGCCAGCCCGGACTGCGGCGGCATCGCGCCGAGAAAAGCCTGCAGGGCCTCGATGCTGCCGGCGGAGCCGCCCAGCGCCACGACCGGAACCTTGCGATAGCCGTGGCTCGGGATGATGTCGTCGATCTCGTCGGCCAGGTCCTGCTCTGCGCCGTCCGGCCGGAGTTCAGCTGTCATTCGGTCCTCTCGATGCGGGCCATTATGCGGCGCTCAGTCGGTCGCGAACGGGCTGTGAACCAGCCGCTCCACAGCAGCCCGATGGCCTGCCACGGGACGCAGTGGTCCGCGTGCGCGGCGGCCATGGCATTGGCCGGCATCGCCGTTCGGCCGCGGCCTGCACGATCGCGATGCCGCCATGCGGCTTGATCGCCCGCAGGCCGGCGCTGCCGTCGTCCAGCCGCCCGCTCAGGGATGATCCCGACCACACGGGGGCCCCAGGCCGGGGCGGCGGTGCGAAACAGCGGGTCGGTCGCGGGCCGGGAATGGTGTTCCCTGGGGGCGAGGATCAGGCGCGGCCGCTCGCCGTCCACCACGAGATCCCGGTCGGGCGGTGCGATGAAGAGCGTGCCGGGCACCAGCCGGTCACCATCGCAGGCCGTGCACCGGCGGGTGGCGCGCTGGTAGGCCAGCAGCCCGGGCAGCAGGCTGGCGGCACGCACCGCCATGTGCTGGACCATGCAAATGGGCCCGAAGGCGCGGTAGCGCCCGGGTGATTTCCAGCAACGCCGCCACGCCACCGGCCGAAACACCGATGAGCACCAGGCGGCCGAAGCATGGAGGCATCCGCATTGTTGGCGGCTTCGCGCCAGGCCAGCGTTGACCGTGGCGCTATATTTCGCATCCGGCGCGCCAGAGTGGGGCGGCGGATGTAAAGTCGAATCCATGTCCGCCTCCCAAGCTTCCGCGCAAAGTGCGATCGCTTTTCAGTTGATCGCTTCGCTGGAGGCCTACGAGGCCGATGTGGGGCAGCTGTTGGGCCTGCCAGGCGATCCGGAGCACTACCGTCGCGTCGGCCGGCACGTGGACGACATGCGCATGTACGTCTCGACCTTCCCTACGCTGGCGGTGGCCTGGGTCGAAGTGCTGATCCGCCACTTCGAGCTGACCCACGGCCTGTGGCGGCTGCAGCAGTCGGCCGAGCCCGCCGACCTGGCTGCGCCGCACCAGCAGCTGCTCGCGGCCGTCGCGCGCCTGCGCCAACTCTGCCTGCGGGTCATCGCATCCGCCTGAAGGCACGAGCGGCCACCCTGACCGGAAAAGTCCTACAGCGCCCCGCTCGACGGCCTTAAAATGCGCGCGATATGCGTATCGATCTCGCCAGCCCCGTCGACGTGCACGGCTTTCGTGCCCAGTCGAACACCCTTCTGGCCAACCAGGTGCCGCCGGCCGAGATCGCCTGGGAGGCGAGCGCCGCGGAAGGTGTCAGCGGTGCGGTGCGCGGGCTGGCCAGCCGGCCGCCGGCTTTCACAACCGCGCTGAATGCGATCGTTCCGCGCTCCTTCCTGCGCCTGACCGAACTGGTGGTCCTGCATCGCGACGAGACGCGGTTCGACTTGTTGTACCGCCTGCTGTGGCGCCTGATCCACGAGCCGCACCTGCTCGACGGTTCGCGCGATGCCGACATGGCACTGGCCCAGCGCATGGGACAGGCGGTGCGGCGCGAAGTGTTTCGCATGAAAGCGGCAGTGCAGCTGCGGCCTGTGGGCGAACTGGACGGGCAGCCGGTGCGGTTCGGCTGGTTCGAGCCGCGTCACCATGTCACCGAAGAGGCCGCGGCCGCCCTGGCGCGGCTGCATCCGCAAGGCTCATGGCTGCTGGTGACGCCGGACCGCAGCACCTTCTGGGACGGCCGCAGCCTGCTGTGCGGGCCGGGGGTCGCGCACGGGCCGGCCAGCCACGACGATGCCGGCTGGGTTGACTTCGCGCGGCGCATGAAGGGCGCCTCGAACTGCTGAGGCGGGGCGCCGCCCCAGCCCGGTGCCGAAGGGTGGGCATGTTCGCCCCGCTCGAACGAAAAGTCGCTGCGGGTGCGCTGCCAGTCGCTCCCGGTCTCCGATCAGGCGGCAGCATGAACAGGCGGTCCCACGCGGTGCTCGCGGATGTGCGCGCGCAGCCGCGCCAGCATCGCCAGCATCGCCAGCACCCGCCCGATCCGGTCCGTGGCAAGCCGCCGCCAGCATCTCGAACGGCTGCTCCCGGGGGTGAGGGAGGCCAGCCGCTGCGGCTGTTCATGGCCGCAGCTCAAGTGCTGTCGCCGGTGGGCGTCAGCGCGTGGCGGATTGCCAGAACTGGCGTGTGGCTTCCAGTCCGGCCGGCGTCCAGTGCTGGGCCGGCGACATTGCCTTGACCAGCAGGGCCGTGCGTGCGGGTTCCTCCAGCGTGCGCAACTGGCTCGCCAGCAGTTGCAGATCGGGGTCCAGCCCGTCCGGCGCCGCGGCGGCGTCCGCGGGCGCCGCGTTGCGCGCCATGGCGCGGAAGGTGGCGCGGCGGCGCGGCATACCAGGGGGCGCCGCCTCGGCGAACGGGCGGCCGTCCGCCGCTGCCTCGCCGCGCAGCCAGTCATGCAGCACCTGCAGCTCGTAGCTGGAGAACACGCCGAACATCTCGGCCCGCTCGCCTTGCAGCAGCGACCAGAACCGGCTGTTCTCGGCCGGCTCGCCGAACCTGATCCAGCCGGCCTGGCGCAGCGCTTCGATGAAGCCGCTCAGCTCCTGCGGATCGCGCAGCCAGTCGTTGACGCTGCGCCCGCCCACGCGGCAATAGTCGGAGTGGGCGCCGTGACCGGAGCGCGCCTTGCGCGCCAGGATGCGCACGGCCTCGCGGGCGATGTCGAAACCGTCGACCGCCGCGCTGGTGCCTGCACCGGTGGAGGACAGTTTGGCCCCCGCATGCACGCGGCGCCAGAACTGGCCGCCGTCGTCCAGCCGCGGCAGCAGATCCAGCACGGCTTGGCAGGCGCGCCGGGCGTGGCCGGTGTCGCCGTTGTCGACCGTCACGTGCAGCGTGAAGTAGTACGGGTCGAGCCCGAGTTCGTTCAGCTCGTAGGCGGTGATCAGCAGGTGCAGCGGCAGTTGTTCGTAACCGAGGTTGAAGCCGACCACCTCCGGCAGGAACTCCTCGGCGTTCCACGCCAGCGCCAGCTGGATGAGGCCCTGTTCGTACAGCGCATCCGGCAGGTCGTCCAGCGGGTCCAGCGCGTAGCGCGCCAGCAGGCTGCGATAGAGCACCACGTGGTTCTTGTCGGCCGCGCCTTCGCCCAGCGCCTCGACATAAGTGCGCACCAGGTCGCCCAGGCGCGGACTGCCCCAGTGCGGCAGCAGCCCGTACAGCCAGGCG
>NZ_JAQGLS010000128.1 GCF_028292805.1 Ramlibacter sp. | reverse complement strand
AACCTGCCCGACACGTCCTTCCCGATGCGCGGCGACCTGCCCAAGCGCGAGCCGGGCTGGGTCAGGCAGTGGGAAGAGCAGGGCCTGTACAAGCGCCTGCGCGACGCTCGCCAGGGCCGGCAGAAGTTCGTGCTGCACGACGGCCCGCCCTATGCCAACGGCCAGATCCACATGGGCCACGCGGTCAACAAGATCTTGAAGGACATGATCGTCAAGTCGCGCCAGCTCAAGGGGCTGGACGCGGCCTACATCCCGGGCTGGGACTGCCACGGCCTGCCGATCGAGAACGCGATCGAAAAGAAGTTCGGGCGTAACCTGCCGCGCGACGAGATGCAGGCGAAAAGCCGCGCCTTCGCCACCGAGCAGATCGACATCCAGCGCACCGAGTTCAAGCGGCTGGGCGTGCTGGGCGACTGGGACCGTCCCTACCGCACCATGGACAAGGGCAACGAGGCCGACGAGATCCGCGCCTTCAAGCGGGTGGTCGAGCGCGGCTTCGTCTACCGGGGCCTGAAGCCCGTGTACTGGTGCTTCGACTGCGGCTCCTCCCTGGCCGAGTTCGAGATCGAGTACGCCGACAAGAAGTCGCAGACGCTGGACGTGGCGTTCAAGGCCCATGACCCGGCCCGGGTGCTGGCGGCGTTCGGCCTGCCGGCCGGCGCCGACGACGTGTTCGCCGTGATCTGGACCACCACTGCCTGGACCATCCCGGCCAACCAGGCGCTGAACCTGAACCCCGAGATCAGCTACGCGCTGGTCCAGACGCCGCGCGGCCGCCTGATCCTGGCCGAAGTGCTGGTCGAGAAAGCCTTGGCGCGCTACCAGCTCGAAGGCAAGGTGCTGGCCACCACCATCGGCAAGAACCTGGACGCGCTGCAGTTCCGGCATCCGCTGTACGACGTCGACCCGGGCTTCCAGCGGCTGGCGCCGGTCTATTTGGCCGACTACGCCACCGCCGAGGACGGCACCGGCATCGTGCACTCGTCGCCGGCCTACGGAGTGGAGGACTTCAACAGCTGCCTGGCGCACGGCATGCGCTACGACGACATCCTCAACCCGGTGCAGGGCAACGGCTCGTATGCCGTCGACTTCCCGCTGTTCGGCGGCGAGCACATCTGGAAGGCCGTGCCGCACATCACCGCCAAGCTCGACCAAGCGGGGCAGCTGTTGGCGACCGAGACCATCGTCCACAGCTACCCGCATTGCTGGCGCCACAAGACGCCGGTGATCTACCGCGCCGCCGCCCAGTGGTTCATCCGCATGGACCAGGGCGTTGGCGTGTTCACCAAGGACAAGGCGCCGGACACCTTGCGCAAGATGGCGCTGGCGGCGATCGAGGAAACCAGCTTTTTCCCCGAGAACGGCAAGGCGCGGCTGCGCGACATGATCGCCGGCCGGCCCGACTGGTGCATCAGCCGCCAGCGCTCCTGGGGCGTGCCGCTGCCGTTCTTCCTGCACAAGGACTCGGGCGAGCTGCATCCGAAGACGATGGAGATCCTCGACCTGGCGGCCGCCATGGTCGAAGCGGGCGGCATCGAAGCCTGGAGCAAGGCCTCCACCGAGGAGATCCTGGCCCAGGTCGGCGCCGGCGCCGACGCGCTGGCGTACAGCAAGAGCGCCGACATCCTGGAAGTCTGGTTCGACTCCGGCACCACCCACAGCACGGTGCTCAAGGGCTCGCACGCCGGCGCCGGGCACGAGAGCGGCCCCGAAGCCGACCTGTACCTGGAAGGCCACGACCAGCACCGCGGCTGGTTTCACTCCTCGCTGCTGACCGCCGCCGCCATGTATGGCCGCGCGCCGTACCGCGGCCTGCTCACCCACGGCTTCACCGTGGACAGCCAGGGCCGCAAGATGAGCAAGTCGATGGGCAACGGCATCGAGCCGCAGGTGGTGAGCAGCAAGCTGGGCGCCGAGATCATCCGCCTGTGGGTGGCCGCATCCGACTACTCGGGCGACATCGCCGGCGACGACAAGATCCTGGCCCGCGTGGTGGACGGCTACCGGCGCATCCGCAACACGCTGCGCTTCCTGCTGGCCAACGTCAGCGACTTCGACCCCGCCAGGGACGCGGTCCCGCTGGCCGAGATGCTGGAAATCGACCGCTACGCGCTCAGCCGCGCGGCGCAGTTCCAGGCCGAGGTGCTGGCGCACTACGAGGTGTACGAGTTCCACCCGGTGGTGGCCAAGCTGCAGGTGTACTGCTCGGAAGACCTGGGCGCGTTCTACCTGGACGTGCTCAAGGACCGGCTCTACACCACCGCCCCCGAATCGCTGGCCCGCCGCAGCGCGCAGACGGCGCTGTGGAACATCACGCACGCCATGCTGCGCTGGATGGCGCCCTTTCTCAGCTTCACTGCGGAAGAGGCCTGGAAGATCTTCGGCAACTCCGATTCGATCTTCCTGGAGGAGTACGCGGAGATCGGCGGCCCCGACGAGGCGGTGCTGGCCAAGTGGAACCGCATCCGCGAGATCCGCGACGTCGCCAACAAGCACATCGAGTCGGTGCGGACCGAGGGCAAGGTCGGCTCGTCGCTGCAGGCCAACCTGGCGGTGCGCGCCAATGCCGCCGACCTGGCCCTGCTGCGCTCGCTGGGCGACGACCTGAAGTTCGTGTTCATCACGTCGAAGGTCACGCTGGATGCGACGCCGTTGCGCGATGGCGAGCTGTCCATCACGGTCGACGCTTCCGCCGACACCAAGTGCGAGCGCTGCTGGCACTGGCGCAGCGACGTCGGGCAGGATCCGGCCCATCCGACGATCTGCGGGCGTTGCGTGAGCAACCTGCACGGCGCCGGCGAAGCGCGGGTGCACGCCTGATGGCCCGCAGCACCGCCTTTGGCGCCCCGGCCGCCGCCGGCTCCATGCTGCCCTGGCTGGCGCTGGCGCTGATCATCCTGATCGCCGACCAGTTCACCAAGGTGCTGGTCATGGGCTACTACCGGCTGGGCGACTCCACCTACGTGTGGCCGTTCTTCAACCTGGTGCGGGCCCACAACACCGGGGCGGCGTTCTCGTTCCTGGCCGCCGCCTCCGGCTGGCAGCGCTGGCTGTTCACCGGCATCGGCATCGTCGCCACGCTGTTCATCGTGTACCTGCTGCGCAGCCACGCCGGCCAGCGGCTGTTCTCGTTCGCGCTGGCCTGCATCCTGGGTGGCGCGGTCGGCAACGTGGTCGACCGGCTGCTGCACGGCTACGTGGTGGATTTCCTGCAGTTCCACTGGCGCGGCTGGTACTTCCCGGCCTTCAACATCGCCGACATGGCCATCACCATCGGCGCCGCCTGCCTGGTGCTGGACGAACTGTTGCGGGTGCGCAAGAGCCGCTGACGCGAGGGATTGCCCGGCCCCGGCCAGCCACGGCCGGGCGTATGATTCCCTCAAACATGAAGCATTTGTTGAACCTGCTGGCGGCCGTCGCGCTGCTGGTCTGGGGCACCTACCTCGTTCGCACCGGCATCCTGCGCGTCTTCGGCGCCAACCTGCGCCACGTGCTGGCCCGCAGCATCGACACCCGCCCAGCCGCCGCCCTCGCCGGCATCGGCGTGACCGCACTGGTGCAATCGAGCACAGCCACCGCACTGATCGTCTCCTCCTTCGTCGGACAGGGCCTGGTGGCGCTGCCGACGGCGCTGGCCGTGATGCTGGGCGCGGACATCGGCACCAGCTTGATGGCGGTGGTGTTCTCGTTCGACCTGTCCTGGTTGTCGCCGCTGTTCATCTTCGTCGGCGTGGTGCTGTTCATCTCGCGCCAGGCGGCGCCGGCGGGCCGCTTCGGCCGCGTGCTGATCGGCCTTGGGCTGATGCTGCTGGCGCTGCGGCTGGTGGCCGAGTCCACCGGGATCATGGTGCAGTCGCCGGCCATCAAGGCGCTGCTGCTTTCCTTGTCCAGCGACGTGCTGCTGGAGATCACGGTGGGCGCGGTGCTGGTGGTGGTCGCGTATTCCAGCCTGGCCATCGTGCTGCTGACGGCGACGCTCGCATCCACCGGCGCCATCCCGCTCGACGTGGCGGTTGGCCTGACGCTCGGCGCCAACCTGGGCAGCGGCCTGCTGGGCGTGCTGGCCACGGCCAGGTCCACGGTGGAAGTGCGTCAGGTGCCGATGGGCAACCTGCTGTTCAAGATCGTCGGCGTGCTGCTGGCGGCGCCGTTGGTGGGCCTGTGGCTGCGTCACGTGCGGCCCTACCTGGGCGACCCGGCCACGGTGGTGGTGCTGTTCCACCTGGGCTTCAACGTGCTGATCGGCGTGCTGTTCATAGCCTTCACCCACGTGGTGGCCCGCAACGTGGAGCGCTGGCTGCCCAAGCCCGACAAGAGCCTGGTGGCCGGGCGACCGCACCACCTGGACCCCTCCGCGCTGGCCACGCCGTCGCTGGCCATCTCCTGCGCCGCCCGCGAGGCGCTGCACCAGGCCGACATCGTGGAAACCATGATGGTGGGCATGCTGCGGGTGATCAAGGAGAACGACCTGCGGCTGGCGGGGGATCTGCGCAAGCTCGACGACACCGTCGACCAGCTCTATTCGGCGATCAAGTACTACCTGACCAAGATCTCGCGCGAAGCGCTGGGCGAGGAAGAAAGCCGGCGCTTGACCGACATCATCAGCTTCACCATCAACATGGAGCAGATCGGCGACACCATCGAGCGCATCCTGCTGGACATCGAAGACAAGAAGATCAAGAAGGCGCGCGAGTTCTCCGACGCCGGCATGGCCGAGATCTGCGAGCTGCACGCCCGGCTGATCGACAACCTGCGCCTGAGCATGAGCGTGTTCCTCAACGGGTCGCTGCGCGACGCCCAGAAGCTGCTGGAGGAGAAGGTGCGCTTTCGCGACCTGGAGCGCGCCTACGCCGGCACCCACCTGACGCGGCTGACCGAGAACACGGTCCAGAGCATCGAGACCAGCTCGCTGCACCTGGACCTGATCAGCGACTTGAAACGCATCAACTCGCACATCTGCTCGATCGCCTACCCGATCCTCGATTCGGCCGGCGTCCTGGCGCCCAGCCGGTTCCGGGTGCCGGAGCAGGTCAGCCGGCCGCAGTGACGGCGGCGAGGGCGGCGCGCACCTGCCCGCTGCGCGGGATCGGCGCCACCGCGCCATGGCCTTGCGTGGACAGCGCCGCGGCCACGCTGGCATAACGCCCCGCCGCCTCCAGCGCGTCGCCCGCCACCAGCCGCGCCAGCAAGGCGCCGCCGAAAGTGTCGCCGGCGCCGGTGGCGTCCAGCGGCCGGCAAGGATGCGGCTGCAGCCGCATCCGGCGGCCGCCCTCGGCCAGCAGGGCGCCCCGCTCGCCCAACTTCAGCGCCACCGTCCTGGCGCCCAGGTGCAGGCACCAGTCCACCAGCGCATCCGGGTGGTCCAGGCCGCTGAGCGCGGCGACGTCCTCGAAGCTGGGCAGGCAGATGTCGCAGCGGGCGATCAGCGCCTTGATCACGGCGCGGGCGCGGTCCAGCGGCCACAGCTTCAGGCGCAGGTTGGTGTCGAACGACACCATGACCCCCGCTTTCCGGGCGATCGCGATGGCGGCAAAGCAGGTGTCGCAGGCGCTGTCGGAAATCGCCGCGGAGATGCCGGACAGGTGCAGCACCTTGGCGCCCGCGATGCGGTCGGCCGGCAGGTCCTGCGGCCGCATGCGGCTGGCTGCGGAACCCCGGCGAAAGAAACTGAAGTGGTGGCCGCGCTCGTCGTGGTCGACGACATAGACGGCGGTGAAGGCATCGGCGTCGGTGCGCACGTCGGTGTGCGCCACCCCCTCGCGGTCCCACAGCTCGCGCAACATGCGGCCATAGACGTCGTCGCCGACCGCTGAAACGTAGGCCACGCGCGCGCCCTGGCGCGCCGCGGCGATGGCGGCATTCGAGGTGTCCCCCCCGAAGCCTTGCAGGTACAGCCGACCGGCGCGCTCGCCGGTCTGGTTGAACTCCACCATGGGCTCGCCCAGGGCGATGATGTCGACGCTCACGCGCTCTCCAGGTCGGCCGGGGCCCGGCCGTTGCGGCGCGATGATAGCCCCGGGAGTGCGCTAGGCGGCGGCCAGTCGCAGGCTCGGCTCGCGCCGCTGCAGGCAGTAGTCCACCAGCTTGTCGATTTCAGTCGACTTGTCGAACACGGCGTCGGCCCCGAGCTGCGCGCAGCGCCAGCGCACGTCGCGGGTAGCGTGGTTGCTCAGGACGACGACGCGCTGGCCGGGGCGGCGCTGGCGGATCGCCTCCACCACGTTCAGGCCGCTGCCCTCGCGCAGGAACAGGTCGACGATGGCCAGATCCCAGTCGTGGTGGGTGGCGAACCACCGCCTGCCTTCGTGCTCGGTTTCGCACGTGCCCAGGGACTCGACCTCGGCCAGCTCCTGCAAGGTTTCGATCAGGTTGTCCCGGATCGTCGGGCTGTCCTCGACGATATAGGCGCGAAACTTCATGGTGGATCCTTCCGGAAAGCCGGGACTTGCGGCTTCGTTGGAGCTGAATCTACCGGTGCCGGCCCAACCCGACTGCAAGCTGCCAAGCCAAGGGCTTGTAGGAAGGCATTGCTCAGTTCGTCACGGCATGAGGATGGTGCAGCCGGTCGTCTTGCGCGCTTCCAGGTCGCGGTGGGCCTGCGCCACTTCGGCCAGCGGGTAGCGCTGCTCGATGCGGATCTGCACCTGGCCGCCGGCGACCATGGCGAACAGGTCGTCGGCCATCCGCTGGGTGGCTTCGCGGGTGGCGATGTGGGTGAACAGCGTCTGCCGCGTCACGTAGATGGAGCCCTTGGCGCCCAGGATGCCGGGCGCGAACGGCGGCACCGGTCCGGAGGCGTTGCCGAAGCTAGCCATCAGGCCGAACGGCGCCAGGCAATCCAGCGACTTGTCCCAGGTGTCCTTGCCCACCGAGTCGTACACCACCTTGACGCCGCGGCCGCCGGTGATCTCCTTGACCCGCGCCGCGAAATCTTCCCTGTTGTAGTTGATGACGTGGGCCGCCCCCATCGACTTGGCCAGCGCGCACTTTTCGTCGCTGCCGGCCGTGCCGATCAGCTGCAGGCCCAGCGCCTTGGCCCACTGGCAGGCGATCAGGCCGACGCCGCCGGCGGCCGCGTGGAACAGCACGTGGTCGCCCGCCTGCAGGCCGCCTTGCGGCAGGGTGCGCTTGAGCAGGTACTGCGCCGTCAGGCCCTTGAGCATCATGGCCGCGCCGGTCTCGAAGCCGATCGCATCGGGCAGCTTGCAGACGCACTTGGCCGGCATCACCCGCGCCTGGCTGTACGCGCCGGGCGGGTGGCCGGCATAGGCGGCGCGGTCGCCCGCCTTCAGGTGCGTGACGCCCGCCCCGACCGCCTCGACCACGCCGGCGCCTTCCATGCCCAGCGTCAGCGGCATGGGCAGCTGGTACAGGCCGGAGCGTTGGTAGACATCGAGGAAATTCAGGCCGACGGCCTGGTGGCGGATGCGGATCTCGCCGGCCCCGGGCTCACCCACCTCCACGTCGACCAGCTCCATTTCCTCGGGCCCGCCGTGGCGGCGGATGCGGATTGCCTTGCTCATGATCGATGTCTCCTGTGGGGGTCGCGTTGCGCGGCGCCATCCTGCCACGAATTCGACAGGCTCGCGCGCGCCGCTCGGCTAAAGTCGTCGCTCCGATGCACCAGCGCCTGACGCTCTCGACCGCCCTGCTCCTGACCTTGCCCCCGCTGCTGTGGGCCGGCAACGCGGTCGTGGGCCGCATGGTTTCGGGTCTGGTGCCGCCGATCACGCTGAACTTCCTGCGCTGGGTGCTGGCCTTCGTGCTGCTGCTGCCGGTGGCCGGCTGGGTGCTGCGAACGCGCAGCCCCTTGTGGCCGCAGCTGCTGCGACGCTACGCGTTGCTGGGCTTGCTCGGCGTGGGCTGCTACAACTCGCTGCAGTACCTGGCGCTCAAGACCTCGACCCCGGTCAACGTGACGCTGGTGGGCTCCAGCATCCCGGTGTTCATGCTGGCGCTGGGTGCGCTGTTCTTCGGCCAGCGCATCACCGGCCGGCAACTGGCCGGCGCGCTGCTGTCGGTCGCGGGCGTGCTGCTGGTGCTGTCGCACGGCCACCCGGAGCGGCTGGCGCAGGTGCGCTTCGTGCCGGGCGACATCTACATGCTGTTCGCCACCGCCGCCTGGGCCTGGTACAGCTGGCTGCTGGCGCAGCCCAGTGACCCGCCGCAGATCCGCGCCGACTGGGCGGCCTTCCTGATGGCGCAGATCGTGCCGGGACTGCTGTGGTCCGGCCTGTTCACGGCGGCCGAATGGGGCGTCACCGATGCCAGCATCACATGGGGCTGGCCACTGGCCGCGGCGCTGGCCTTCATCACGCTCGGCCCCGCGATCCTGGCCTATCGCAGCTGGGGCCTGGGCGTGCAGCGGGTCGGGCCCAACGTCGCGGGCTTCTTTTCCAACCTCACGCCGGCCTTTGCGGCCATCTTCTCCGCCGCCTTCCTGGGCGAGCCGCCGCAGCCGTACCACGTCGTGGCGTTCCTGCTGATCGTCGGCGGGATCGTTGTGTCGTCGCGCCGCTGACTCAGTGGGCGCCCGGGTAGGCGCCGCCGTCGATCAGCACGTTCTGGCCGGTGATGTAGCCGGCGTGCGCGCTGCACAGGAAGGCGCAGGTGGCGCCGAATTCGCCGGAGTCGCCGAACCGGCGCGAAGGGATGGTCTTGAGCCGGTTCTGGCGGACCACGTCCATCGTCTGGCCGGTCTTCTTGACCGCGCCTTCCATCGTCCCGCGCAGGCGGTCGGTGTCGAAGGCGCCGGGCAGCAGGTTGTTGATGGTGACGTTCTTGCCCGCCAGGGCGCTGGTGCGGGCCACGCCGGCCACGAAGCCCGTCAGGCCGCTGCGGGCGCCATTGGACAGCCCCAGGATGTCGATCGGCGCCTTCACCGCGCTGGAGGTGATGTTGACGATGCGCCCGAAGCCGCGGGCCGCCATGCCGTCGACCGTGGCCTTGATCAGCTCGATCGGCGTGAGCATGTTGGCGTCCACCGCCTTGATCCAGGCCTCGCGGTCCCACTCCCGGAAGTCGCCCGGCGGCGGGCCGCCGGCGTTGGTGACGACGATGTCCCAGTCACGCCGCATCGCGAACACGCGCTCGCGGCCTTCCACGGTGGTGATGTCCGCCGCCAGCGTCAGCACCTCGGTGCCAGCCGGCACCTCGGCGTCGGCACGCAGCCGCGCCGCGGCAGCCTCGAGCGCCTCCGTGCCGCGCGCCACCAGCAACACGTGCGTGCCTTCGCGCGCCAGCGCCTGCGCGCAGCCCAGACCCAGTCCCTTGCTGGCGCCGCAAACCAGCGCCCACTTGCCGGCGATGCCGAGGTTCATACAATGCCTGCCTTCCAAATGAATGTCCCGCGGATGATACGCATCGCACGGACTTCACGCCGCCGCGGCCGCCCCGGCTGACTGGCCTGCCCGCAGCCTGGCCACGTTGCCGGCGCAGGCCCCGTCACCCGCAGCAACGAGCGGCAAAGCCGTCCGCGGCCGGGGCGCGCAAGCCCCTGGCCCAGGCCCAGCCGAACCCGGCTGCCGTGGCAGCCATGGAAGCCCTTGCGCCGGAGCGAGGCGCAGGCGCGCTCGCACCGACGCCGTAGCGGTACGACAGCTTGACGATGATGGCCTGGACGCTGAAGCCGTCGGGGCGCGGCGGGACCGGCCATCGGAAGGGACGATCGTTGCGCAACGGAAAAGGCGCCCCGAAGGGCGCCCTTGATGTGGCCGGAAGGACCGTCAGACCTCTTCCTGGAACGCCACCTCGCGTTTGCTCTTGACGGCCGGCAGCATCACGATGATCACCAGCAGCAACGCTGCAGCCAGCAAGCCGGCCGACAGCGGCCGCGTGACCAGCACGCTCCAGTCGCCGCGCGAGAGCAGCAGCGCCCGTCGCAGGTTCTCCTCCATCATCGGGCCGAGGATCAGGCCGAGCAGCAAGGGAGCGGGTTCGCAGCCCAGCTTGATGAAGGTGTAGCCGATCACGCCAAAGATCGCCACCATCCAGATGTCCCAGGTGTTGTTGTTCGTGGAGTACACGCCGATGGCGCAGAACAGCACGATGGCCGGGAACAGCCAGCGGTAGGGAATCGTCAACAGCTTGATCCAGATGCCGATCAGCGGCAGGTTCAGAATCACCAGCATCGCGTTACCGAGCCACATCGAGGCGATCAGGCCCCAGAACAGCTGCGGGTTGCTGGTCATCACCTGCGGGCCCGGCTGAATGTTGTGGATGGTCATGGCGCCGACCATCAACGCCATCACGGCGTTGGGCGGGATGCCCAGCGTCAGCAGCGGGATGAACGAGGTCTGCGATCCGGCGTTGTTGGCCGACTCGGGGCCCGCGACGCCACGGATGTTGCCTTTGCCCAGCGCAATCTCGCCCGGCTTGAGCTTGATTTTCTTTTCGATCGTATAGGCGGCAAAGGCCGACAGCAGGGCGCCACCGCCCGGCAGGATGCCCAGTGACGAACCCAGCGCCGTGCCGCGCAACATTGCGGGAAGCATGTGCTTGAAGTCCTGCTTGGTCGGAAACAGGCCGGTGACCTTGGCAGTGAACACTTCGCGCTCGCTCTCGTGCTTGCCCAGGTTGCTGATGATCTCGCCGTAGCCGAACACGCCCATGGCGATCACGATGAAGCCGATGCCGTCGGTCAGTTCGGGGATGTCGAACGAGAAGCGCGCGACGCCCGAGTTGACGTCGGTGCCGATCAATCCCAGCAGCAGGCCCAGGATGATCATGCCGATGGCCTTGATCAGCGAGCCCGAGGCCAGCACCACGGCGCCGACCAGGCCCAGCACCATCAGCGAGAAGTATTCGGCCGGGCCGAACTTGAAGGCCACCTCGGTCAGCGGCGCGGCGAAGGCCGCCAGAATCAGGGTGCCGACGCAGCCGGCGAAGAACGAGCCGATGCCCGCCGCGGCCAGCGCCGGGCCCGCGCGGCCCTGCCTTGCCATCTGGTAGCCGTCCAGGACTGTCACTACCGACGACGACTCCCCTGGCAGGTTGACCAGGATGGCGGTGGTGGAGCCGCCATACTGCGAGCCGTAGTAGATGCCGGCCAGCATGATGAGGGCCGACACGGGCGGCAGCGCGTAGGTGGCTGGCAGCAGCATCGCGATGGTGGCCACCGGGCCGATGCCAGGGAGGACGCCAACCAGCGTGCCCAGCAGGCAGCCGATGAAGCAGTACAAGAGGTTGATCGGCGTGAAGGCCACGTCGAAGCCGATCGCAAGATTGGTAACGAGATCCATAGTGCTCTTCCGCTCAGCGGGTCAGGAAAGAAGGCCAGACCGGGAACTGCAGGTTCAACAGCAGGATGAACGCGCA
>NZ_JAQGLS010000100.1 GCF_028292805.1 Ramlibacter sp. | reverse complement strand
CAACTGGGCGTGGTCGCGCGCGAGGTGACCCTGCTGCCCCGCCACTGGGACTGGCTCGCCGCGCAACCTGGCGGTGCCTCCGTGACGCTGCGCCGGCTGGTGGACGAGGCGCGCCGCGGCGCCGGCGGCGCGGATGCGATGCGGGCCGCACGGGAGCGCGCGTACCGCTTCCTGAATGCCGTCGCGGGCAACCTGCCGGGGTTCGAGGAGGCCTTGCGCGCCTTGTTCGCGGGCGACGCGGCGCGGTTCGCCGAATTCGCGGCCGCCTGGCCGCAGGACGTGCGTGAGCACGCGCAGGCCATGGCGGCGGGCGCGTTCAGCGAAGACGGCAAGACGCGGTGAACAAGGCAAAGCTTTCGGGGAGGACAGCGGATGGAGCGCTGCCGCTGTGGCGCACCTTCCTGCTGTTGCTGGGCCCGATGATCCTGGCCAACCTGCTGCAGTCGCTCGCGGGCACGCTGACCAACGTGTTCGTCGGCCAGATGCTGGGCACGCAGGCACTGGCCGCGGTGTCAGGCCTGTTTCCCATCCTGTCTTCTTCATCTCGCTGGTGATCGGGATCGGCGCCGGGGCGCCGGGGCGTCGGTGCTGATCGGGCAGGCCTGGCGCGCGGGCCGGCCGCACAAGGTGAAGGCGATCTGAAGGCGATCGCGGGCACCGCGCTCGCGCTGGGCCTCGGGCTCGGGCTGCTGGTGGCGTTGTTCGGCGGCGGCTTCACCGAAGCCTTGCTGCGGGCGCTGGGCACGCCGCCCGACGTGCTGCCCATCGCCGTCGGCTATGCCCGGATGATGATGCTCGCGCTGCCGGGGCTGCTGGTCTTCATCCTGCTGACCCTGCTGACCCAGCTGACCCAGCTGATGCGCGGCGTGGGCGACACCGTGACGCCGCTGCTGGCCCTATCTCCACGGCTGTGTCTTGCGCGCTCACGGCCGCCTTCATCCGCGGCTGGTTCGGCTTGCCGCAGCTGGGCGTCACCAGCGCGGCGGTGGCGACGATCGCCTCGTTCAGCGTGGCGCTGGCTTTCCTGGCGTGGCACATGCGGCGCCACCAGCATCCGCTGGCGCCCGACCGCGAACTGCTGGCGGCGCTGGGCATCGATCCGGCGCTGCTCAGGCTGGTGGTCAAGCTCGGGCTGCCGACCGGCGTGCAGACGGTCAACTACGTGCAGTTCCCGGCGCTGTCGATCGCGATCACGGCGTCGATTCTCGGGGCTCAGGCCATCGGCGCGGACAACCCGGGCAAGCTGCGGGCGATCACGCGCACCGGCCTGAAGATGAACCTGGTGATCACGGGCACGCTGGTCCTGCTCGGGTACCTGTTCTCGGGCCACCCGATCGCGCTGTTCATCACCAGCGCGCCGGTGATCGCGCTGGCGCAGACGCTGCTGCACATCATGCTGTGGAGCCGCCTGGTGTTTGGCTTCGTGTCGGTGCTGGGCGGCGTGATGGGTGCCAGCGGCACGGTGCCGGTGCCGGCCGCGATCTCGGTGTTCTGCATCGTGGCCATCGAGGTGCCGTCCGCCTGGGTGCTGAGCAGCGCCGTCGGCCTGAACGGCGTTGGATGGCGTACCCCATCACGTTCGTCGCCATGCTGGCGATGCAGGCGACGTACTACCAGCTGGTCTGGCGCCGCAAGACGATCGCGCGGATGGTCTGAACGGGCCCGGGCTTGCCGCGTCCAGGCGCTACGATCCAGTCAAGGATGACGCCACCAGCAGCGGCCTGATCGGCCTGGGCGCCAAGGGCGCGGCATGGCCGGCTCGTTGCGCCGGGCCGCTGCAATGTGCCTGTGTGCGACGTCCGGCCAGAAGCGGCTGCCGCCTTCGCTGCTGGCGGTGGCGGCGCCTGCCTGGCCCCCGCCGACGTGGCCCAGCACTGCGACGTCGGGGTCAGCGTGGTGGTCAACGCGGCCCAGACCGGGCAGGTCGTGTTCGGCGAGCGCGGCGCTGCGGCCGGGCGCGCGGTTCGTGATGTGTTCGACCGTTGCGCCGCAGTGGTCGGCGGCCCTGGAGCAGCGGCTGGCCGAGCGCGGGCTGCTGTACCTGGCCGCGCCGATCTCCGGCGGCGCGGCCAAGGCGGCCAGCGGCGATATGACCATGATGACGGCCGGCGTGCCCGCCGCCTATGCCAGGCGGGCCGCGCTGGACCCGATGGCGGCCAAAGGTCTACCGGCTCGGTGGCCGCGCCGGCAATGGCAGCAAGGTCGAGATCATCAACCAGCTGCTGGCGGGCGTGCATATTGCCGCCGCGGCCGAAGCGATGGCGTTCGGGCTGCGCGATGGCGTGGATGCGGCGGCGCTGTACGAGGTGATCACCAACAGCGCGGGCAACACTGGATGTTCGAGAACCGGATGGCCCATGCCGGCCGGCGACTACACGCCGCTGTCGGCGGTGGACATCTTCGTCCAAGACCTCGGCCTGGTGCTCGCCACCGGGCGCGCCAGCAAGTTTCCGCTGCCCTTGTCGGCCACCGCGCACCAGATGTTCATGCAGGCCAGCACTTGCCGGCCACGCCGCGGAAGGCGACAGCGCGGTGATCACGATCTTCCCCGGCATCACGCTGCCGGCAAAGCAGGGCTGACGCCGAACGCTTCACCCGGACGACGGGATCGGTCGCTCAGTCCGGCGAAAAGCGCGCCGTGAACTTGACTGCGTCCGCTTCCAGCTCGAAGGTGACCAGCTGGCCGTTCTTGCCGTCGGCCAGGCGCCGGGCCGAGAACAGGCTCCAGCGGCCCTTGGGCCCGTAGCTGGGCGGATCGACGAGGGCGTAGGGGTAGGGCAGGAACACCTCGTGCGCGAACAGCTCGCGGTGCGGGTTGCGCGGCGACGGGTAAAGCTGGTAGACAGTGGTGGTGATGAGCGGTTCGGGCATGGCTGGAATGTACGGCGTCAGGCCTGCTCCCGCAGCACGGCCAGGGCCGCGCGCGCGTCGCCGACCACGATGCGGCAAGGCACGCCCAGCATCAGGTTCAGCGGCAGCCCGAATTCTTCCAGCTGCCAGCCGTGCGCGTCGACCAGGCCGGTGCCGACCGCCTGCGGAAAACGCTGCCGGATCCGTTGCGCGAAGCTGCCGCCGTGCGCGATGTAGCCGACCACGGGCTTGCCGCGCGCCACCGCGTAGCCGACCTCGAAGCAGGTGCCGCTGTCCGGTTCCGGCCCGCGAAAGAAGTCCAGGTTGGCCAGAACAGCGTCGCAGGTCTCCAGGCGCGCGATGTTGGCCTGGTAGATGCGCTGCGCCACTGCTGGCGGGCTGGGCAGGTCGGCCGGCAGCGATTCCTCCAGCGGGAACACGCCGGTGAAACCGTGGTCGGCGCACAGGGCCACCAGGCGTCGGCCATGCGCCGCGGCGTCTGGCCGGAACACGTCCGGGCCGGCGAGATAGATGCGCTGGATGCTCATGGCCCGATTGTCGCGCCCCGGCCCGGGCGACAATCGGCCGTGCCCGATCCGCAGCCCGCTCCCTACTGGCTCTACCTCCTGGAATGCGAGGACGGCGTGTACTACGCAGGGATCGCGCTCGACGTGGAGCGGCGCTTCTTCCAGCACGTGTTCGGGCTGGGCGCGAAGTTCACGCGGGCGCGGCCGCCGCTGCGGGTGCTGGCGGCGCGCGAGTACGCCAGCAAGGGCGACGCCTTGCGGGCGGAGCTGCGGCTGAAGGCCTTGCCGCGCTCGGCGAAGCTGGCGTTCTTCGCGCCGGCGCGCGCTTAGGGCAAGGGGCCGCGCTGCCGGGATGCCGGGTGCGGCGACAATCCCCGGATGGCTCAAGGCAAGCGGATCTCCGCGGACATCCACGGCGGCGCCCTTCAGGCGATCAAGGACATGGGGGCCGCAGCGAAGCTGGCGCGCACCGGCGCCGGCGACGGCCAGGCCGTCGCTGCCACCCGGCTGGGCGTGCACGTGCAGACCATAGCCCGGATCGAAGCGGGCGAGCCGGGCGTGGCCATCGGCCACGTGCTGGGCATGCTGGCCCTCTACGGCATCGCCGCCAGGCTGGAGGAGCCGGCCGCATGAAACCGATCGCCGTCATCGACTTCGAAACCACCGGGCTGTCGCCGACCATGGGCGACCGGGCCACCGAGATCGCCATCGTGCTGCTGGAGGGAACCAAGGTGGTCGGGCGCTTCCAGTCGCTGATGAACGCGGGGGTGCGCATCTCCTCGTTCATCGAAGACTACACCGGCATCAGCAACGCGATGGTGCAGGCGGCGCCGCCGGCCGCCGAGGTGATGGCGCAGGCCGCGCGCTTCGTCGGCGACGCGCCCATGGTGGCGCACAACGCTTGCTTCGACCAGCGCTTCTGGGCCGCGGAGCTGGGCCGGCTGGGCGGCGCCGTCCGCGTGGACCATCCGTTCGCCTGCACCATGCTGCTGTCGCGCCGGCTTTATCCGCAGGCCGGCAACTACCGGCTGGGGACTCTCGCATCCTTTCACGCGCTGCCCTCGGCGGGCCGCGCCCACCGGGCGATGGCCGACGCCGAAGTGGCAGCATCGTTGTTGGGGCAGATCCAGGGCGACATCCAGCGTGACTACGAGGTGGAGCACGCGCCGCACGACCTGCTGATGAAGGTGCAGCGCTGCCAGCGCAAGGCCGTGCCCAAGACCATCGCCGGATATTTCGAGGGGCTGCGGGAGCGGTGAGCGGGGCGGCCGGCGCCTGCGCCGGCTTGTAGGCCCACGCCGCGTCACGTCGCCCACGCCACCGCGCGCCGTCGCAAGGCGCTACCGTGTGGGGTTGCGATCCGTCCGCATGCGGCGGCCGGACGTACGCCATCCACAAGGGAGAACGACCATGGGCTTTTTCAGCAAGATCCTCGACAAGCTGGGTTTCGACGCCGGCGCCGGCAAGGTGGAGGAGATGCTGCGCACGCCGGCGGCCCCGCCGGCCCCGACCGCCCTGGCCGCCCCGGCCGCCCAGGGCGCACCA
>NZ_JAQGLS010000047.1 GCF_028292805.1 Ramlibacter sp. | reverse complement strand
GGCGATGCGCTGCACGAAGCGCTCGGCGCCGCCGGCGGCGTTGTACGCGCCGCGCACGATGGCGATGCGCGGCGGCCTGGCCTCAGGCGGGGCCATGGCGGTCCAGCACTTGGTCCAGCACGGCGATCACCTGCTGCGCCGGCAGCGTCACCAGGCACTCGGAGCGCTTGCTGCCGCCACAGCCGTCGATGCCGCAAGGCCGGCAGGGAAAGTCGCGCGAGGCCACCACCCGCATGCGGTCGCTCCAGGGGCCCCATTCGAGGTCCTTGCTGGGGCCGAAGATGCCGATGCCGGGCGTGCCGACGGCGGCGGCGATGTGCATCGGCACCGAGTCGACGCCGGCGAACACGGCGGCCTGGCGGATCACCGCCCCCAGTTCGGGCAGCGTGAGCTGGCCGCGCAGGTCGATGCAGGGCGCGCCGCTGGCGGCCAGGATGGCGTCGCACAGCTGGGTCTCGCGCGGGTCGGGCGCGGCCGTCAGCACCACCGCCAGCCCGCGCGCCGTGAGGTGCTCGATCACGCGGGCATTGCCTTGCACCGTCCAGGCCTTGAACAGCCAGCGCGAGCCGGGGTGCAGCACCGCGTACGGCTTTCCGGTCCAGCCGGCGGCGCGCAGCTTGCCGCGCGCGCTCTCCAGCGTCGCCGCATCGGTGTGCAGGGTGGGGCGCTTGTCGGCGTGGGCCGGGTGGATGCCGATGCGGCGCAGCGCATCCAGGTGCCGCTCCACCGTCGCGCGCTGGGTGCCGCGCGGCTGGCGGGCGATGTGGCTGAACACGCGGCGCCACCACCACTGGCCATGGTCGCGCTCGTGGCTGACCGACCAGCGCGGACGCAGCAGCCAGGCCAGCAGCGCGCCACGCGGGTGGTCCGTCAGGTGCACCAGCAGGTCGTAGCGGCGGGCGCGCAGCGTGGCCAGCAGGGCGCGCTCCGAGCGCAAGCGGTCCAGCCAGCCCGCAGTGCGCGATGCGCGCGGCAGTTCGTGCAACTGGTCCAGTGCCGGGTGGCCGCGCAGCATGCCGCTGGTGTCGGCATACACCAGGGCATCGATCTGCGCCTGCGGCGCCGCCGCCTTCAGCGCGGTGAGCACCGGGCTGGCCAGCAGCACGTCGCCGTGGTGCCGCAGCTTGATCACCAGCACCCGCCGCAGCTGGCTGGCGGCTATGCCGTCCGGCGGCTGCAGGCCGGCCAGGCTCATTCCGCTCGCCCGTTGGCCGACCCGGTCTGCAGCGCCTGCAGGTGCGAATAGAGGCCGCCGCGCGCCAGCAGTTCAGTGTGCGTGCCGAACTCCACCACGCGGCCGCGGTCCAGCACCACCAGCAGGTCGGCGTGCTCGATGGTCGACAGCCGATGGGCGATGATCAAGGTGGTGCGGCCGGCCATCAGCCGCTGCAGCGCCTCCTGCACCAGCCGCTCGGAGGCGGCGTCGAGCGCCGACGTCGCCTCGTCCAGGATCAGGATCGGCGCGTCCTTGTACAAGGCACGCGCGATCGCCAGCCGCTGACGCTGGCCGCCGGACAGCTGCGCCGCGTTGTGGCCGGTGACCGTGTCCAGCCCCAGCGGCAGCGAGGCCACCAGCTCGCCCAGGTTGGCCGCTTCCACGCAGCGCAGCAGCCGCTGCGCATCGGGCGGGTCTTCCAGCGCGATGTTGGCGGCCAGCGTGTCGTTGAACATCACCACGTCCTGGCTGACCAGGGCGAACTGCGCGCGCAGGGCGTCCAGCTTCCACTCGGCGACGTCGACGCCATCGAGCAGCACGCGGCCTTGGTCCGGCACCACGAAGCGGGGCAGCAGGTTGGCCAGCGTGCTCTTGCCGGAGCCGGACGGACCGATCAGCGCCACCACCTGGCCTGGGGCGACCTCGATGTCGACGTGGTCGAGCGCGGGGGCGCCGTCGTCGCGGTACCGCACGCTGACGTCCTGCAGCTGGATGCAGCCGGCGGCGCGGCCGGGCGCGTGCGCGCCGCCCGATTCGAACGGCGTGTTCTCCACCAGGTCGATGGCGCGCTGCACCGCCGCCAAGCCGCGCGAGATCGGGCTGGCCGCCTCCGACAGCCGCTTGATCGGCGCGATCAGCATCAGCATGGCGGTGATGAAGGAGGCGAAGGTGCCGACGGTGATGCCCTCGCGGGTTTGCCACAGCGCGATGCAGATCACCACCGACAGCGCCGCGGCCGCCACCATGTGCGTCAGCGGCGTGATGGCTGCCGACGCAGCGGCCGACTTCAGCGCCAGCCGGCGCAGCGCCGTGCCCAGCTTCTCGAAGCGCCCGGCCTGCGCCGGCTGGGCGCCGTGCAGGCGCACCACGCGGGCGGCCAGCACGTTTTCCTCGACCACGTAGGCCAGTTCATTGGTGGCGGTCTGGGTGCTGCGGGCGATGCGATAGAGCCGGCGCGAGACGGTGCGCATGATCCAGGCCACCGCCGGCACGATGGCGAACACCACCAGCGTCAGCTTCCAGTTCAGGAACAGCAGGTACACCAGCAGCGCCAGCATCGACAGGCTGTCCTTGAGGACCGCGATGACCGAGTTGACCAGCAGGGTGACGCCGCTTTGCACCTCGAACACCACGGTGTTCGACAGCGCCGTCGCGTTCTCGCGGGCGAACAGCGACAGCTGCGCGTCCTGCAGCCGCGCGAACATGGCGGTGCGCAGCTTGAGCAGGCCATCCTGCGAGATGCGGGCCAGCGCCATGTCGGCCAAAAAGCCGGCGATGCCGCGCACGCCGAACAGGCCGAGCAGGGCGGCTGGCACCATCCACAACGCGATGACGGGCGAATCAAAGCCGTCGTCCAGCAACGGCTTGAGCATGGCGGGCACCAGCGGCTCGGTGGCCGACGAGATGAAGGTGGCGATCGCCGCCACCGCCCAGAACTTTCGCGAGCCGCCGAAATACGGCATCAGCCAGCGCACGGCGCCGAAGTCGATGCGGATCACTTAAGGCGGGTCCAATGTGTGGGGTGCAATAATGACCAGCGATTATGCCGTGCATGCCCAGGGGGCCCGCGGCGCCCGCAGCCCCATGCCACGCCTGTCCGTCATCGTCATCACCAAGAACGAAATCCTCAACATCGGCGACTGCCTGCGTTCGGTGGCTTTCGCCGACGAAGTGGTGGTGCTCGATTCGGGCAGCACCGACGGCACGGTGGACCTGGCGCGCTCGCTGGGCGCGACCGTCACGCAATCGGCCGACTGGCCAGGCTACGGCCCGCAGAAAAACCGGGCGCTGGCGGCCGCCAGCGGCGACTGGGTGTTCTCGATCGACGCCGACGAACAGGTCACCCCCGAGCTGGCCGCGCAGCTGCGCGAGGCAATGGCCCGCGGCAGCTTCGATGCCTACATGGTGAACCGCTTTTCCAATTTCTGCGGCCGCTACATGGAGCATTCGGGCTGGTATCCTGACCGCGTGCTGCGCCTGTTTCGCCGCGGCACGGCGCGCTTTTCCGACGACATCGTGCACGAGCGCGTGATCGCCGACGGCAAGGTGGGCCGGCTTTCCGGCAAGCTGCTGCACAACAGCATGCCGCACTTCGAATCGGTGCTCGGTAAACTGGATCGCTATTCGACGGCTGGCGCGCAGGCCCTGCACGCCAGGGGCAAGAAAGGCTCGTTCAGCCAGGCCCTGCTGCACGGCTGGTGGGCTTTCATGCGCACTTACGTGCTCAAGCTCGGCTTTCTGGACGGCCAGCTCGGGCTGGCGCTGGCCATCTCGAACGCCGAAGGCACCTATTACCGTTACCTGAAACTCTGGCTGATGCAGCGCAAACCGGCTGCTTCAGGCTCGCAAAGGTGAAGTTTTCAACCGGCCGGGAACCGCCGCCGGGCTCGAAGACTCGCACCGCTCAGCAACAAGGAGAACCTAGAGCATGAACGTACCCCGACAGTGGCGCCGCCGCGACCTCGTGGCAGCCCTCGGCGCAGGCGCGCTGCTGCCCTCCGCGTACGCGCAATTTCGCGTCGAAGTCACCGGCGTCGGCCTGACCCAGCTGCCGATCGCGATCGCGCCGTTTCGCGGCGATGCCGAGGCGCCGCAGAAGATCGCCGCCATCGTGCAGGCCGACCTGGAGCGCAGCGGCCAGTTCCGCGCGGTGGACGGCAGCGGCCCGACCCTGGACGAGGCGGCCCGTCCCGACGTCAGCCCGTGGCGCCAGAAAGGCGCCGACTCGCTGGCCGTCGGCAGTGTCTCGCGGCTGGCCGACGGCCGCTACGACGTGCGCTACCGCCTGTGGGACGTGGTGCGCGGTCAAGACCTGGGCGGCCAGAGCTTCGTGGTGGTGGCAGGCGACCTGCGGCTGGCCGCGCACCGCATCGCCGACCTGATCTACGAAAAGCTCACCGGCGACAAGGGTGTGTTCTCGACCCGCATTGCCTACGTGACCAAGGCCGGCCCCCGCTTCAACTTGTGGGTGGCCGACGCCGACGGCGAGAACGCGCAGTCGGCCCTGGCCAGCCCGGAGCCGATCATCTCGCCGGCCTGGTCCGCCAACGGCTCGCAGCTGGCGTACGTTTCCTTCGAGTCGCGCAAGCCGGTGGTGTACGTGCACAGCGTCGCGTCCGGCCAGCGCCGCCTGGTGGCCAATTTCCGCGGCTCCAACAGCGCCCCGGCCTGGGCGCCGGACGGCCGCACGCTGGCCGTCACGCTCACCCGCGACGGCGGCTCGCAGCTCTACACGATCGCCGCCACCGGCGGCGAAGCCAAGCGGCTGACGCAATCGGGCGGCATCGACACCGAGCCGCTGTACGCGGCCGATGGGCGCAACATCTACTTCGTGAGCGATCGCGGCGGCGCGCCGCAGATCTACCGGATGGCCGCCACCGGCGGCGAGCCGCAGCGCGTGACCTTCACTGGCGGTTACAACATTTCGCCGGCGTTGAGCCCCGACGGTCGATGGCTGGCCTACATTTCCCGCATCAGTGGCGCCTTCAAGCTCCAGGTGATGGAACTCGCCAGCGGCAACGTCCAGTCGGTCACCGACACGACGGCCGACGAGAGCCCGAGTTTCGCTCCCAACGGTCGATTGATCGTCTATGCCACCCGCCAGGGCGGGCGCGAGGCGCTGATGACCACTACCCTCGACGGGAAGATCAAGGCACGGCTGGCCGGGCAAAGCGGAGACATCCGCGAACCCGATTGGGGCCCTTTCCAACGATGAACACTCTCATGAAGGATTGAACAAATGATGCACCGTGTGTTCCTGGCAGCCGCAATTGCTGCAACGCTGGCTGCCTGTTCCAGCGGAGTGAAGCTGGAAGACGTGCCGGTGGAAAACCGCTCCGGCTCCACCGTGGTGCCCGGCGCCACCGGCCCGACCGGTCCGGGCGGCGCGAGCCGGGTCGAGCAGGTGCAGGCGGACTCGCTGGCGGGCAACACGGCCGGCCCCGCCAACGTCGCCCGCACAATCTACTTCGACTACGACAGCAACGAGATCAAGCCGCAGTTCCAGTCGCTGATCGAGCAGCACGCCCGCTTCCTGCGCAGCAACAACGGCCGCCGGATCGTGGTCGAAGGCCACACCGACGAGCGCGGCGGCCGCGAGTACAACCTGGCTCTGGGCCAGCGCCGCGCCGAAGCCGTGCGTCGCGCGCTGGCCCTGCTGGGCGTGACCGACGCCCAGGTCGAAGCGGTGAGCTTGGGCGAGGAAAAGCCGGCCATGACGGGCGCCGACGAAACGGCTTGGGCGCAGAACCGCCGCGCGGAAATCGCATACCGGTGACCGGCATGAAGCGTTCCGTGCTTGCCGCGGCGCTGGCTGCCGCCTCGTTGTTCAGCGCCGGCGCCCAGGCAGCCCTGTTCGAAGACGACGAGGCGCGCCGCGCCATTCTCGAGCTACGCCAGCGGGTCGAGCAGCAGCGGCTGGCTACGGCGGACGAACTGCGCCGCGCCACCGACGAGAACGTGACGCTGCGGCGCAGCCTGCTGGAGCTGCAAAACCAGATCGAGGCGCTGCGCTCCGAAATGGCGCGCCTGCGCGGAAGCGACGAGACGATCGCGCGCGACCTGGCCGACGTGCAGCGGCGGCAGAAAGACATCGCCCAGGGCGTGGAAGAGCGGCTGCGCAAGTTCGAGCCGGTGACGGTGACGGTGGACGGCCGCGAGTTCGCCGCCGACCCGGCCGAGCAGCGCGAGTTCGAGGCGGCGCTGGCGGCTTTCCGCAAAGGCGAGTTCGCCGGTGCCCAGACGGGCTTTGCCGAGTTCGCCCGCAAGTACCCCACCAGCGGCTACCGGGCCACGGCGCTGTTCTGGCTGGGCAACGCCCAGTACGCCAACCGGGACTACCGCGGCGCCATCGCCAACTTCCGCGCGCTGCTGCAGCAGGCGCCGGACCATCCGCGCGCCCCCGAGGCCGTGCTGTCCATCGCCAACTGCCAGATCGAGCTGAAGGACAACGCCAGCGCCCGCAAGACGCTGGACGACCTGGTCAGGGCCTACCCGCAGTCGGAAGCGGCCCTCGCGGCCAGGGAACGGCTGGCGCGGCAGCGCTGAGCGTCGGCTTTCGCTCGGCTCCTAGGGCCCTAGGGGCTAGAGGTTTTGGGGTTTGGGGTTCGGGGTTCGGGTATTTCCCTAGCCCCTGGTCCCGGGTCCCTAACCCCTAGAATCCCCCCCATGCCCGAGCTCAACGCTCTGGCCGCCAAGGTTCTTGCGGCGGCCTTTGTCCTTTCCTTCGTCTTTGGCGCCATCGCCCAGCGGACGCATTTCTGCACCATGGGCGCGCTGAGCGACGCCTGGAACATGGGCGACACCAACCGGCTGCGCCAATGGGCGCTGGCGGCCGGCGTCGCCATCCTGGGCTTCTGGGCGCTGGTGGCGCTGGGCCAGCTCGATCCCGCCAAGACCCTGTACAGCGCCAGCCGCTGGATCTGGCTGTCGGCCGCGGTCGGCGGGCTGCTGTTCGGCGTCGGCATGGTGCTGGCCTCTGGCTGCGGCAGCAAGAACCTGTTGCGCGTGGGCAGCGGCAGCCTCAAGGCGGTCGTGGTGGTGGTGGTGCTGGGCCTGTCGGCCTTCGCCACGCTCAAGGGCATCACGGCGGTCGCGCGGGTGGCCAGCGTGGACAAGGTCGCCATCGACTTCGCGGGCCCGGCCTTGCTGCCGGTTGGCCTGGCTGCCGTGTCCGGCTGGAGCCTGCCACTGGCCGGGCTGGTCACGGCGGCGTTGCTGGGCGGGGGCCTGGTGCTGTGGGCGCTGGCCGGCCGCGGCTTTCGCACCTTCGACAACCTGCTGGCGGGCTTCGGCCTGGGCGCCGTGATCGTCGGCGCCTGGTGGGTGTCGGGCCACCTGGGTCACCTGGCCGAGCACCCGGAGACGCTGGAGCAAGCCTTCCTGGCCACCAACTCCGGCCGGGCCGAAGCGCTGAGCTTCGTCTCGCCGATCGCCTACACGCTCGACTGGCTGATGTTCTTCAGCGACAAGAGCAAGCTGCTCACCGTGGGCATCGTCTCGGTGCTCGGGGTGATCGTCGGCTCGCTGGCCGTTTCCCTGCTGGGGCGCTCGTTCCGCTGGGAAGGCTTTGGCGGCACCGAGGACGTCGCCAACCACCTCGGTGGCGGCCTGCTGATGGGCGTGGGCGGCGTCACCGCCATGGGCTGCACCATCGGCCAGGGCATGAGCGGCATCGCCACGCTGAGCGCCACCAGCTTCGTGGCCGTGGCCGGCATCGTGGCCGGCGCCATCCTCGCCTTGCGCTACCAGGTGTGGCGCCTGGACCGCGCCGCATGACGCACCTGGACGAAGCGGCCGACCTGCAGCGCCGCTTTGGCGGACTGGAACGGCTCTACGGCATGAACGGCGCCGCCGCCATCCGGCGCGCCCACGTGGCCGTGGTCGGCATCGGCGGTGTCGGCTCGTGGGCGGCCGAGGCGCTGGCCCGCAGCGGCGTCGGCACCTTGACGCTGATCGACCTGGACCACGTGGCCGAGTCCAACATCAATCGCCAGGTGCACGCCCTGGACGTCACCGTGGGCCAGGCCAAGGTGCTGGCCATGCGCGAGCGCATTGCCGGCATCAATCCGCGCTGCATCGTGCACGGGGTGGAGGAATTCGTCGAGCCGGGCAACTGGCCACAGCTGTTGCCGGCCGGCGTCGACGCCGTGATCGACGCCTGCGATCAGGTCCAGGCCAAGACGGCGATGGCTGCCTGGGCCGTGCAGACGAAAACGATGTTCATCGCCTGCGGCGCCGCCGGCGGCAAGCGGCTGGCGCATCAGGTGGACATCGACGACCTGGCCAGGACCACGCACGACCCGCTGCTGGCGCAGTTGCGTTACCGGCTGCGCAAATTCCATCGCGCGCCCAGGGAAGGCAAGCGGATCGGCGTGCATTGCGTGTTCAGCCGCGAGGCGGTTGCGCCCCCGGATGCCTCCTGCGCGACCGAAGGCGACGGCTCGCTCAACTGCCACGGCTACGGCTCGGTGGTGAGCGTGACGGCAACTTTCGGCCAATGCGCGGCGGGGTGGATCCTCGACAGGATCGCCACCCGAAAATCCGCAAAAGACGCGCTATAATCGTAGGCTTTGCTGCAGTGCAAATGTAGCAAGAGCGTGGGACGTTAGCTCAGTTGGTAGAGCAGCGGACTTTTAATCCGTTTGTCGTGGGTTCGACCCCCGCACGTCCCACCACCCACACACCGGCGCAAAGCCTTGGCCAGCCCCGGCGCAAAGCCTTGGCCAGCCGACATGAGCGGCATCGGCCGTTCCTGGGGCCCTGGCGCTGACACTCGTGGCTGGCGCGGCGCCCTTCCTGGCCGCTCGCAACGCACTTGGCGGGCCGACACACCAACGACCAGAACACCTGCCGGCGCCGCTCGGTCGTCCGCTTGCGCCAGCGCGCTCTTTCCCGCGGACTTCTTCGCAGCCGGTGGCTGGGGAAATCGCCTGCTGCCGGCAGGAATACTCTTGCGGCGCAGGCGCTGGGCGTGTGCTTTCGTGGCTCCCCGCGCCCGGTCGTCCCCTGTTCCGCTTCTCACCCGCCTACAGCTTCACCCACCAGCAGACACGTGCCTCGCTGAAACGAACTACCTGGGCGCAACAGTGCAGGCTTGCGCGTCCTGCGATGCACCCGCGGCCTGCGCAGGCTGCGCCGCATTCGACGATCTTTCGGGATGCGACTGCTGCCACTGCTTCGCCTGTACCAGTGCCGCCGCTGTGGGGCCAAGCTCCTGCGGACACGGATCGGCGGCAAGTCAAGGTGCGGCTGAAGCGGCGGGCGTTGTTTGTGGCGAGAACCCGGAGGGAGTGGCTGTCATGACCCCTCCCTCTTGTCCTTGCTCCTCAATGCGGCGTGGTCTTTTTTTCGCCGTGCTTGTTCGGCCCGGTCGGCGAGCCTGCGGAGCGGCCACCGGTTTTTCTCGCCGCCGCCTTGTCGGACACCTCGCCGCTCGAATGCTTCTTTTTGCCGGCGTGGCTCTTTCCACCCTGGGAGTCTTTGGTCGATTGGGGCATGGGGTTCCTCGTGTTGGCGGCCGGACCGTCCGGCAGCTGTGCCAATCTAGACGCGCGGGCGTGCCGACCACTGTGGGCCGGCGGGGAGGATCGACGTAGGACCGGGGCCGGCGAGGCGGGCTTGCGCCGCCT
>NZ_JAQGLS010000044.1 GCF_028292805.1 Ramlibacter sp. | reverse complement strand
GCGCCCTGCGGCAGCCCCTGCAGCCACTGCATGGCCGCCTCGGGGTCGCGGTCGTCCAGCGACCAGCGGGCCGCGCGCAGCAAGGCACCTTCGCGCGTCTCGTGGGCGTCGCGGCCGCTGGCATGCTCCAGCGCCCGCTGCAGGTGCGTCTCGCGGCCGGGGCGGTCCTGCAGCGCCTGCGCGCTCTCGGCGGCCAGCAGGTGCGCGATCGCCCGCAGCTGCGAGGCATTGGCCGGCTGGTGGCTGGAGGCGGTCAGTGACGCCTCCTGCAGCAGCACCGCCTCGGCCGACTTGCGCGCGCGGATGAAGCGGCCGGCCAGCATGTGCGACAGCGCATCCAGCAGCGAGGCATGCATGGCGCGTTCCTTTTGCTGCGTGCGCCAGCGCAAGGCCTGGCGCGGCAGGTCGAACAGCGCGGCCAGCGCGCCGAAGGCGGCATGCAGGAACAGAAAGGCGCCCAGCAGCAGCAGCAGCACCAGGTTGAGCGACAGGTCGATCCGGTACGGCGGCCAGAACAGGGCCACCGAGCCCTGGTTGTTGCCGGCGAACAGGGCCCCGGCAACGGCCACGCCAAACAACGCCAGCAGCCAGAGGGCGGCACGCATCTGCGGGCGCTCCCTACTTCCCGGCCGCGGCGGTGGCGAGCGCGGCCAGCGTCTCGTCCACCCGCGGCAGTTCCGCCGAGCGCACCTGGGCCTGCACCTGCTGCAGCTGCGCCATCGCCGCCTGGGTGCGGCGCGAGCCCTGGTCGAAGTACTTGTGCAGCGCGGCCCCGGCCTCGATCACGTCGGCCCGGGCCGCGTCGTTCTGTCGCGCCAGCAGCGACAGCCGCGCATTGAGCAGTTTCAGTTTGAGGTTCTCGCGCAGGAAGAAGCCCTGCTCCGGCGCCACCAGCACGGCCTCCGGGTCTTCGATGCGGCTGACCCGCACCAGCGCGCGTGCTTCGGCGGCGACGGCGTCGCGCCAGCGTTCCCACCACAGTGCGGCGGCCGACGAGGGCGGCCGGCGGGGCAAGTCGTTGACCGACGCGCCCGGCGCCGCATTCGCCAGCGGCAGATCGTCGACCTGCCGCACCAGTTCATCGAGCCGCGCCAGCACGCCGGGCACGTCGGTCACGGCAGCGGCGCGGATGCGCGTCATGTCACGCACCACCGCCGCATGCAGCCGCGCCAGTCGCGGCTGGCCGGCCCGCGCCAGCCGCTGCTCCGCGCTGCGCAGGGCGGCCAGCAGCGGCTCGGCGCTGCCGGTCAGCTGGGTTTGCTGCTGCGCCAGCCGCAAGGCCGATTCGATGTCCACCACCAGGTTCTCGTCGCGCGAGCGCGACAGGCTCTGCATCAGCTCCTCGATCTGCGAGCGCTGCATGGCGACCTCGGTCAGGCGCGACTCCAGCACGGCCTGGCGGGCCGAGGCGTCGCGCGCGATGTCCTGGGCCTGGCGCGCCAGCGCCCGCGCCTCCACGGCGGCGGCGCCGCTGTCAGCGCTCTGGCGCGCCAGCTGCTCCTGGATGGTGCCGAGCTTTTGCCACAGCATGGCGCTCCACAGCAGCGAACCGCCGGCCAGCGACACCAGCAGCAGCAGCGTGGCGCGCGACACCGTCACCGTGCGGGCCGGATCGGGCAGCGGGCCCAGCGGCACCGGTGACGTCGCCGGCAGCGTCGGCTGCGGCTCGGGCGGTGGCGTCGGGGGCAAGGCACTCATCGGGTCGATTCTATCGACGCGATCACGTCCGCGAAGCCGGGCCGGCATTCGCGCACGTCGCCAAAGCCCAGCGCGCGCACGGCCTGCGCGATGCGCGGGTGGGTGGCGATCGCCTTGGCCCGCTCCCACGCCGTGTCCGGCGCCAGCAGCCGCAGGTTGCCGGCGGCTTGCGAACTGCTGAACAGCCACACGCTGCCGGCGCCGGCGGCGTGCGCGGCGAGCTGCCGTTGCCCCGGCGTCCAGGCGGGAACGCCCCGGGAGTAGGCGCTGACCACGTCGACCCGCACGCCGGCCGCGGCCAGCATTCCGGCGAGCCATTCGCGGCCCTGGCTGCGGCCGGTTTCGTCGGCGCCGCGCACCAGCAGCAGGCGATCCCCCGCGCGCAACTGGCCGGCCACCACCTTCCACAGGTTTTCGGAATCGAACTGGGCGGCATCGGCCGCCGACGCGGCGATGGCTGCCGCAGGCAGCCCCTGCTCGCGCAACGCCTCGGCGGTTCCCGGGCCCGGAGCCCAGGCCCGCGTGTTGGCCGGCCAGGCCAGCGGGCCGGGCCCGAAGAAGCCCTGCACGGCATTGGCGCTGACGAACATGACGCCAGCGTGATCGGCCACGGTGTCGCGCGCCAGGCACAAGGCCTCGGCATCGGGCGCCGGGCCGATCGCCAGCAGCGGCAGGGCCTGCGCCGGGATGCCGCGGGCACGCAATTGCTCCACCCAGCGCTGCCCGTCCCGCGCCGGCCGGGTGATGACGACCGGCATCGCGCTCAGTGGGCGCCGCCCGCCCGCAGGCGGGACGCCACCACGGTGCCGAGGGCCGCCGCCTGATGCAGCTCGCCCACCACCTCGGCGCAGCGGGCACGCACCAGCGGCGCCGGCTGTTCCGGGTCGCCCCAGGCCGCTTCCAGCTGCAGGTACTCGCCGTCGAAGCGGGCATGGGCCGCCAGCGGCATGGAGCAGCTGCCGCCCATGGCCCGGCTGACCGCGCGTTCGGCGGCGACGCACAGCCAGGTGGCGTGGTGTTCCAGCGGGGCCAGCGCGGCGATCACGTCGTCGCGCCCGCTGCGCACCTCGATGCCGAGCGCGCCCTGGCCGGCGGCCGGCAGCATCTCGACCGGCTCGAACACCTGCGCGATGCGCTGGCCCAGGCCCAGGCGCTTCAAGCCAGCGGCGGCCAGCACGATGGCGTCGTAGTTGCCTTCATCGAGCTTGCGCAGCCGCGTGTCGAGGTTGCCGCGCAGCGGCTCGATCCGCAGGTCTGGCCGCAACGCGCGCACCAGCACCACGCGGCGCAGGCTCGAGGTGCCGACCACGGCACCGTGGGGCAGGTCGGCCAGCGTGGCGAAGCGGTTGGAGACGAAGGCGTCGCGCGGATCCTCGCGCTCCATCACGCAAGCCAGCGTGAAGCCGTCGGGCAGCTCCATGGGGACGTCTTTGAGCGAGTGAACGGCCAAATCGGCCCGGCCCTCTTCCAGGGCCACTTCCAGCTCCTTGACGAACAGGCCCTTGCCGCCGACCTTGCTCAGCGAGCGATCGAGGATCTGGTCGCCGCGCGTGGTCATGCCCAGCAGCGTGACCTGGTGGCCGCGCTGCTCGAGCAGCGCCTTCACGTGCTCGGCCTGCCACAGGGCAAGCCGGCTCTCGCGCGTGGCTATCGTGAACTGGCTCAATCGTCACCTGCCTGTCATGCTCCGGGGGAGGTGGATGCTAGCATGGCCATTGCCGAAAATTTAAGCAACCCTGCCGCCGCCACAGGAGCCTTTCATGCCGCCAGCCCCGCCAGCGCCCGCGCGGCGCGCCAAGGACAACGAACGACCGCTGCTGGAGGACATCCGGCTGCTGGGCCGCATCCTGGGCGACGTGATCCGCGAGCAGGAAGGGGTGACGGTCTACGAGCTGGTCGAGCGCATCCGCAAGCTGTCGGTCGCCTTTCGGCGCGACACCGACCACGAAGCCGACCGGGCCTTGAAGAGCCTGCTCAAGTCGCTGTCGGGCGACCAGGCCGTGCGGGTGATCCGCGCCTTCACCTACTTCAGCCACCTGGCCAACCTGGCAGAGGACCGCCACCACATCCGGCGGCGGCAGGTGCACGAGCGCGCCGGCGACACCCAGGAAGGCAGCCTGGAGGTGGCGCTGGCGCGGCTGCGCTGGGCCGGCATCAACGCCCGCACCGTGTCGCAGACCCTGGCCCACGCCTACCTGTCGCCGGTGCTGACGGCGCACCCGACCGAGGTCCAGCGCAAGAGCATCCTCGACGCCGAACGCGACATCGCCCGCCTGCTGACCGAACGCGACGAGATCCGCGCCCGGGCACTGCCGCGCGACACCCTGGCGCCGCGCGAGCTGGCGGCCAACGAGGCGCACATGCGGGCCCGCGTGCAGCAGCTGTGGCAGACCCGGCTGCTGCGCTATTCCAAGCTGTCCGTCGCCGACGAGATCGAAACGGCGCTGAGCTATTACGAAGCCACCTTCCTGCGCGAGATCCCGAAGCTGTATGCGCAGCTGGAGCAGGAGCTCGGCCAGCACCCGGTGGCGAGCTTCCTGCGCATGGGCCAGTGGATCGGCGGCGACCGCGACGGCAACCCGAACGTCAGCGCCGAGACGCTGGAGTACGCGCTGCGCCGGCAATGCGAGGTGGCGCTGCGGCACTACCTCACCGAGCTGTTCTGGCTGGGCAGCGAGCTGTCGCTGTCGGCGATGCTGGTGCAGGTGACGCCGGCCATGAAGGCGCTGGCCGATGCCTCGCCCGACACCAACGAGCACCGGCTGGACGAGCCGTACCGGCGCGCGGTGACCGGCATGTATGCGCGGCTGGCCGCGACGCTGAAAGCCTACACCGGCGGCGATGCCGCCCGCCACGCCTTGCCACCGCAAAACCCCTACGGGCGGGCCGAAGACTTCCTGGCCGACCTGCGCACCATCCGCGACTCGCTGGTGGCCCACCACGGCGGCGCGATGGCGCAACAGCGCTTGCGCCCGCTGATCCGCGCGGTGGAAGTGTTCGGCTTTCACCTGGCCACCGTCGACTTGCGGCAGAACTCCGAGCAGCACGAGGAAGTGATCGCCGAGCTGCTCAAGGTGGCGCGGGTGGAGGCCGACTACGGCGCGCTGGCCGAGGACGGCAAGCGCGAAGTGCTGCTGCGGCTGCTGCGCGACGCCCGGCCCTTGCGCGTGATGGGCGCCGGCTACAGCGAGCATGCCGGCCAGGAACTGGCGATCTTCGAGATGGCGCAGCGCATGCGGGCGCGCTACGGCGGGCAGGCGATCAAGCACTACATCATCAGCCACACCGAGGAGGTGAGCGACCTGCTGGAGGTGCTGCTGCTGCAAAAGGAAGTGGGCCTGCTGCACGGCACGCTGGACCAGGGCGCCACGGCGGACCTGATCGTGGTGCCGCTGTTCGAGACCATCGCCGACCTGCGGCGGGCCGCGCCCATCATGCGCGAGTTCTACTCGTTGCCCGGCATCGCGCAGCTGGTGCAGCGCTCGGGCGCCGAGCAGGACATCATGCTGGGCTACAGCGACAGCAACAAGGACGGCGGCATCTTCACCAGCAACTGGGAGCTGTACCGCGCCGAGATCGCGCTGGTCGCCCTGTTCGAGCAGCTGGCCAATTCGCACGACATCCAGCTGCGCCTGTTCCATGGCCGCGGCGGCACGGTCGGCCGCGGCGGCGGTCCGAGCTACCAGGCGATCCTGGCGCAGCCTCCGGGCACGGTGCGCGGCCAGATCCGCCTGACCGAACAGGGCGAAGTGATCGCCTCCAAGTACGCCAACGCGGAGATCGGCCGCCGCAATCTCGAAACCCTGGTCGCCGCGACGCTGGAAGCGACCCTGCTGCAGCCGACCAAGCCGGCGCCCAAGGCCTTCCTGCAGGCCGCCGAAGTGCTGTCGCAAGCGAGCATGGCCGCCTACCGCAGGCTCGTGTACGAGACGCCCGGGTTCGTCGACTTCTTCTTCAGCGCCACGCCGATCCGCGAGATCGCCGAGCTGAACATCAGCTCGCGCCCGGCTTCCCGCAAGCCCTCGCAACGCATCGAGGATTTGCGCGCCGTGCCCTGGGGCTTCAGCTGGGGCCAGTGCCGCCTGACGCTGCCCGGCTGGTTCGGCTTCGGCTCCGCCGTGCAGGGCT
>NZ_JAQGLS010000032.1 GCF_028292805.1 Ramlibacter sp. | reverse complement strand
CGCCGCGGCGCCCGGCAAGGTGACGGCCATCGACACGCATTGGATCTGGCAGGACGGCCAACGGCTGACCAAGGAACCGCTGAAGATCGAAGGCGGCTACGTGCGGGTGCCGGCGCAGCCCGGGCTGGGCATCGCGCTCGACGAGGCCGAACTGGACAAGGCGAACCGGTTGTACCAGCAACACGGGCTCGGTTCGCGCGACGATGCGATCGGCATGCAGTTTTTGGTGCCGGGCTGGAAGTTCGACCCCAAGCGCCCGGCGCTGGTCAGATAACGGTATTCCTCCTTTCCCCTGCGGGGAAAGGCCGGAATGGGGCGCTGCGGCATTCGTTCAGGCGCGGGGTGTGCCCGCACCCCAAACCCTCCCCCGCAAGCGAGTGAGGAAGACGAAGACAAGGAGCAAACGCATGAACATCGGATTCATCGGCCTGGGCATCATGGGCGCGCCCATGGCCCGCCATCTCGCCGACGCCGGCCACCAGCTGTACGTCCACACCCGCAGCAAGGTGCCCGCCACCATCGCCCAGACCATGGCAGTGACGTGCGCCAATGCCGCCGAGGTGGCGCGGCAGTCGGACGTGATCATCACCATGGTGCCGGACACGCCGGACGTGGAAGCCGTGCTGTTCGGCGCGGGCGGCGTGGCCGAGGCACTGCAGCCCGGCGCGGCCGGCGCGCGCAAGGTGGTGCTCGACATGAGCTCGATCTCGCCGATGGCCACCAAGGCCTTCGCGCAGAAGATCAATGCGCTGGGCGCCGACTATGTCGATGCGCCGGTGTCCGGCGGCGAAGTCGGCGCCAGGGCCGCCGCGCTGACCATCATGTGCGGCGGTGAGGAGGCGGTGTTCGAGCGCGTTCGCCCGCTGCTGGCAAAGATGGGCAAGAACATCACCCTGGTCGGCGGCGTCGGCGACGGCCAGACCACCAAGGTGGCCAACCAGATCATCGTGGCGCTGAACATCGCCGCCGTCGGCGAGGCCCTGCTGTTCGCCAGCAAGGCGGGCGCCGACCCGGCCCGGGTGCGCCAGGCGCTGATGGGCGGCTTCGCGGCCAGCCGGGTATTGGAAGTGCACGGCGAACGCATGGTCAAGCGCATCTTTGCGCCGGGCTTTCGGATCGCCCTGCACCAGAAGGACTTGGGGCTGGCGTTGCAAGGCGCGCGCGAGCTCGGCGTGGCCTTGCCGCAGACCGCCGGCGCCGCCCAGCTGATGCAGGTGTGCGCCGCCAACGACATGGGTGGCCTCGATCACTCGGCGCTGGTGCGGGCACTGGAACTGATGGCCGCGCACCAGGTCGCGCCCGACTGACACCATTTCAACGCAGGGAGACTGACATGACCATCACCCGCCGCCAGGCGCTCGCCACCGGCGCCGCCGCCATCGCCGCGCCGGCCGCCTTCGCCCAGGCCGACAAGTGGCCGTCCGGCCCGATCCGCATCGTCGTGCCGTATCCGCCGGGCGGCTCGTCGGACATCATCGCCCGCGCGATCGCCAACCTGCTGGGCGAGACGCTCAAGACCTCGGTGATCGTCGAGAACAAGCCCGGCGCCAACGGCAACCTGGGCACCGACTTCGTCGCCAAGTCGGCGCCGGACGGCCACACCTTCCTGCTGTGCGACGTGGGCGCGCTGGCGATCACGCCGTCGGTCTACACCAGGCTGCCGTTCGACCCGTCCCGGGACTTGCGCGGCGTGACCATGCTGGCCTACTCGCCGCACCTGCTGGTGGTGCACCCCTCGGTGCCGGCCAACAACCTCAAGGAACTGGTGGCCCTGTCCAGACAAAAGGACATGAACTTCGCCATCAGCGGCACCGGCGGCGCGCCGCATCTGGCCGGCGTGGCGCTGGCGCAGGCCAGCGGCGCCCGCTGGCAGTATGTGCCGTACAAGGGCGGCAGCCAGGCGATCCAGGACACGGTGGCCGGCCAGACCAACGTGATGATGAACGGGATGCTGGCCACGCTGCCGCACGTGCAGAGCGGCAAGCTCAAGGTGCTGGCGGTGTCCAAGCAGACCCGCATGCCGCTGATCGGCGACGTGCCGACCATCGCCGAGCAAGGCATTCCCGGCTTCGAGTCCGGCACCTGGCAAGGCGTGCTGGTGCCCAAGGCCACGCCGCAGCCGATCGTGCAGAAGCTCAACACGGCCCTGATCACCGCCATCCGCAGCGCCGACGTGCGTGCCCGCCTCGCCGGCCAGGGCGCCGAAGTGGTGACGATGACTCCGACCGAGCAAGACCAGTTCTTCGCTGCCGAACGCAAGCGCTGGGCCCAGGTGGTGGCGGCGGCCAACATCAAGATCGACTGAGGAAGCTGTCATGACGCAGGCCCCCTTGACCATCGCCATGCACGAGGCCGACAACGTGGCCATCGTCGCCAACCTGGGCGGCCTGCCGGCCGGCACCGTGCTGGCCTGCGGCCTGGTCCTGCGCGACACCGTACCGCAGGGCCACAAGGTGGCGCTGCTCGACCTGCCGGCCGGCGGCGTGGTGCGGCGCTACGACGTGCCCATCGGCTATGCGCTCAAGGACATCGCGGCCGGCAGCTGGGTGCACGAGCGGCTGCTGCAGATGCCGCAGGCACGCGGGCTGGAAGGCCTGCCGATCGCCACCGAGCAGCGCGCGCCGCAAGCACCGCTTCAGGGCTACACCTTCGAGGGCTACCGCAATGCGGACGGCTCGGTCGGCACCCGCAACATCCTGGCCATCACGCAGACGGTGCAGTGCGTCGCCGGCGTCACCGACTTCGCGGTGCAACGCATCAAGTCCGAGCTGCTGCCCAAATACCGGAACGTCGACGACGTGGTGGCGCTGGAGCACGGCTACGGCTGCGGCGTCGCCATCGACGCGCCCGACGCGGTGGTGCCGATCCGCACCCTGCGCAACATCAGCCTGAACCCCAACTTCGGCGGCGAGGTGATGGTGGTCAGCCTGGGCTGCGAGAAGCTGCAACCCGAGCGGCTGCTGCCGCCGGGAAGCATCCCGATCGCCGACCAGCGCGGCGCAGCGCCCGACCTGGACGTGGTGTGCCTGCAGGACGACGCCCATGTCGGCTTCATGTCGATGGTCGACTCCATCATGCGGCAGGCCGAGGAACACCTGCGCCGGCTCGACGTCCGCCGGCGCGAGACGGTGCCGGCCAGCGAGTTGGTGGTGGGCGTGCAGTGCGGCGGCAGCGACGCCTTCTCCGGCGTCACCGCCAACCCCGCCGTCGGCTACTGCTCCGACCTGCTGGTGCGGGCCGGCGCCAGCGTGATGTTCTCCGAAACCACCGAGGTGCGCGACGGCATCGCCCAGCTCACGGCGCGCGCCAGCACGCCGGAAGTGGCCGAGGCCATGATCCGGGAGATGGCCTGGTACGACGCCTACCTGCAGCGCGGCAGCGTCGACCGCAGCGCCAACACCACGCCCGGCAACAAGAAAGGCGGCCTGTCCAACATCGTCGAAAAGGCGATGGGCTCGATCGTCAAGTCCGGCTCTTCCACCATCACCGGCGTGCTCGCGCCCGGCGAGAAGCTCAGGCAGAAGGGCCTGACGTACGCGGCGACGCCGGCCAGCGACTTCATCTGCGGCACGCTGCAGCTGGCGGCCGGCATGAACCTGCACGTGTTCACCACCGGCCGCGGCACGCCCTACGGCCTGGCGCAGGTGCCGGTGATCAAGGTGGCGACGCGGACCGACCTGGCGCGGCGCTGGCACGACCTGATGGACGTCAACGCGGGCAAGATCGCCGACGGCACCGCCAGCATCGAAGATGTGGGCTGGGAGCTGTTCCAGCTGATGCTGGACGTGGCCAGCGGCCGCAAGAAAACCTGGGCCGAGCAGTGGAAGCTGCACAACGCGCTGGTGCTGTTCAATCCGGCACCGGTGACCTGAGACGCCGTGAAAGTGAACTGAATGCGACCGACCCTTTTGCAAGCCCTGCCCCTGCTGCCCTTCCTGGAGCAGCAACTGGCCGACACCTACGAAGTCCGGCAGCTGCCGCCCGCCGGTCCCGGCCGCGACCATTTCCTGGCCGTGCACGGCGCCGAGTTCCAGGCGCTGGCGACCTCCCCCGCGTTCGGCTTCGATGCCGCCTTGATCGGCGCCTTGCCCAAGCTGCGCGTCGTCTCCAGCTTCGGCGTGGGCCTCGACAAGCTCGACCTGGCGGCCGCCGCGGCGCGTGCCATCCCGGTCGGCTACACGCCGCACGTGCTGAACGACTGCGTGGCCGACGTCGCCTTCGGCCTGCTGCTGGACGTGGCCCGCAACCTGAGCGCCGCCGACCGCTACGTGCGCGCCGGCCGCTGGGCGGCGCAGCCGGCGCCGCCGTTTCCGCTGGGGCGGCAGGTGAGCAACGCCAGGCTGGGCGTGGTCGGGCTCGGCCGCATCGGCCGCACCATCGCGCGCCGCGCCAGCGGCTTCGACATGGAAGTGCGCTACCACTCGCGCCGGCCGGTGGACGGCGTCGCCTGGCAGCACGAGCCGCAGCTGCTGGAGCTGGCCCGCTGGTGCGACTTCCTGGTGGTGATCACCGCCGGCGGCGCCGAAACCCGGCATCTGGTGAACGAGTCCGTGCTGGACGCGCTGGGCCCCAAAGGCTACCTGGTGAACGTCGCCCGCGGCAGCGTCGTCGACGAGGCCGCATTGGTGCGGGCGCTGCGCGACAAGCGCATCGCCGGCGCCGGGCTGGACGTGTTCGAGCGCGAGCCGCACGTGCCGCCGGAGCTGTTCACCCTGGACAACGTCGTGCTGCTGCCGCACATCGCCTGCTCCACGGTGCAGACCCGCACGGCCATGGCGCAGCGCGTGCTCGACAATCTGTCGGCGTTTTTTGCCGGGACTCCGATGCCCAGCCAGGCCTGAGGTGCCCTCAGCCGGCCAGCAGTCGCCTGCCGGCTGGCGCGATCGGCACCTGCCGCTGAGCGCGGCGCCGTGCCCACTCCCACCTTCCAGGTCCAAACCATTTCAACTGCGTGGTTCCACGGCCCCACCGGCGGCCGGAACGGCGTAGCGTTGCAGTCAACAAGAGCTCCAGGAGACACCATGAAAGACATGCAGGAACCCACCTCGCAGGCCGAGCTGGCCTTGCGCGAGGCCGCGCGCGAGTACCACCGCACCCCGACGCGCGGCAAGATCGCCGTCATGCCGACCAAGCCGCTGTCGAACCAGCGCGACCTGTCGCTGGCCTATTCGCCCGGCGTTGCCTATCCTTGTTTGGACATCCAGGCCAACCCGGCGCTGGCAGCGGAATACACCTCGCGCGGCAACCTGGTTGGCGTGATCACCAACGGCACGGCCGTGCTGGGCCTGGGCGACATCGGGCCGCTGGCCGGCAAGCCGGTGATGGAAGGCAAGGGCTGCCTGTTCAAGAAATTCGCCGGCATCGACGTGTTCGACATCGAGCTGGCCGAGCGCGACCCCGACAAGCTGGTCGACATCATTGCGGCGCTGGAGCCGACGCTGGGCGGCATCAACCTGGAAGACATCAAGGCGCCCGAGTGCTTCTACATCGAGAAGAAGCTGCGCGACCGGATGAACATCCCCGTCTTCCACGACGACCAGCATGGCACGGCCATCATCTCGTCGGCGGCGCTGCTCAACGGGCTGGAGCTGGTCGGCAAGCAGATCGGCGAGGTGCGCGTGGCGGTCTCGGGCGCGGGCGCGGCGGCGCTGGCCTGCCTGGACGTGATGGTCGGGCTGGGCGTGCGCATCGAGAACATCTATGTCTGCGATTCCAAGGGCGTGATCTATGAAGGCCGGCCCGGCGGTTTTGACGAATCGAAGGCGCGTTATGCGCAAACCGGCAGCGAGCGCACCATGGCCGACGCGGTCAACGGCGCCGACGTGTTCCTCGGCTGCTCGGCGCCCGGCGTCCTGAGCCAGGACATGGTGAAGACCATGGCCGACAAGCCGATCATCCTGGCGCTGGCCAACCCCGAGCCCGAGATCCGTCCCGAGCTGGCCAAGGAAGTGCGGCCCGACTGCATCATGGCCACCGGCCGCTCGGACTACCCGAACCAGGTCAACAACGTGCTGTGCTTTCCCTACATCTT
>NZ_JAQGLS010000028.1 GCF_028292805.1 Ramlibacter sp. | reverse complement strand
TGGCGGCGCCGGAGCCGCGGTACGGGATGTGGACCATGCTGGTGCCGGTCTGCATCTTGAACATCTCGGTGCCCACGTGCGACAACGAGCCGTTGCCCTGCGACGCGTAGCTCAGGCGCCCCGGATTCTTCTTCAGGTAGGCGATGAACTCCTGCAGGCTGTTCGCCGGCACCGAGGGATGCACCGCGATCACGTTGGTGGCGGCCGTGATCAGCGCCACCGGCGCCAGGTCTTTCTGCGCCCACGGCATCTTGGGGAACAGCGAGGGGTTGCCCACGTGGTACGCCGAATACGAGGTCAGCAGCGTGTAGCCGTCGGCCGGCGCGCGCGCCACCTGCCCGTACGCCACGTTGCCGCTGGCGCCGCCCTTGTTGTCGATCACCACCGGCTGGCCCAGCACCCGCGCCAGCGGCTCGCCCAGCAGCCGGGCGGAGCCGTCGACCAGCCCGCCCGGCGGATTGGGAACGATCAGCGTGATGGGCTTGGACGGAAAGCCCTGGGCAGCGGCCAGGGCGCAGCTGGCGGCGGCGGCGAGTCCGGCCAGGGCATGCAGGGCGCGGCGGCGTGCTGTCTTCATCGTGGCCTTCCTCTCGGGAGTGGAAGTATCCACAATACCATTCATGAACCACCGCTTCCAGTGCCGCTGCGCCGCCGTCCGGGGCGAAGTCGGGCAACCGCAACGCGGGGTGCGCGCCGTCTGCGACTGCACCGACTTCCAGGCCTGCGCAGATTTCCCGGCTGCGCCGGCTGGCTGCGGGCACAGGCCGATGGCAACGCAAAGGTCGGCGCGGTCGGCTTTGCTACGGCGGCAGCATGGCGCACTGGCTGGCCGTCCGGCTGCCCGACCTGAACGCGGCGGTGCCGTTCTACGGCAGCAACCCGGCGCCGCCAGAGGCGCCAGATCAAGGCGGCGCTGCTGGTCCACCTGGCCGCAGTGGACCAGCGCATCAACTCCGTCTTCCGGCCGACCAGGCAGCCTTGCAGGCCGCTGGTGCCCGCTACACGATGGTGCAATACCCGGGCATGCACACAGCTTCAACAACGACACCCCGCCGCGCTACGACGCGGCGGCGGCGAAGCAGGCGTGGGAGCGGACCATCTCGTTCCTCACGGCCAGCCTTGCTTGAAATTCGCTCAGACGTAGGCCGCCGCGCGAGGCATGGTCAGCCCGTAGCGCCGCATCACTTTCTTGAGCCGGTCCCGGTCCGGCGGATCGCCCGCATTCACCACCTCGGCGGCATCGAGGAAGTAGGCGGCGCCGATGTCGGGCGTGAGCACGGTCAGCGTGCGCACCGGCTCGCAAAACGGATTGCTGAAGGCGTGCACGCTGCCGCGCGGCGTGAAGATCGTGTCGCCGGCGTTGAGGTGGCGCACCACGCCGTCCATCACGTGGCGCAGCCGGCCTTCCAGCACGTAGACCAGTTCGTCCGATTGCTTGTGGCTGTGCGGCGGCGGCACGTTGCAGGCCGGCGGCAAGGTCATCTCGAACATGCCGGGTTGGCGGGTGTGGCTGCCATCCACCAGGTAGCGGATCTCGATCTTGCCGATGCGGATCGGTGCTTCGTCGGTGTCGTGGCGGTCCATGGCGATGTGTCCTTCAACAATCCTGCGAGCGGGCCGTGCCGTGCCGCCACTGTCCATCCGATGGCGGGCGGGGCGTTAACGAGGATGTGGGGCAGCAATTGCAGAAAATTCTGCAATTCACGCCGCGCGGGCAGGCTCAGCCGGCGGAAGGCGGCCGCAGCAGCGTGATCTGGCGGCGCTCGATGCCGATGGCGCCGTCGGCTTGCAGCTCCTGGAACACCCGCCGGACCATGTCGCGCGAGGCGCCGACCCGCTGCGCGATTTCCTGCTGCGACAGGCGTTCGCCGACGATGCGCCCGCCGTCGCGCTCGACGGCCAGCCCCTGCAGCAAGGCCAGCACCCGCTCCCGCACACCCTGCAGCGCCAGGCCCTTGATCTTGGAGGTGGCGATGCGGTTGCGGCGGATCAGCGTGGTGATCAGCCGCATGGCGAAGTCGGGGTCGCCGGTCACGGCCTTGCGCAAGGCGTCGTGCGGCACCAGCGCGCAGGTCACACGGTCGAGCGTCATGACCGAGGCCGAGCGCGGGCCGCCGTCCAGAGCCATGTCGCCAATGCACTCGCCGGCGCCGCAGATGTTCAGCACGATCTCGCGCCCTTGCGGATCGGAGGCGAAGACTTTCACCCGACCGCTGAGGATCACGTAGGCGCTGTCCGCCGTCTCGCCTTCGTTGATGAAGACAGTCTGCGGCGGCATGCGCTGCAGCCAGCCCAGGCTGGCCAGCAAGCGCATGCCGGGGTCGGTCACCCGGGCCAGGTCGGCTTCGGTCATGCGGCAGTTTATGCGTTCGCCGCCGCTGGCATGATCCAGGATCGCCCTGCCGCCAGCCCGACTTGCATCCCCGCGACGCCCTCCTCCTTGCCGCCCTGCGCGATGCGCCGCGCCGCTACCGCATGCCGGCCTTGCCGGCCGGCCCGGCGGCCGCGCAAGCCGGCGGCGCCGAACTGGCGCTCGCCTTCG
>NZ_JAQGLS010000024.1 GCF_028292805.1 Ramlibacter sp. | reverse complement strand
GATGGATCCCGGCTCGGGGCCGGGATGACATGGCGGGGGCTAGTTCAGGCGGTCAGGGCGCGCTGCCGCCGGCGGTCTGGAGCCAGGCTTCGCCGCAGGATTTGGCGAGTTCGCGGATGCGCAGGATGTAGCTCTGGCGTTCGGTGACCGAAATGGCGCCGCGAGCGTCCAGCAGATTGAAGTTGTGGGCGGCCTTGAGCACCTGCTCATAGGCGGGGATGGCCATGGTCTGGCGATCGCCTTGCGAGCCCCTGGCCAGAACGGCACGGCACTCGGTTTCGGCGTCGGCGAAATGGCGGAACAGCATTTCGGTGTTGGCGGCTTCAAAATTGTACTTGCTCGATTCCTGCTCGTTTTGCAGGAACACATCGGCATAGGTGACCTTGGCGTCGCCGGTCCCGCCGTTGAAGTTCAGCTCCATGATGGAGTCAACGTTCTGCAGATAGCAGGCGAGGCGTTCAAGGCCGTAGGTCAACTCGCCCGAAACCGGGTTGCACTCAAAGCCGGCAACCTGCTGGAAGTAGGTGAACTGGCTGACTTCCATGCCATCGCACCACACTTCCCAGCCCAGGCCCCAGGCGCCAAGGGTGGGGTTTTCCCAGTCATCTTCGACAAAGCGCAGATCGTGGACGGCGGGGTCTATGCCAATGGCATAGAGCGATTGCAGATAAAGGTCCTGAATGTTGGCCGGGGACGGCTTGAGGATCACCTGAAACTGATAATAGTGCTGCAGGCGATTGGGGTTCTCGCCGTAGCGGCCATCCTTGGGGCGGCGGCTGGGCTGCACATAGGCGGCCTTCCACGGCTCGGGGCCGAGTGCGCGCAGGAACGTGGCCGTGTGGGAGGTGCCTGCGCCGACCTCCATGTCGTACGGCTGCAGCAACGCGCAGCCCTGGGCGTCCCAGTACGACTGCAGCTTCAGGATGATTTGCTGAAATGTGAGCATGGGCAGCGAGGGCGGCAGTGGCCACCCGCGGATCAGGGGCGCGGGCCGGCGGCCCGCGGAACCTTCAATTGTAGGGCGGGGGCCGGCGCCGGCGCGCCACGGCCGCCAGCAGTGGCACGCCCAGCGCCAGCAGCCACAGCGGCCACAGCCCGAAGCGCGAAACCCACCAGGCATATGCCGTCGTGGTGCGGCCCCCGACGACGTCGCCGACCAGCACGCCGCGGGTGTGCCGCCCCAGCATGTTGGTGACGCGGCCAAAGCGGTCGATGATGGCGGTGGCGCCGGTGTTGGTGGCGCGGATCATCGGGCGGGCGAACTCCAGCGCCCGCATGCGGCTGATGTGAAGGTGCTGGTCGATCGCCACCGTGTTGCCGAACCAGCCGATGTTGCTGAGGTTGACGAAGATGGTCGGCGCCGTCGCCGGGTCGCGAAAGCGCGCGCCCAGCTCCTCGCCGAACAGGTCTTCATAGCAGATGTTCGGCGCCAGCCGCTCGCCCCGCCAGCTGAAGGACGGCTGGCCGAGGTCGCCGCGATTGAAGTCGCCCAGCGGGATGTTCATCAGGCGGGTGAACCACTTGAACAGCGGCGGGATGAATTCGCCGAACGGCACCAGGTGGTGCTTGTCGTAGCGATAGGCCATGTCGCCGGGCTTCATGCCGACCACCGAGTTGGTGTAACCCTCGCTGTAGCTGCCCAGGGGCAGCCCGACCAGGGCCGCGCGTGAGCCGTCGGCGAAGGTGGCACGCAGCGCTTCGAAGTAGCCCTCGGGGAGTTGCTGCGGCAGCAGCGGCAGCGCCGTCTCGGGCGCCACCACCAAGTCGGCATCGGTGCTGCGCAGCATGCGGCCGTACCACTCCAGGGCTTGCGGCACGCCAGAGCGGTCCTCGAACTTCTCATCCTGCGCGATGTTGCCCTGGAGCAGTGCCACCCGCAGGGCGGGCGCGTCGGCGGACTCTGGTGGGCCGATGCGGCCCACCCCGTTGCCGGCCAGCAACAGCACGCCGACTAGCGCCGCGCCGGCCATTGCGCCCCGGCTGCCCGGACGCGGCACCGCCAGCAGCGCCAGGGCGCAAGCGATCCACGCAGCCAGCCAGCCCATGCCGTGCACGCCAATCCATGGAGCCAGGAAGGCCAGCGGGCCGTCCACGTGGGCATAGCCACCGGCGCCCCAGGGAAAACCGGTGAACCAGGTGACCCGCAGCAGCTCGCCCGCCAGCCAGAGGGATGCGAACAGGGTGGCGTCACGCAGCGGCCCGGCGCCACGCAGATGCGTGAACACGGCGCTGCCCACCGCGTAGTACAGCGCCAGGAAGGCGGCCAGGCCGAGCACGGCGATGGCTGCCAACGGCGCCGCCAGGCCGCCGTAGAAATGCATGGAGATGAACAGCCACCAGAAGGTGGCGGCCAGCCAGCTGGTCGCGAATGCCCAGCCGAGCAGCAAGCCCTTGCGCCAGCAATCCTCGCGCAGCAGCACCCCGGCGAGCACGGCCAGCGACAGAATCTGCAGCCACCACTGCGGCTGCCCGTTCCAGGGCCAGGCGATCGACCAGGCCTGCAGCAGCCCGGCCAGCCCGGCGGCGGCAAGCGCGCAAGCGAACCGCGCCCCGGGCAGGTTCAAGACGGGTTGTCGCCGGGTTCAACCGGCGAGACCTTGAACCACCGCACCGCGCCACCCTTGGTGTGCAGCACCACGAAGTTCAGGCCGGCCAGCACCGTGGACTCGCCGCGCTTGGGCACGTGGCCCATCTCGTGTGCGACCAGGCCGCCGATGGTGTCGAACTCGGGCTCGTCCCCGGTCGGCACCAGCGGCACGCCAAACGCTTCGCTGACGCGCTCGATCGAGGTGTCGCCACTGACGCGGTAGGTGCGGTCCGCCAGGCCGAAGATGTCGCCCTCGTCCTCGACGATGTCGAACTCGTCCTCGATCTCGCCGACGATCTGCTCGAGCACGTCCTCGATGGTGATCAGGCCGGCCACCCGGCCGAACTCGTCGATGACGATCGCCAGGTGGTTGCGGTTGCCCCGGAATTCGCGCAGCAGATCGTTCAGGCCCTTGGTTTCCGGCACGAACACCGCCGGGCGCAGCAGCGCCCGCGGATTCAGCTCCGGGGCCCGCTGCAGCTTGAGCAGGTCCTTGGCCATCAGGATGCCGATGATGTTCTCGCGGTCGCCTTCGTACACCGGAAAGCGCGAGTGCGCCGTGTCGATGACGACGTGCAGGATCTCGTCGTAGGGCGCGTCGATGTGAATCAGGTCCATCCGCGGGGCCGCCACCATGACGTCGCCGGCGGTCAGGCCGGCCATGCGGATGACGCCCTCGAGCATGACGCGCGACTCCGGGCCGATGACATCGTTGTCTTCGGCTTCGGCAAGCGTTTCGATCAGTTCTGCCGTGGAGTCCGGTCCGGGATGGATGAACTCGGCAACCTTCTGCAGGAACGTTCGCTTGTCCTGCTTGTCATGCGCTGCGCGCGCAGGGTGAGGGTCAGACACAGCCAGAGGCGGAGTGGAGGGATCGATAGGATACTGGATCGCGGGGCAGTGCCGGAAAACAGCCTTCAGGCGCCGGATTTGCGGCGGGCGTCGCCGACGCCGCGGCGGATCTCCTGCACGCTGGCCAGGAAGTCCAGGAAATTGCGGGCCTGCACCTTCAGCCGATAGTCGGTCTGGGCCAGTTGCTCCTCGAACAGCTCGCTCATTCGCGTGTCGAGCGTGGCCGGCGGCAGCCGCAGGTAGGCCTCGGTTTCTCCGCCGGCGCGCTCGAGCGTGGCGCCGGCGTTGCGGGCGATCTTGATCATTGCGGTGTTCTCGGACAGGGCGTGGATGAACATCAGCTCCACTCCTTCGTTGCGCGCATGCATCACGGCCCGCTCGAACAGGCGGGCGCCGAAACCGCGGCCGCGGGCCGGCTTCGAGACCGACACACCGAATTCGGCGCCCGGCCCGGCCTCCCGGGTGTGCAGGAACGCCAGGTGCGCCATGGCGATCAGCTCCAGCTTGCGGTTGAAGATGCCAAAGATCTCGTCCCGCTCGAAATCGAGCTGGTCCACGTAGCGCTGCACCTGCTCGTCGCTGGCCGCGTAGCCGAAACGCAGGTAGCGGTCTTGCGGGTCGAGCGCCCTCAGGTGCACGCCAATGCGCTCCCGGTGCCTCTCGGCGAGCGAGCGGATCGGCACGACGGACGGGGAACTGGTGGTTTGCTGCCTTTCAGCCATCCATCAAGGGTAAGGGTTTTCCCGCGTCGCGCAAGAGGTGCATCCCGGGATCCTGGCGCCAGGATTGAGCCCGTGCACTTCTACAACAGCACACCAAGGCCGCTTCTCCCACAAGTGGCAAGACACGGAGTGCCCGAGCGTGCTACATATTCAGTTCCAAGTTGCAGACGCTTACCAAGATGCCGCATTCCGGGGTCGACGGTGGTCGCTTTCCGCGCTTCACGAAAGTGATTGCCGTGGCGGACGTGGTCGAGTCCGTGCGATTGATGGAGGAAGACGAGGCGGAATTCATCCGCCGCTGGAAGCTCTTCGTCGGCTTCGTGCTGAAGCGCCTGCCGCTCGACACCGGCCGCATGCATCGCAGTCTCGGTGACGGCCTGATGATCGAGTTCACCGATCCGCAAGGCTGCATCCGCGCGGCGCTGGCGATGCAGGGCTGGTTCATGGAAGGCAACCGGGGGCTGCCCCCCGAGCAGCAGGTGCACCTGAGGATCGGGGCGCACATCGGCGATTTCGTCGCCGACGAATACGACATCTACGGCACCGACGTGAACCTGGCGGCGCGCATCGCCACCCTGGCCGGCCCCGGCGAGATCGTCATTTCCGGGGCCCTGCGCGAACGGGTGCGCGGCGAGCTGAACGCCCAGCTGGAAGACCTGGGCGCCTGCCACCTCAAGCACGTGAAGCTGCCGGTTCGCGCCTACCGCGTGGGCTTCACCGGGCCGGCGCCGGTGATGCCGGCGGTCGGCCCGACCCGCGCCACCATGCGGGCCAGCGTGGCGGTGCTGCCGTTCGAGACCTCCGATGCGCCTGGCGGCAGCGGCTCGCTGGGACAGGCGGCGGCCGACGAGGCAGTGGCCGCCTTGTCACGCAGCGACGGTCTGCAGGTGACGTCGCGCTTGTCGACCGTCGCCTTGCGGCAGGTGCGGCCCTCGCTCGACGAGATCCGGCGCCACCTCGGGAGCCGGTATGTCCTGTCCGGGCACGCGCGCGAAATCGGCGGGCAACTGGCCGTGTTCGCCGAACTGACGGACACGCACAGCGGCCACATCGTGTGGGCCGACAGTTTCAAGGGCCGGCTGCCCGATCTGCTGACGGGCGGCACCACCTTCTTGGCGACGCTAGCGCCCTCGGTCAATGCGGCGGTGATGGCCAATGAAGTCGATCGCGCCGAAGGCCTGCCGCTGCCGGCGCTGGAAGGCTATGCCCTGCTGCTGACGTCGATCGCGGTGATGCACCGCCTGGGCCGCGCCGACCTCGACCGCGCCCGGCTGATGCTGGAGCACCTGGCGGAACGGGACCGACGCCATCCCGCCGCCCATGCCTGGCTGGCCCACTGGCACGTGCTGGGCGTGCTGCAAGGCTGGTTGGGCGCGGAGGACGCGCTGCAACCGGCCACGGCCCACATCCAGTCCGCGCTGCAGTGCGATCCGCAGGCGCCCATCGTCCTGTGCATGGCCGGCCACGTCGCCCTGCACCTGGCGCGGGACCTGCGCGGCGCCGGCGAGTATTTTGTGCAGGCGCTGGGCTCGCGCCCGGACGACCCGCTGGCGCACTTGCTCCAGGGCGAACTGTTCGCCTGGCGCGGGCAAGGTCAGCGGGCGCGCGCCGCCTGCGACGCCGCCTTGCGCCTGATGCCACCGTTGGCGCTGCGTTACTGGTACGACGCGGGCGCGGCGCTGGCCTGCTGGGCGGACGGAGCGCTGCCGCAGGCGGTGGCTGCCGCGGAGCAATCCTTGCGGGCAAACCGGCGCTTCGTGCCGGCTTACTGCACGCTGGCGGCCGCCCAGTTCGAAATTGGAGACATCCAGGAGGCGCGGGAAACGCTGGACCGCCTGCAGGACGCGCAGCCGCGCTTTAGCGTGGCCGGCTACCTGCAACGCACGCCCGCCCAGGGGCTGGTGGCTTCCCGACTTGCCAAGGCGCTGCAGGGGGCTGCCGCCGGCGCGTGACAGACGGCGTGATGCGGAACTACCAGCGCGCCGGCAGCTTCTTCTTGAGCGTGATGCGCTTGATGCCCAATTCCACGTAGCCGCCCTTTTCCAGGTCTTTCAGCAGCCGGCTGACCATTTCGCGCGAGGCGCCGACGCGACTGGCGATCTGCTGGTGGGTGATCTGGTTCAGCTCCACGGGGGTCAGCGTGGCGCCCGGGCCTTGCTGGCTTTCCAGTGTATGGATGACTCGCCCGTACACATCCAGTAGCGCCATCTGCCGCGCCGTTTCGGTTGCCGAGCGTGCCCGGCGGATCACTTGGCTGACGAGCTCCATGGCGAACGCTGGCTCTTCGTGCAGGTGCTGCTGCATGGCTTGGCGCGACAGCAGCGAGCAAAGCGTTGGCTCCACTGTCATCACCGAGGCGGAACGCGGCCCGCCGTCGAGCGACATCTCGCCGAAATAGTCGCCCGCGGAGATCATGCCGTAGGTGATTTCGCGGCCGTTTTCGTCGGTGGCGTACACCTTGACCTCGCCCTGGAGCAGCACGAACAGCGAATCGCCCGGCTCACCCTCGTTGAGGATGATCGTGTTCTTGCGGTAGCTCCTGAGAATGCCTCTGGTGGCAAGCCGGGCAATGCCCGGCTTGAGCATGGCAATCAGCCTGTCCTGCTCCGCTGCTGTCCTGGACACATTCATGGCGCCCCCTCGAATTCACTCTAGCACGCGATTGCGCGAAACTCCATCACGGAGTTGTTCAGTGCACTCGTTCCTGCAGGCGAGCCGCTCCCAGCGGAGGCAAGACGGCGACCCGGCCCACCAGGGCGCGCACGCCGTTGGACTGTGTCTTGGCGCACAGGCTGCGGACATGGCTGCGCACGGTGGACACCGCGACTTTCAGATGCAGGGCGATTTCGGGTGCCGAGTAGCCTTGGCACAGGATGGACAGCACCTGCTCTTCGCAGTTGGTCAGGCCATGGGTACGGGCGAAAAAGCACAGCATCAGCGGCTCGCAGACCGCCGCCCGCGAGAACACCAGCGCCACGGACGCCGCCTGTCCGTTGGCGTCGCTGCGCAGCGGCAGGACGGCCGCGCCCAGGCTGGCCCGGCCCTCGGACCGCAGGACGACCATGCTGCGGCGGCCGCTGCCGGCTTTGCCGACCGCCTGTAGCAAGGCCCGGGACTGGGCTGTGTCGGCGGCCTGCAGATGACCTTCGTGAATGCAGATGGTGTGGCGGCGGGCCAATTCCTGGCGTGCCGCCTGGTTGGCGTGGAGCACCCGCCCTTGTGCCGAGACCACCACCACCCCGTGCGCCATCTCATCCAGTATCAGCGCCAGGCCGGCACCGAGGTCGTCCAGGACCATCGGAGCACGGTCGGCTTCCAGTTCGCTGCCCAACGTTGCTTCTTTCATGTTTCCCCCTGTTGGGTACAGCTTAGAAACGCATTCGGCAGGGCTGGTGAGTATTCTCCTTTCCCATTCCTGTGACAAATTCACTTTCATGTGGGTCGTGTTGGTGCTTCAAGAAGGCGAAAGGTTGCAGTCATCACGTCCGGGTGGAACGCCATCGCGACGTGCGCTTCGCCCGGCAGGAAGCGGTTGCGGGCGTGGGCAAGCATCGCGGTGGAGGGGGGAAAGACGATGTTGTCGCAGTTGGAGTACCAGCAGGTGGACGGCGGCAACGGCGACAACGCTTCAGCCCGCTCCAGATCCGCAATCCAGGCGCCGCGCTGGCGCATCTGCCGACCGTTGGGCATGTTGCTGAAGCGGCCCAGCCAGGTCCCGTGATGGGGGCTGCCGATGGTCACCAGGTGGGCGATGCGGCCGCCGTCGCCCGCAGCCCTCAGCCAGGCGCGCGCGGCCAGTCCGCCCATGCTGTGGCAGATCAGGACCGGCGCCGCCCCGGTCAGCCGGGTGACGCGCTGCACGGCGGCCTCGATGATGGGAACGTAGTCGTCGATGGAACCGAACACCGGCTCGAGGTTGACGGCGACGTGCGCCTGCTGCTGCTGGCGCAACCGGCGCAGCCAAGGGGCCCAGAAGCCGCGGTTGCACACGAACCCGTGGATCAGCACGGCACCCGTGCGGCCGGTGCACGCGGGATCGAGGAAGTCGGGCGGCGCTTGCCAGCGGAAAGGCAGGCGCCAGTAAAAGACGCGCACCAGGCTGCCCACCTCTCCGATCCAGGCCCGGGCCAGTTCCATGGCACTGGCCTGCGGGACGGCGCTGTCGGAGCGGGCGACCACGCGCAGGAGCACGAATTGAATGGCGAGCACGAGTGGAGCGATGCCTACGATGGCCAGCGCGCCCGCGACGGCCTGGACGGGCGAGATCGGCCAGCGCCACAGCAGGAACGACAGGAGGAGCGCGGCCTGAACCGCCAAAGCGGTCCGCAGCAGCCAGGCGAGGAGGGAGCGCTGAGGCATGACGCAGTATCACACCGGTTGCGCGCCGCACCGGGCGGCCTGTATAGACTCGGTGCCATGAACACGGCGGAGACCATTCGACGGGCGGTCAGCGAGGTGGAGCAATTGCGGCAGGAAAGCCGCAAGCTGCCGCACATTGCCGCCGCGGTGTCGACGGTCAAGCAATTTCAGGCGCGCCGGTTCCGTGGCACCTACGCCGACCTGCTGGTGGCCGGACCCTATGCGGCCGCCGCCCGCTTCTTCCTCGAAGAGCTGTACAGCGACGGCGACTTCGCCGCACGCGACGCGCAGTTCGTGCGCATCGCCGGCGCCGTGGAACGCCTGTTCCCGCGCGACGTCGCCGATACCGCGGCGGCGCTCGCGCAGCTGCATGCATTGACCGAATCGCTCGACCACGCGATGGCCGGCGCGCTGGCGGCGCACGCGGTCGACGTGCCCGGCTACGTGCAGGCCTGGAAGACGGTCGGCCGGCGCGAGGACCGGCAGCAGCAGTTGCAACGGGTGGTCGCCATCGGGGCGGAACTGGCGCGCCTGACCCGCCTGCCGGGGCTGCGCCTGATGCTCAGGATGATGCGTGCGCCGGCCGCGGCGGCGGGCATGAGCGCGCTGCAGCGCTTCCTGGAAGGTGGCTTCGATACCTTTACCGGCGTTGCCAGCTCGCACGACGGCATGCGTGTCTTTCTCGAGACGGTGCACCAGCGCGAACAGGGCCTGCTGCAGCTGCTGTTCGACGCCGAACCTGTCGCCTGCGAGACCGAACTCGCGCGCGTCCTAGCACAAGCCCGCTAACGGCGGCACGTCGCGGCTGCCCACAATCGCTGCGAAGGAGCATCGCATGGAGCAGAAGCACTGGCTCAAGAGCTATCCGGAGGCGGACGGGCACGATGTCGACGTGGGCCAGTACGCATCGTTGACGGCGTTGCTGGGGGAGTCGTTCCGCAAGGGCGCCGAGCGGCCGTCCTCGGTGCGCACGGAACGATGGATGAGCTACCGCGAGCTGAACCGGCGGTCCACCGCACTCGGCGCCTGGCCGCAGCCGCGCGGACTCGCGTCTGGCGCCCGGGTGGCGATCATGCTGCCCAACATCCTGCAGTTCACCGTGGCGGTGGCAGCGGTGGGCGGCGCCGGCTATACCTGCGTGTACGTGAACCCGCTCTACACGCCGTGCGAGCTGGAGCACCAGCTCAAGGACTCGGGCGCGAGCGCGAGCCCGATCGTCATCCTGCAGAATTTTTTCGGGACGCTGGAGGAGGTGGTCGAGCAGACGGTGGTGCGGCAGATGGTCGTGGCTTCGATGGGCGAGCTGCTCGGTTCCTGGCACGGCCGCTGGATCACGTTCGCGGTGCGGCAGCTGGCCAGGCTGGTGCCGGCCTTCCAGCTGCCATTGACGCAGCGGCGCAGCGTCACTTCGTCCCGCGCCGCGGTCGTCGAAGGCTCCGCCGTGGCGCTGTGCCCGATGGTTCTGGATCTCGACTCCGTTGCCTTCCTGCAGTACGCGGGCGAGACGGGCGGGCTGTCGGAAGGCGCGATCCTCAGCCACCGCAACATCCTCCAGTCCGAGGCCTGGTTCACGCCGACACTGAACCGGGTCGCCGACGTCAGCAGCACGAACGTCATCGCCGCGGTGCCGCTGTATCACAGCTTCGCGTTGACGCTGTGCCTCGGCCCGATGCGGCGGGGATCGCACCTGACCCTGATCCCGAATCCGACGGACATCGAGAAGTTCGTCGCGGTGCTCAAGCGGCGTCCTTTCCACGTCCTTTGCGGCGGTCAACACCTTGTTCAACGCATTGCTGCAGGATCCGCAGTTCAGAACCATCGATTTTTCCCGGCTCCATGTCTCCCAGGCCGGCACGATGGCGGCACCGCAAGGAACTGCACGTCAATGGCATCAGGCGTCCGGATGCCTGCTGGTGCAAGGCTGGGGCATGTGCGAAACCTGCGCGATCGGCACCAACAACCCGCTGACCGCGTTAGAGCGCTCGGGGACCACCGGGCTGCCGCTGCCCGGGGATCGGCCTGGCGATCAAGGACTACGAGGGCAACTCGCTTGCCCTGGAGCAGGCCGGCGGGATCGCATCCGCGGCCCGGACATGATGCAGGGGTACGACCAGCAGCCGCTGGGGAACGAGAGAACATTCACGACCGACGGTTTCATGCGGACCGGCGACGTGGCACCATGGACGAGCGAGGCTACACGCGCATCGTCGAGCGAAAAAAGGACATGATCCCGGCCGGCGGCTTCAAAGCCTATCCCAATGAACTGGAGAACGTGGTTTCGTGGTGCATGGGCGTGGTGGAGTGCGCGGCGATCGGCGTGGCCGACGAGAAGCAGGGTGAAGCCATCAAGCTGTTCGTCGTGAAGGACAACCCGACGCTGCCAGAGGGCGATGTCCCCCAGCATTGCCAGCAGCACCTGACCGGCTACAAGCTGCCGAAGCACATCGAGTTTTGCGACGAGCCGCCCAAGTTCAACGTCGGCAAGCTCCTGCCTCGCGAGCTACGGGCGGCGCCGTAGCGATGGTGCAATGCACCTTCGCCTTCCCGCGCGGCATGCAGGTGTTCGAGCGCGGGTGGCTGTCGTCCAACAATGTCCTGCTGCTCGGCGAGGAGAACGTCGCGCTCGTCGACAGCGGCTATGCAAACCATGCTGCGCTCACGCTGGACATGGTCCGCAACTGCATCGGTGGCAGGCAGTTGCGGACGCTTGTCAACACGCATCTGCACAGCGACCACTGCGGCGGCAACGCCACGCTCCAGGCGGCCTTCCCGGCTGTGCAGACATTGATCCCGCCGGGTCTCGCAGATGCCGTGCGTCGGTGGGACGATGTCGCGCTGAGCTACCGGCCGACTGGCCAGGCATGCCCCCGATTCCACATCGACGGCGTCCTGCCGCCCGGCAGCACCATCACTCTCGGCGCGAACGAATGGCAAGTGCATGCGGCACCGGGTCACGATCGACACTCGGTCATCTTCTTCGAGCCCCGGACACGGACGTTGATCTCTGCGGACGCGCTCTGGGAAAATGGATTCGGTGTCGTTTTCCAGGAACTGGAAGGGGAAAGGGCGTTCGATGAGGTGGAAAAGACGCTCGACCTGATCGATGAACTGGCGCCCGCCGTGGTCGTTCCCGGACATGGCTCCGTCTTCACCGGCGTCGGCCCGGCGGTCGACCGTGCGCGCAGCAGGCTGGATGCCTATCGATCGAACCCGCTCAAGCATGCGGCGCATGCGGCCAAGGTGCTATTGAAATTCAAGCTGCTCGACGTCCAGCGATTGCAGACCGCCGCACTGGCCGACTGGGCAACCGCAACGCCGTATTTCCGAGTCGTGCACGGCCGCTGGTTTGCCGACGTGCCGTTCCAGCTATGGATTTCACAACTTCTGAATGATCTGGTGCGCGTGCACGCCGCGACCCGCGACGCTGACTGGATCCAAAATTCCTGAGCACCTGATTCGGAATTTCCAAAAGAAAAGGGCCCAGCAATTGCTGGGCCCTTTCTCGTATAACAGCCTGACGATGTCCTACTTTCACACGGGAATCCGCACTATCATCGGCGCAGAGGCGTTTCACTGTCCTGTTCGGGATGGGAAGGAGTGGGACCACCTCGCTATGGTCATCAGGCAT
>NZ_JAQGLS010000021.1 GCF_028292805.1 Ramlibacter sp. | reverse complement strand
ATGCGCTCAGGTTTCGGCCTTGTTCAGACCTTCCCTAACCCTCCCCGGGGCGATCAAAGGCGTTTGCCGCAAGTCTGAGATCTTAGGCATCCACACCCTTCAGCGGAAGCGCCCACGCATGACGGAGCGCATCTCGTGCGGGGGTATCCATAGGGGATGGGAGTCGCACATTCTGAGCAACACCAGCACGGCGTGCACCTCTTCCCTCGATCTTGCTGCCTCCGACTCCGCCGCTGGCTGCTGTGCCCGACGCATAAGCCAGTTTGTCAGCCGCGAGGACCCGAGGACCCGAGGACCCGCAGGCTGAACACGCGGCTCGCAAGGGTCTCAATCGATTTTCACGTTCGCCGTCTCGATCACTCTTTTCCATCTTGCACGCTCCGCATTCATGAACGACGTCATCTCCGCCGGCGTACCACCCACCACTTCCGCGCCTTGCGCCGCGAATTTCTCGCGCACGTCCGGCAGTTTCATGATGTCGACGATTGTGGCGTTAAGCTTGTTGGCGACAGCCGCCGGAGTGCCGGGCGGCGCGGCGATGGCGAACCAGGCGGACGCGACGAAGTCGGACAGGCCGGCTTCGGCCGCTGAAGGCACGTCCGGTGCCATTGATCCGCGCTTTTCCGATGCGAGGCCCAGCAGCTTGACGTGTTTGCTTTCACGGTACTTGAGCACGGCGGAAATGTTGCCGAAGAACAGATCGATCCGCCCGCCCAGCAGTTCGGTGAGCGCGGGGCCCTCGCCCTTGAACGGCACATGCACCATGTCGCCGCCGATGATGGTGGCGAACATCTGGCCGGTGAGGTGCGAGGTCGATCCGTTGCCCTGCGATCCGTACGTCACCTTGCCCGGGTTGGCCTTGACGTAGGCCACTAGTTCGCGCACCGAGCTGGCCGGGAAGTCGGCCCGCGCGGTGATGACGTTGGGCACGCTGGCCAGCATCACCACGGGGACCAGCCGGGCCGGGTCGAACTGCATGTCCTTGTACAGGTTCTGATTGATGGTCATGGGGCCGGGGGGCGTCGCCAGTAACGTGTAGCCGTCGGCAGCTGCCGTGGCAACCGCCTGCGCGCCGATGTTACCGCCCGCGCCCGCGCGGTTCTCCACCACGACAGGCCGGCCGAATCGTTCCGACAGCTTCTGCGCCACGGTGCGCGTGAGCACGTCCACCGTGCCGCCCGGGGGAAAGTTGACGATCACACGGATCGGTTTGGCCGGATAGGTTGCGGCGTCCTGCGCCAGGACCGGCAGCCCGGCGGCGGCGGCGGTGATCAGCGAGACGGTGATGAATGTTCTTTTGCGCATGAAGTCTCCGGGAGAAACAACCGGTTTGGTCAGAAAGGGTAGGGCGGCGGTGCGTCGCGCAGGGTAATCCACTGCCACTGGGTGAACTCGTCCCAGTTGGCTGGTCCGCCGATGCGGCTGCCGTTGCCGGACTGCCCTCGCCCGCCGTACGGGATGTGCGGATCGCCGAGCACGGTCTGGTCGTTGATGTGCAGCAGGCCCACCTTCAGCCGCTTGCCCAGCGCCAGCGCGCGTGCCGTGTTGGGCGACATCACGGCTGCTGCCAGCCCGTAGTCGGTGCGATTGGCCAGTTCCACCGCCTCGTCGTCGCTGGCGAAGGTGGTGATAGAGGCGACGGGGCCGAACACTTCCTCGTCAAAAGAACGCATGCCCGGGCGAACCTTGCTAAGGACGGTAGGGCGGTAGTACAGGCCCTCATGCGTGCCGCCGGCCAGCAGCGCGGCGCCCGCGGCCACGCTGTCCTGGACGATGGCGTGGATGCCCCTGACCTGGCGTTCGTTGATCACGGGGCCAAGCGCCACCTTCTCGCGCCAGGGGTCGCCCACCGGCAACCGGTTGGCCTTGGCTACCAGACGTTCCGCCAGTGCATCGGCGATCTTCTCGCTGACCAGGATCCGGCCGGTGGCCATGCAGATCTGCCCCTGGTGCATCCAGGCGCCGAATGCGGCGCCGGAGGCCGCAGCATCCAGGTCGGCATCGTCCAGCACGATCAGCGAGTTTTTGCCCCCCAGTTCCAGCGACACCTTTTTCAGATTGGCGCCGCACAGCGCGCCGACCTTGCGGCCGGCGGCCGTGGAGCCGGTGAAGGCGACCATGCCGATGTGGGGATCGGTGCACATCGCCTCGCCGACTTCCGCGCCGCCGGGCAGCACGTGCAGCAGGCCAGCGGGCAGGCCGGCCGCCTCGAAGATGCGCGCGATCAGCACGCCGCCGCACACGGCTGTCTGCGGGTCAGGCTTGAGGATGACGGCGTTGCCGGTGACCAGTGCCGGCGCCACGGCGCGGATCGACAGCGTCAGCGGGAAGTTGAAGGGCGCAATCACGCCCACCACGCCGTGCGGCACGCGGCGTGCGAAGCTCATGCGGCCGTTGTGCGTGGGCAGCATGAGGCCGTTTGGCTCGCCCATCATGGCGGCGGCAGCATGCAGGGTGGTGAGGGTGGAGCGCAGTTCTGTGTCGGCCTTGGCGCGCAGGCCGCCGCTCTCGCGCATGATCCAGTCGGCGAGTTCGTCGAGGTGTCGCTCCACCAACTGCGCGGCGCGGCGCAATATGGCAGCACGCTCGTCGGGCGCCGTTTCCGCCCATGCGGTTTGCGCGGCTGCGGCGGCGCGTGCTGCGGCCGCCAGGTCGCCAGCGCTGGCCAGACCGATCTGCGCGAGCACTTCGCCGCTGGCCTTGTCGGTCACGGCGCAGGTGTTGCCCGTTGCCTGCCAGTGGCCATCGAAGAAGCACCCGGCCCAGCGGCCGGCGTCCATCAATTTGGTTGGGTTCATTATCGTTCGAGTGTCAAGAGGTTCAGGCCGGCGCGGCCGCGTGGTGCCGGCCGCTTTCGGGCGCTGCCCAGTGGTTTGTCAGTTCTTGCATGTTGCACTGCCGGGAAACCCTCGGACCTGCTCCTTGATGATCATGAGCCAGTGACCAACGTGCGAGGGCGTACAACAATGCGCCTTTGCGCAGTGCAAAATTGCTGGACGCTCTTGCAAATACCTATGCTGAAGCCAAGCGGCGCATCAAGGTTGCGGCAGGTCGGCCAGTCGGACGATGCCAATCGTCGGATCACGCGGCTGGCCGCGGGTGGGCCCAGCGACGTGGCTCTGCGTACGCCCGAACTGCAGGAAGCCATCCGCGACATGGCCTACGAGGTGTTGGCCCTTAGGCGGCCTTGATGATGCCGCGCTTCTCCAGCGCGGCGATATCGCCGTCCGCGTAGCCGGCCTCGCGCAGGAAGTCCCGTGTCTCGGTGCCCACTTCATGTTTGCCAAGCCAGTTGATCTTGCCCGGTGCATTGCGAAAGCGAGGCACGACTTCCTGCACCCGCGTGTCGCCGATCACCGGGTCGGCCACAGTGACCACCGTTCCGCGCGCCTGCACGTGCGGATCGTTGACGATACCTTCCACGTCGTTTACGGGCGCGGCCAGCACGTCGAACTTGCGCAGCGTTTCCATCGCCTCGGCCTGCGTGTGCGCCAGCATCCAGTCGGCGACCAAGCCGTCGCATTCGTCGACGTGCTTGAGCCGCTCGCGGTTGGTCTGCCATGCCGGATCCTGCGTGAGGTCTTCCCGGCCGATCGCCTTGAAAAGTCGCATGGTGGGCGCATCGGCCGCACTGGACACGGCGATCCAGCGGCCGTCCTTGGTCTTGTAGGTGTTGCGGGGCGTGGACCAGCGCGCGCGGTTGCCCTCGCGGTTC
>NZ_JAQGLS010000001.1 GCF_028292805.1 Ramlibacter sp. | reverse complement strand
CGAGGACGAGACCGCGCATGCCCTAGTTGCGGAACGGTTTGGCGACGCGCGGCGCCGGGGCCGGCGCGGGCGCTGGTGCTGCCGCTGGTGCTGCCGCTGGTGCTGCCGCTGGCGTTGGTGGCAGCACTTCGAGCGGCGTCGGCGTGGGCGCCTGCACCAGCACCAGGTCCACCGGCGTGGCTGGCTGCGGCGCGACCGCCAGCAGCGTGGTCGGCGGGCGCAGCAGCGCAGGGGTCACGATGAACGGAACGAACTGCGGAAACGGGGTGCCGCCACCGACCACGCCATCACCGCCACCGTCCGGGCCAGCCTCGATCACCGGCGGCGGGACGATCACCACCGGGCCGGGCGCCGGAACCGGCGGGACCGGCACCCCGGGCACCGTCGCCACGATGGTGCCCGTCGTCCTGGCAACGACGGGGCCGCAGCAGGAGACCGGCAGCACGAAGTTGGCGGCATTGGCGCCCGCCAGCGAATAGCCGCTGAAGGTGACCAGCTTGTCGGCGCCAACGCCGGCGCTGTCGTAGCTGGCCGTTGCGGCCGGGCCGGCGACCAGCCGCACGCCGGCCGGGTCGCCCTTGAGCCCGTCGAGCACGGTGGCGGTGCTGCCGTCGAAGGTCTTGCCCGCGCCGTCGGCGTAGACCACCATGCGTGGCCGCACTAGCCCCCGGGTCATGGTGAATTCGGTGCTGTAGTCGGTGGGCGCGTTGTAGGAAGTGGGGTTGTAGTGGATGGCGACGTTGGCGTCGGTCACGACGGCCACCGGCGCCAGCGGCGCGAAGGAGACGGTGCCCGCGGCCTCGCCGGGGCCGGTGCCGCCGTTGCCGGCGCTCAGCACCATGCCGTGCACCAGGCCGAGGCTCTGTTCCGCAATGAGGCTGCCGCGCGTCAGGACCAGCGCCCCGCCGATGCGCACGTCGTTGGCCGCGCAGATCGTCATGTTGCCGTCGGTCGTGGTCATCGCGCCGGCGGTGGCCAGGATGGCGTGCCGGCCCGCGCTGAGCAGCACGCTGCCGTTGGTGGTGGTGATCGCCGCGTTGACGTTGACGTCGCGCCCGCAGCAGACCACCAGGTTGCCGTTGACGGCGGTGATTGCGCGGTTGATGTTGACGTCGCGGGTGGCGTTCAGGGTCAGCGTGGTGGTGCTCGGCGCCGCCGTCCAGCTCACGGCCTGGTTGACGTGGATGTCGCCGTTGCCTTGCTTGTTGGTGTTCAGGCCGGTCACCGGGGGAATGCCGGGCGTGAAGCTGTCCGGGCCGGTGCGGGTGGTGATCACGACGCTGTTGGTCACCAGCAAGGCCGACAGGGTCGGGCCGCTGATGTTGGCCTCGGCGCCGCCGCCGATGGTGAAGTCCTGCGGATCGATCAGCCACTCGCCGGTGCGGCCGCCCGCCGCCGCGGTCGTGACACGGGCGCTGTCCTGCACCCGCACGCGCGCGGCCGAGGTTTCGATGAAGCCGCCGTTACCGCCGTTCGGCGCGCTGGCGTCCAGTGTGCCGGCCACGTTCAGCGTGCCGTTGCCCATGTCGCCCATCAGCTTGATGGTGCCACCGCGGGTGGAGATGGTCTGTGCCTGGATGACACCGGTGTTGTTCACCGCCGTCGACAGCAGGCTGCCGGCGGCTTGCGTGGTCAGCAGCACCTGGCCGCCGTCGGCGCGGATCACGCCGCCGTTGCGCACCAGCGCATTGACGGCGCCGCGCTCGACGCTCACCTGCAGCAGGTTGTCGCCCAGCACGTCCAGTGTCACCGCGCGGCCGGCCGCCAGCGCGATGCTGCCCAGGCGGGCCTCGATCACGCCCTGGTTGGAGACCTCGGCGCCGAGCAGCGCCACGTAGCCGCCGTTGGCCTGGATGGAGCCATGGTTGGCCACGCTGCCGCCGCCGCCGCCGGCAAAGACGTAGCGGCCGGCCATGAAGTCGGCGTCGACGATCTCCAGAGTCGAGGCGACCAGTCCGCCGACATTGACAGATGCGCCGCTGCCGAACAGCACGCCGTTGGGATTGACCAGGAACACCTTGCCGTTGGCCGACAGGTTGCCCAAGATGGCCGACGGGTCGCTGCCCAGCACGCGGTTCAGCGTCACCGAGTTGGCGTCGGGCTGGCGAAAGCGCACGGCCTCGCCGGCGGCGATGCCAAAGCCTTGCCAGTGCAGCACCGCATTGCGGCTCGACTGGGTGATGGTGGTGCGCGAGCCGCTGGTGACGATGGTGGCCGAGCCGGCCGCGACCACGCCGCCGACGGGGGCGGCATGCGCAGCGGTCGTCGAGGCCAGTGCCAGCGACAGGGCCAGTGCCGCTTGGCGAAACGGTGGCGCGGAGGGATGCAGGCGGGTCATGGCGATGCCTCTCTAGAGATACTTGACGAGCTGGACCCAGAAGCGGGTCGAGCTGTCGGGGGCAGAAGTGGCGGGCTCGCTGCCGAGCTTGCGCGCCACGAAGGCGCGCACCAGGAAGTTGCCGGGCTCGGCCCAGTTCACTCCCAGGCCGGCGGCGCCGAGCGTGCGGCGGTTATCGCCGGGCGTCCAGGGCTTTTTGCTGGTGGTGACGCTGCCGCCGTCGGCAAAGGCGATCAGCTGCAGCCGGCCGGGGATGGCGGCGGGCGGCGGCGGCAGGTCCATGCGGCCTTCGACGGTCAGCAGGGCGCCTTCGTCCGCATAAGCCTCGCCCTCGGGATAGGCGCGCACGCCATTCATGCCGCCCAGCGACATCTTTTCGGAGACATCCAGGTTCTTCGAGGCCAGCTGGCCGCTGAGCCCGGCGTAGACCGAGAACGGTCCGCCCACCCGCTGCAGCCGCATCGCGCTGAACGACAGCTTGTCGTAGTGGCCGTCGGTGCGGGCGGTGAGCCGGTCGACGGCCCGCGCCGCGGCGGTTCCGATGTCGAGCTGGCCGCTGGACCAGGTGGCGAACCAGGAGTTGACGCCGCCGCCGAACAGGTCGTCGCGGTGGTCGCCGAAGGCGCTGGCCATCAGCACGCGGGCCTGGCGCTCGGTGGTCG
>NZ_JAQGLS010000281.1 GCF_028292805.1 Ramlibacter sp. | reverse complement strand
AGGCCTTCGATTACAAGCTGATCGACCAGTCCGCCGCCGAGATCGTCGACACCGCCAAGCGCACCGGCGCCATCGTCAAGGGCCCCGTGCCCCTGCCGACGCGCATGAAGCGCTTCGACATCCTGCGCTCGCCGCACGTCAACAAGGCGTCGCGCGACCAGTTCGAGATCCGCACCCACCAGCGCCTGATGGACATCGTCGACCCGACCGACAAGACGGTCGACGCCCTGATGAAGCTGGACCTGCCCGCCGGCGTGGACGTCGAAATCAAGCTGCAGTAACACTGCGGCTTGGTTTTCGCAAAAGGCCGCCTTCGGGCGGCCTTTTTTCTGGGCCATCCAGCGCGGGCGGGAATCCGGCGCGCCCTGGGCCGCCCGCCTGCGCGGGTGACAAGCGCACTTGGCAGGCAAGTCCAGGGAGTGCTACAATCTCCGGCTTCGCTCGCCACGTGTGGGCGGAGCTTTTATCAACCCTCTTTCGCACATCCCAAGGTCTGAGGCAGGCCGGGCATCAAACGCAGAAGCCAATTGCAGCGGCTGCGGCGAAAGTAACGGAGTAACAACATGAGTCTGAGCAGCCTCGGGTTGCTGGGCCGCAAGGTGGGCATGATGCGCCTGTTCACGGATGAAGGGGACGCAGTCCCTGTCACCGTGATCGACGTGTCAAACAACCGCGTCACCCAGGTCAAGTCCCAAGACATCGACGGCTACGTGGCCCTGCAGGTCACGTTCGGTTCGCGCAAGGCCTCGCGCGTGACCAAGCCCGCCGCCGGCCACCTCGCCAAGGCGGGTGTCGAAGCCGGTGAAATCATCCGTGAATTCCGTGTCGACGCCGACACCGCCGGCAAGTACGCCGCCGGTGGCGCCGTGCCGGTGCAGGACCTGTTCAAGGCCGGCCAGCTGGTCGACGTGCAGGGCACCACGATCGGCAAGGGTTTCACGGGCACGATCAAGCGCCACAACTTCAAGTCGCAACGCGCGTCGCACGGCAACAGCCGTTCGCACAACGTTCCCGGCTCGATCTCGATGGCCCAGGATCCCGGCCGCGTGTTCCCAGGCAAGAAGATGTCCGGACACCGTGGCGACGTCACCAAGACCGTGCAGAACCTCGACGTCGTCCGCGTGGACGAGGCGCGTGGCCTGCTGCTGGTGCGCGGCGCCGTGCCCGGTTCCAAGAACGGGTTCGTGACCGTCGTCTCGGCCGTCAAGGGCCAGCCCAAGCCGGTCGCCGCCAAGCCGGCCGCCGCCGAGAAGGGGAAGAAGTAATGCAACTCGAACTCCTGAACGAGCAAGGCCAGTCGGCGTCCAAGTACGACGCTCCCGAGACCGTGTTCGGCCGCGAATACAACGAAGCGCTGATCCACCAGATCGTGGTGGCCTTCCAGGCGAACGCCCGTCAAGGCACGCGCGCCCAGAAGGACCGCGAGCAGGTCAAGCACTCGACCAAAAAGCCGTTCCGCCAAAAGGGCACGGGCCGCGCCCGCGCCGGCATGACGTCCTCCCCGCTGTGGCGCGGAGGCGGTCGGATCTTCCCGAACAGCCCGGACGAGAACTTCACCCAGAAGATCAACAAGAAGATGTACCGCGCCGGCATGGCGTCCATCTTCTCCCAGCTGGCCCGTGACGGCCGTCTGGCTGTCGTCGAGTCCCTGACCGTCGACAGCCCCAAGACCAAGCAGCTGGCCGCCAAGTTCAAGGCCATGAACCTGGAATCCGTGCTGGTGATCGCCGACGAAGTCGACGAGAACCTGTACCTGGCTTCGCGGAACCTGCCCAACGTGCTCATCGTCGAGCCGCGTTACGCCGACCCGCTGTCCCTGGTGCACTACAAGAAGGTGCTGGTCACCAAGGGTGCCATGGACAAGCTCAAGGAGATGTTCGCATGAGCCGCGTCAATCCCACCCCCGCCTCGCGCGGCCGGTACGACCAGGGTCGCCTGATGCAGGTGCTGGTTGCCCCGATCGTTTCGGAAAAGGCGACCCACGTGGCCGACAAGTCCAACGCCGTCACCTTCAAGGTGCTGCAGGACGCCACCAAGCCCGAGATCAAGGCCGCTGTCGAACTGATGTTCGGCGTGCAGGTCAAGGGCGTGTCCGTGCTCAACACCAAGGGCAAGCAAAAGAAATTCGGGCGCTCCATGGGCCGCCGTGACAACGTCCGCAAGGCCTACGTCACGCTGCAGCCGGGCCAGGAACTGAACTTCTCCGGGGAGACCGCTTAATCATGGCAGTCATCAAGATGAAACCCACTTCGCCAGGCCATCGCGGCATGGTGAAGATCTCGCGTGACCACCTGCACAAGGGTGAGCCTTACGCGCCGCTGCTCGAGCCCCAGATCCAGAAGGCCGGCCGCAACAACAACGGCCACATCACGACCCGGCACAAGGGCGGTGGGCACAAGCACCACTTCCGCGTGGTCGATTTCGTCCGCAACATGGATGGAATCCCGGCGAAGGTTGAGCGCATCGAGTACGACCCGAACCGTTCCGCGCACATCGCCCTGGTGGTGTACGCCGATGGCGAGCGCCGCTACGTGATCGCCCCCCGCGGCCTGGAAGTCGGCTCGACGATGCTGAGTGGTTCGGAAGCCCCGATCCGCGCCGGCAACACCCTGCCGATCCGCAACAGCCCGGTGGGCTCGACGATCCACTGCATCGAGCTGCAACCCGGCCGCGGCGCGCAGAGCGCGCGTTCGGCAGGCACGTCGGCCACGCTGCTGGCCCGCGAAGGCACCTACGCCCAGGTCCGCATGCGCTCCGGTGAGGTTCGCAAGATCCACATCGAGTGCCGCGCCACCATCGGCGAAGTCGCCAACGAAGAGCACA
>NZ_JAQGLS010000238.1 GCF_028292805.1 Ramlibacter sp. | reverse complement strand
GCTGCAGGTCGGCTCCAGCGCCGCGCTGCTGGGTCATCCGGCGCGCTCGCTGGTCGCGGCGGCGCGCCTGTCGGCCGCCGCCGGCGAGCCGCTGCAGGCGGGCTGGATCGTGCTGGCCGGTGGCGCCACCCCGGCCGAATGGATCAAGCCCGGCCAGCACGTTTCGCTGGAAGTGCAGTCGCTGGGCAGCGTCGGCTTCCAGGTCGGGGGCGCGACATGAGCCGCCAGCTCAAGGCCGCCATCATCGGCAGCGGCAACATCGGCACCGACCTGATGATCAAGGTGCTGCGCCACGGCAAGCACATGGCCATGGGCGCCATGGTCGGCATCGATCCGGCCTCGGACGGCCTGGCGCGCGCCGCGAGCATGGGCGTGACCACCACGCACGAAGGCGCTGAAGGCCTGATGCGACTGCCGGTGTTCGACGAGATCGACATCGTGTTCGACGCCACCAGCGCCGGCGCCCACGTGCGCAACGACGCCTTGCTGCGCGCCGCGCGCCCTGGCATTCGAATGATCGACCTGACGCCGGCGGCCATCGGCCCGTACTGCGTTCCGGTGGTCAACGGCGAGCAGCACCTGGATGCATTGAACGTCAACATGGTCACCTGCGGCGGCCAGGCCACCATCCCCATGGTGGCGGCCGTCGCCCGGGTGGCCAAGGTGCACTACGCCGAGATCGTGGCGTCGATTGCCAGCAAGTCGGCCGGCCCCGGCACCCGGGCCAACATCGACGAGTTCACCGAAACAACGGCGCGCGCCATCGAGAGCGTCGGCGGCGCCGGCAAAGGCAAGGCCATCATCGTGATGAATCCGGCCGAGCCGCCTCTGATCATGCGTGACACCGTGTTCGTGCTCAGCGACGCGGCCTCCGAAGGCGCCATCGCCGACGCGGTGGCAACCATGGTGGCCCAGGTCCAGGCTTACGTGCCCGGCTACCGCCTGAAGCAACAGCTGCAGTTCGACCGCGTCCAGGGCCTGAAGATCCCCGGCGTGGGCGAGCGCTTCGATGGCATCAAGACGTCCATCTTCCTGGAAGTCGAAGGCGCGGCGCACTACCTGCCGGCCTATGCCGGCAACCTGGACATCATGACCAGCGCGGCGCTGCGCACGGCCGAACAGATGGCCGCCCGCCTGCTGGCCGCCTGAACGGAGGGCCGCCATGGACAAGAAGATCTACATCTGCGACGTGACGCTGCGCGACGGCAGCCACGCGATTCGCCACCAGTACACAGTGGCCCAGGCCGCGCAGATCGCCCAGGCGCTGGACCAAGCCGGCGTCGATTCGATCGAAGTCGCGCATGGCGACGGCTTGCAAGGCGGCAGCTTCAACTATGGCTTTGGCGCCCACACCGACCTGGAATGGATCGCGGCGGCCGCCGGCGCCGTCAAGCGCGCCAAGATCGCCACCTTGCTGATTCCCGGCATCGGCACTGTGCATGACCTCAAGGCTGCCTACGAAGCCGGGGCGCGGGTAGTGCGCATCGCCACCCACTGCACCGAGGCCGACATCTCGAAGCAGCATATCGAGTCCGCGCGCGAGCTGGGCATGGACACGGTTGGCTTTCTCATGATGAGCCACATGACCGGTCCCGAGGCGTTGGCGCAGCAGGCCAGGCTGATGGAAAGCTACGGCGCGACCTGCGTCTACGTGGTCGACTCCGGCGGGGCTCTGGGCATGACCGACGTGCGCGAGCGCTTCCGCGCCTTCAAGGACGTCCTCAAGCCCGAGACCCAGACCGGCATGCCTGCCCACCACAACCTGAGCCTGGGCGTGGCCAACAGCATCGTGGCGGTGGAAGAAGGCTGCGACCGGGTCGACGCCAGCCTGGCCGGCATGGGCGCCGGCGCCGGCAACGCGCCGCTGGAGGTGTTCGTGGCCGCTGCCAGCCGCCTGGGCTGGACCCACGGCTGCGACGTGATGGCGCTGATGGATGCGGCCGACGACATCGTGCGGCCGCTGCAAGACCGCCCGGTGCGGGTGGACCGCGAAACGCTGGCGCTGGGCTATGCCGGCGTGTACTCCAGCTTCCTGCGCCACGCCGAAGCGGCGGCCGGGAAGTACGGCTTGAAGACCGTCGACATCCTGGTCGAACTGGGCCGCCGCCGCATGGTCGGCGGGCAGGAAGACATGATCGTCGACGTCGCGCTCGATCTGCTGAACCAGCAGGCGCAGGCAAACGCTCGCGCCTGAGTCCCACCCACGGACATCCACCATTTCCGGAACAAGACAATGACCCACTCCATCCTCTCCCGCCGCAGCCTGCTGGCGGTCGCTGTCATCGCCCTGGGCGCGCTTGCGCAGCCGGCGCTCGCGCAAGGCGCCAAATACCCTGACCGTGCGTTGCGCTTCGTGGTGCCGTTCGCTCCGGGCGGCGCCATCGACGCGATGGCGCGGCCGATCGCCCAAGCCATGGGACGCGAACTGGGCCAGACCGTCGTCGTCGAGAACAAGGCCGGCGCCGCCGGCAACATCGGCGCGGCCCAGGTCGCCAAGTCGGCGGCCGACGGCTACACGCTGCTGGTCGGCACCTCGGCCACGCATGGCGCCAACCCGGCGCTGTTCGCCAAGCCCGGCTACGACGCCGTTGCCGATTTCGAACCGGTCATGCTGTGGGGCTCCGTGCCCAACATCCTGGTGGTCAATGCCGCCCAGGGCGCGAAGTCGCTGCTCGAACTGACGGAGCGGGCACGCCGCCAGCCGGACAAGCTCAGCTATGGTTCCGCCGGCACCGGCACCTCGCTGCACCTGGCCGGCATCCTGTTCGAGCAGGCCTCCGGCGTGAAGCTGGTGCACGTGCCCTACAAGGGCGGCGCGCCCGCTTCCGTCGACCTGATGGGCGGCAGCCTGGACATGATGTTCGACACCGTCTCGGTGTCGCTGCCGCACATCAAGGCCGGCAAGCTGCGCGCGCTGGCGGTGGCCGCCCCCGAGCGGCACTTCGCGTTGCCGGACGTGCCCACCTTCGCCGAGCTCGGCGTCAAGGGCGTGGAAGCGGCCACCTGGGCCGGCCTGTTCGCGCCCAAGGGCACGCCCGCGCCGGTGCTGGCCGAACTGCGCCGCGCCTCGGACAAGGCGCTGCAGGAAGCCCGCGTGCAGGAAGCACTGCACTCCAATGGTGTGCAGATGCTGGCCTGGCCCGGCGAGCGCTTCGGCGGTTTCGTCGACAGCGAGACCCGGCGCTGGGCCAAGGTGATCCGCGACGCCGGCATCGCGGCGCAATAGAACAACCCCAAGGAGACGACATGACGACGAGACGCGAAACCCTCCAGCGGCTGGCCCTGGCCGGCGGCATCGCACTGGCCCCGGCGCTGGTCCTGGCGCAGGACTTCCCCGGCAAGCCGGTGCGCATCATCACGCCCTTCCCCGCCGGCAGCGGCCCGGACGCGGCGATGCGGGTGCTGGGCGAGCAGCTGGCGCGCAAGTGGTCGCAGCCGGTGGTCATCGACAACCGTCCCGGCGGCAATGGCTTCATCGCGATGGCCGGCTTCAAGGCCGCCGCGGCGGACCACCACACGCTGGTGCTCCTGGACAGCAACCACACCACCACGCATCCGCACACCTTCTCGCGCCTGCCCTACGACGTCGACAAGGATCTGCTGCCGGTCGGCATGATCCTGCGCACGCCCTTCTTCGTGGCCGTCGCCGCCGACAGCCCGTACAAGAGCGTCGAGGAGATCGTGGCGGCGGCCAAGGCCAAGCCCGGCGGCGTCAACTACGGCTCCTGGTTCCTCGGCAGCCCCGGCCACATCGGCGCGCTGCAGTTGCAGGCCCTGCGCGGCGTGAAGATGACGCACGTGCCGTACCGCGACTTCGGCCAGCTGTACACGGCGGTGGCGACCAGGGAAGTCGACTGGGCCCTGGGCAGCGTGGCCAGTGCCGGCCAGATGGAGCGCAGCGGCCGCATCCGCTTCCTGGCCCTGGCGGCGCCGGCGCGCGACCCGCTCTACCCGAACGTGCCCGCCACCGCGGAATCGGCGCAGCTGCGCGGCTTCGACGTCAGCGCCTGGGCCGGCCTGTTCGCCCCGGCGGGCATGCCGGCGGCGGTGCTGGAGCGCATTGCCGCGGATCTGGCGCAGGTCATCACGCTGCCCGAGGTGGTGCAGCGCTATCGCACCTTCGGCTACGAGGCGCCGCCATTGACCCCCGCGGCCTACCGCGAGCTGATCCGCCGCGAGACCGCGGCCTGGAGCGGCGTGATCAGGGCGGCCAACCTGAAGCTGGATTGAAAAGGTGCGCGCCCGCCGCACCGTGACAGCCGTTGCGGCCGCCAGGCCGTTGGAGACGACGTGATCAATCTGCTCGACATCCGCTATGTCCGCCTGGGCACGCCCGACCGCGCCGAGGCCAGCCGCTTCGCGCGCGAAATCCTCGGCCTGGAGACGGCGCGCGACGAGGCCGGGGCCAGCTACTTTCGCAGCGACGACCGCGACCACACGCTGGTCTACTTCGAGGGCGATCCGTCCGACCACACCGTGGGCTTCGAGCTGCGTAGCGCGGCGGAGCTCACCGCCGCCGCTGACGAATTGAGCAACAACGGCGTGCCGGTGCGCGCCGGCACCCGCCAGGAATGCGAGCAGCGCCACGTGGACGCTTTCCTGCATTTGCGCGACCCCACCGGCAACAAGATCGAGCTGGTGCTGCGGCCGCACCACAGCGGGCGGCGCCACTTTCCCGCGCGGGATGCCGGCATCACCGGCTTCAGCCACGTGGGGCTGTGCACCACCGACGCCCGGCGCGACGAGCAGTTCTGGACCCAGGTGCTGGGCGCGCGCGTGAGCGACCGCATCGGCGAGGCCCCGCTGCTGCGCATCGACGAGGTCCACCACAAGGTGGCCCTGTTCCCCACCACCCGCAGCGGCGTCCAGCACGTGAACCACCAGGTCGAGAGCATCGACGACATCATGCGGTCCTGGTACATGCTGCAGCAAAAGGGCGTGCCCATCGTGTTCGGGCCGGGCCGGCACCCCACGTCGGGGGCGATGTTCCTGTACTTCAAGGGACCGGACGGCATGATCTACGAATACTCCAGCGGCGTGCGCATGATCTCGGCGGCGCAGGAGGCGAGCCACCGGCCGCGCCAGTTCCCCTCGATCAACGAATCGTTTTGCATGTGGGGTTCGGTGCCCGACATCCCGGAGTTCCGCAAGAAGCAAGCGGGAGCACCGGCATGAAGGCCGATGAAGCCTTGCAGCGCCAGCTGCGGGTGGCGGCGCGCGCGCTCGGCCGCCACGGCCTGGCCCATGCCTATGGCCATTGCAGCGTCCGGCTGGGCCAGGCGCACTTCCTGGTCTGCGCGGCCCGGCCGATGGGCGTGATCGCTGCCGGCGAGCCCGGGCGCGTCGTGCCCGTGCGGGGCCCGCTGCCCGAAGGCGTGCTGGGCGAGGTGCGGCTGCACCAGCAGATCTACCAGCGCCGGCCCGGGATGCAAGCCGTGACCCGGACCATGCCCCCTGCCGTGATGGCGCTGGGCACGGCGCGGCGGGTGCCCCAGCCCCGCCACGGCATGGGCGCCTATTTCGGCGCCGGAGTCGGCCTCTGGGACGACCCCCAGCTGGTGCGCGACGACGCGCGCGCCGTCGGCGTGATCGACGCGATGGGCGACCGCGCCGCGGTGGTGATGCGCGGCAACGGCGTGGTGGTGGCCGGTGCCAGCCTGGCCAAGGCGGTGGCGCTCACCTGGTACCTGGAAGATGCCGCGCGGATCGAGCTGGCGCTGCTGTCCGCCGGGCTGGAGCCGGAATCGACGCCGCTCTCCGCCGAAGAGTGCGCGCTGAGGGCAACCGACACCGGCGGCATCTTCGAGCGCATGTGGGAGTACCTGACCGCGGGCGATCCGGAAGCGTAGCGCACGCAGGTCGGTCGGCTGGCGCCGCGGCAGCGGAAACCAGGCAGGCACGGGCGGGGCAGGTCCGCCAGGCGAAGTCCTGCGCCTTAGGGGCCGCCCGTAAGCAGATCCTCCCGATCCGTTACAAGGCATTGCACGAATGGCATCATTGGGTGCCGGCCGTGACTTCGTACCAACTGCGAGCGGTCGCAAACGGCCATGAACGTTTACACCAACTGGGCTTTTGACGATGATCGGGACTGACTTGTCCCCGGGTCAGAGCCTGTTCTGCCCACTTCACTCATTCCATGGCCGCTGTAGAACCCGCTGAAGCTTCCGCCGTCGCCCTGCCGGGGCTGGGGCGCGCCCTGGTCGCGGCGGGCAAGCTCGGGCAGAAATCCGCCGACGACATTTACCGCAAGGCGAAGGCCAACCGCACCAGCTTCATCGCCGAACTGACCGGGTCCGGCGCGGTCTCCGCCTTCGATCTGGCGCACACGATGTCGGGCGCTTTCGGGGCGCCGCTGCTTGACCTGGATGCGATCGACCTCAAGCGCCTGCCGCGCGGGCTGCTGGACACCAAGATCTGCCAGGACTACCGGGTGGTGGTCCTGTCCAAGCGCAACAACCGCCTGATCGTCGCCACCGCCGACCCGTCCGACCAGCAGGCCGCCGAGAAGATCAAGTTCGCCACCCAGCTGGGCGTGGACTGGGTGATCGCCGAATACGACAAGCTGTCCAAGATGGTCGAGGTGCACTCCGCCTCCACCAGCGAGGCGATGGACAGCATCATCGGCGACGACTTCGAGTTCGACGAGTCGACGATGGAGCAGTCGGTCGTCGACGAGGACGACAAGGGCGCGGTCTCCGACGTCGACGACGCGCCGGTCGTCAAGTTCCTGCACAAGATGCTGCTGGACGCCATCGGCGCCCGCGCCTCCGACCTGCACTTCGAGCCCTACGAGCACACCTACCGGGTCCGGTTCCGGGTCGACGGCGAACTGCGCGAGATCGCCTCGCCGCCGGTGGCCATCAAGGACAAGCTGGCCTCGCGCATCAAGGTCATCTCGCGGATGGACATCTCCGAAAAGCGGGTGCCGCAGGACGGCCGCATGAAGCTGAAGGTGGGCCCGGACAAGGTGATCGACTTCCGGGTCAGCACCTTGCCCACCCTGTTTGGCGAGAAGATCGTGATCCGGATCCTGGACCCCAGCTCGGCCAAGCTGGGCATCGAGGCGCTGGGCTACGAGCCGGAAGAGAAGGCGCGGCTGCTCGCCGCCATCGCCCGCCCCTACGGCATGATCTTGGTGACCGGCCCCACGGGCTCGGGCAAGACGGTGTCGCTCTACACCTGCCTGAACATGATGAACAAGCCGGGGGTGAATATCTCCACGGCCGAAGACCCGGCGGAAATCAACCTGCCCGGCGTGAACCAGGTCAACGTCAACGACAAGGCGGGCCTGACCTTCTCGGTGGCCCTGAAGTCTTTCCTGCGCCAGGATCCGGACGTGATCATGGTCGGCGAAATCCGCGACCTGGAAACCGCCGACATCGCGATCAAGGCCGCCCAGACCGGCCACCTGGTGCTTTCCACGCTGCACACCAACGATGCGCCCGCGACTTTGACGCGGATGCGCAACATGGGCATCGCGCAGTACAACAACGCTTCGTCCGTGATCCTGATAACCTCCAAGAGACTGGCGCGGCGCCTGTGCGCGCACTGCAAGCAGCCCGCCGATATCCCCTACGAGACGCTGATCGAGGCGGGTTACAAGGAAGAAGACGTCGACGGCAGCTGGACGCCGTACCAGCCGATCGGCTGTTCGGCCTGCAACAACGGCTACAAGGGCCGGGTCGGTGTCTACCAGGTGATGCCGATCACGGAAGACATGCAGCGGATCATCCTGGCCGACGGCAGCGCGCTGGAGATCGCCGGGCAGGCCCGCCGCGACGGCGTGCGCAGCCTGCGCGAGTCGGGGCTGCACAAGGTGAGGCTGGGGCTGACCTCGCTCGAGGAAATCCTGGCCGTGACCAATGAATAAAAGTACAACGTCGTAAGAGGAGCCCAGATGGCCACGGCAACAACCAAAGTCCCGGATTTCGTCTTCGAGTGGGAAGGACGGGACCGCAACGGCAAGCAGGTGCGCGGGGAAACGCGGGCCGCGGGCGAGAACCAGGTCATGGCGTCGCTGCGGCGCCAGGGCGTGAACCCGACCAAGATCAAGAAGCGGCGGATGCGCTCGGGCTCCAAGATCAAGCCCAAGGACATCGCGATCTTCACCCGCCAGCTGGCCACCATGATGAAGGCCGGCGTGCCGCTGCTGCAGGCGTTCGACATCGTCGGCCGCGGCAACGCCAACGCCAGCGTGACCAAGCTGCTCAACGACATCCGCACCGACGTCGAGACCGGCACCTCGCTGTCGGCCGCCTTTCGCAAGTACCCGCTGTACTTCGACAGCCTGTACTGCAACCTGGTGGAAGCAGGCGAGCAGGCCGGTATCCTGGAAGGCCTGCTGGACCGGCTGGCGACCTACATGGAAAAGACGGAGGCGATCAAGTCCAAGATCAAGTCCGCGCTGATGTATCCGATCGCCGTGGTGGTGGTGGCCTTCGTGGTCACCTCGGTCATCATGATCTTCGTGATCCCGGCATTCAAGGAAGTGTTCAGCTCGTTCGGCGCCGACCTGCCCGCCCCCACGCTGTTCGTGATCGCCATGAGCGAGATCTTCGTCAAGTGGTGGTGGCTGATCTTCGGCGGCATCGGCGGCGGCTTCTACTTCTTCATGCAGGCCTGGAAGCGCAGCGAGAAGGTCCAGATGTTCATGGACCGCTTCATGCTCAAGATGCCGGTGTTCGGCCAGCTGGTCTACAAGTCGACCATCGCCCGCTGGACCCGCACCCTGGCCACCATGTTCGCGGCCGGCGTGCCGCTGGTGGAGGCGCTCGACTCGGTCGGCGGCGCCTCCGGCAACTCGGTCTACGAGGCCGCCACCGCCAAGATCCAGCAGGAAGTGTCCACCGGCACCAGCCTGACGGCGGCCATGACCAACGCCAACGTGTTCCCCTCGATGGTGCTGCAGATGTGCGCGATCGGCGAGGAGTCCGGCTCCATCGACCACATGCTGGGCAAGGCGGCCGACTTCTACGAGTCCGAGGTCGACGACATGGTGGCCGGCCTGTCCAGCCTGATGGAGCCGATGATCATCGTGTTCCTGGGCGGCCTGATCGGCGGCATCGTGGTCGCGATGTACCTGCCCATCTTCAAGCTCGGCGCCGTGGTCTGATGGGGCTGGCGCAGGTGTAGGACAGCAAAATACCGTGCAGTTAAGCAGTGAAGATCGCAGTATGTTTACAGTGAGTGCGCGCTAACCGTGCAGTCAGCGGACTCGGGATGCGTGTGGTTTTTTAGTCGAACAGGTGTCCTCTCCGCCCAGCATTTCGCATCCAAAAGGGGAATGAACGTTCCGGAATTCTTGGAGGAAAGTTGGTCTAAGTGAGATCGCCACGGCCAAAGTCGGAGCGATTCAGACTACCTGCTTAACGAAGCGCTCCCGGACGGCGGTCATGCACGCTCTCTGTTGTCCACGGTGTCTCGCTTGACGCCACCGCGCGTACCAGCTTGCTCCGAGGCCTGCCGGCCTGGCGGTTCTTTGAAGATGGGTCGTCCACCATCTGAGCAAAGATCACCGCCCTTGCGGACGCTAGCGGCCGGCGGGCTCACCGTAGATGCAACGTGGAGGGATGCCTGTGACGGATGGATTTCTCGCGCGCGCTTGCGACGTTGATCGCTCCAACCGTAGCGCGACCTCAATTAGTTTCTTCTTCATCGCTCGATGTTCTCTGCCGGCAAGCCCGCAACTTGGAGTGCGCGAGCCCAAGCCTTCTCCTTCAGCCGCGCCCCAGTGCCGAACCACGCACTGTCGATGCGGTCACCAGAGCCGACCGTCCGAACGTGGTCGACGAAATGGGTCGCGGCATTCACCGCGCCCCAAAGCGTCCCCTTAGCAGGGCGGATTCAACCGGTCGACGCAACACATTCGCTGAACATCTCAGCGGGCGTGTGGAAGCCGAGCGTCTTGCGCGGCCTCTCGTTCAATTGTCTCGCTATTGCGTTGAGCTGGGTCTGGGAGAAGTC
>NZ_JAQGLS010000228.1 GCF_028292805.1 Ramlibacter sp. | reverse complement strand
CTGCGGCACATCGTCGACGCGTTCCGGCACCGGCACGACGAAACCTCGGGCTTCGGCCACGACCTCACCGGCTTCGAGGACGGCACCGAAAACCCCAAGGGCGAGCAGGCGGTGGAGGCGGCGATCGCGCACGGCCTGGGCGACGCCCTGGACGGCTCCAGCTACGTGGCGGTGCAGCAGTGGGTGCACGACCTCGACGCCTTTGAAGAGCTGGCCGGGCAGGAGCGCGACTTCCACATCGGCCGCCGGCTGGACGACAACGAAGAGCTGGACGACGCGCCGCAGACCGCCCACGTCAAGCGTACGGCGCAGGAAAGCTTCGACCCCGAAGCCTTCGTGCTGCGCCGCTCGATGCCGTGGCTGCACGGGCTGCAGGCCGGGCTGATGTTCGTCGCCTTCGGCCGCTCGCACCAGGCCTTCGAGCAGCAGCTGCGCCGGATGGCGGGGCTGGACGACGGCATCACCGACGCCATGTTCAAGATCTCCAGGCCGGTCACCGGGGCCTACTTCTGGTGCCCGCCGATGCGGGCTGGCCGGCTCGACTTGCGCCGGCTCGGGCTCGGCGTCGCCTGAGTGGGCGAGACGTTCCGGCTCTGGCTCGACCTGATCCGGTGGAATCGGCCGGCCGGCTGGCTGCTGCTGCTGTGGCCCTCGCTGGGCGCGCTGTGGGTGGCGGCGGGCGAATTTCCAGGCTGGCACCTGGTGGCGGTGTTCACGCTGGGCACGATCCTGATGCGCAGCGCCGGCTGCTGCGTCAACGACGTGGCCGACCGCGAGTTCGACCGCCACGTCAAGCGCACCGCGCAGCGGCCGGTGACCACCGGCAAGGTCTCGGTGCGCGCGGCGCTGGCGCTGGGCGCCGGGCTGGCACTGCTGGCCTTCCTGCTGGTGCTGACCACCAACCGGGTGACGGTCGCCTGGTCGTTCGCCGCGCTCGCGGTCACCATCGCCTATCCCTATGCCAAGCGCTACGTGGCCATGCCGCAGGCGGTGCTCGGCGTGGCCTTCAGCTTCGGTATCCCGATGGCGTTCGCTGCCGTGCAGGCGCAGGTGCCGCCGCTCGCCTGGCTGCTGCTGCTGGGCAACCTGTTCTGGGTGCTGGCCTACGACACCGAGTACGCCATGGTGGATCGCGACGACGATCTGCTGATCGGCATCCGGACCTCGGCCATCACGCTGGGGCGGTGGGACGTCGCGGTGGTGATGGGCTGCTACACAGTGGCATTGGGGGTCTGGGGCTGGGCGTTGGCGCCACGCCTGCCACAGTGGGTGTTCGCGGCCACCTCGGCCGCGGCGGTAGCGCAGGCAGCCTGGCACTACCTGCTGATCCGGGATCGCCAGCGCGAAGGGTGCTTCCGCGCGTTTCGGCTGAACCATTGGTTTGGCTTCACGCTGTTCGCAGGAACGGTAATCGGCTATCGGCTGAGCTAGAGAGCGGACCCGGGGCCTACTGGCCGTGTCGGCCTTGTCCTATGACATGGAGCAGCGGGAAACCGCCTACTTGAAGTTCGCACCCCGAGTGCGCCAACTGTCAAGCGATCGGAGACTCCATGAAACTGACCCTGTCCCGCACCCTCATCCTCGCCGCTGCCGTATCGGCCGGCGGCATTGCCCAGGCGCAGACGCGCGCCGCCGAAACCACCAACCTGCCGCAGCGCGCCGGCGAAGCCAGCACCATGACTGGTGGCGCGCCCAACGCCAAGACCACCAACACCACCACCACGGACAAGAAGACGTCCAAGGCGGACCGCAAGGCCGCCACCAAGGCCGGCAACGCCGGCAGGGCCAAGGCCAACGAAACCAGCAACATCCCGCAGCGCGCCGGCGAAGCCAGCACCATGACGGGCGGCGCCCCCAACGCCAAGACGACGAACTGATGGCGCAGCCGCGGCGTCGCCGCGGTGCAGGAATCGAAAGGCCGGCGCCCCAGGGCGCCGGCTTTTTGCCGTGCTCCCCGGCCGGCGGGCCGCCCTCCGGGGGCTATGCTCTCGCGACACGCCAGAGGATCCCATGAGACGCTTCATCTGCGGCTGCCTGCTGCCGCTGCTCGCCGCATTGCTGGCGACCGCGGCTCGCGCGCAGGCGTGCGAGCCGCGCTTTGCCGGGTCGCCGCAGTTCGTGGTGCAGGATTGCAGCTTTCGCAACCCGCCCAATCCGGAGCTGACGCCGCACCGCTCGAGCTGGGACATCTGGTCGCGCTTCCTGCTGGAGAGCAAGCAGGGAACCGTGCCGGTCGATGCCATCCCGGTACGACGGCTGGACCGTGCCGCGCTGGCGGCGCTGGAGCCGGCGGCCAACCACATCATCCGGCTGGGCCACTCGTCGCACCTGCTCAAGCTGCGCGGCAAGTGGTGGCTGATCGACCCGGTGTTCGGCGAGCGGGTGTCGCCGGTGGCGTGGGCCGGCCCGAAGCGCTTTCACGCGCCGCCGCTGGCGCTGCAAGACGTTCCGCCCATCGAAGGCATGGTGCTGTCGCACGACCACTACGACCACCTTGACGGGCCGACGATCGAGGCGCTCAAGGACCGGGTGCAGCGCTACTTCGTGCCGCTGGGCGTGGGCCAGCGGCTGCGCGACTGGGGCGTGCCGGCCGACCGCATCGAGGAGTTCGACTGGTGGCAGCAGCGCAAGTGGGGCGAGGTGACCGTGACGGCGGCGCCGGCGCAGCACTTTTCCGGCCGCACCTTGTGGGACCGCAACCGCACGCTGTGGGCTTCATGGTCGCTGCAAAGCGGCAACGAGCGCATCTTCTACAGCGGCGACACCGGTTACTTCCCGGGCTTCCAGGAAATCGGCGCGCGCCTGGGCAACATCGACATCGCGCTGGTCGAAAACGGCGCCTACGACAGCTACTGGCCGACGGTGCACCTGACACCCGAGGAAACCGTGCAGGCGTTCGAAGAACTGGGCGCGCGCGTGCTGTACCTGGTGCACAACAGCACCTTCGACCTGGCGTTCCACGGCTGGCGCGATCCGCTCGAGCGCGTGGCGGCGCTGGCGCAGCAGCGCGGCATCACCCTGGCCACGCCCGAAATCGGCGAGGTGCTCACGCTGGGCCAGCCGCGCGAGAACCGGCGCTGGTGGGAGGGGTTGCGGTAGCGGGCCGGGCCTACTTGCCGAACTCGTCGCCGAGCTGCGTTGCCCGCGTGGCGGCCGCATGCAGCGCCTTGACGAACGACGCCTTGACCCCGTCGGCCTCCATCGATGTCAGCGCCGCGCAGGTCGTGCCGCCCTTGGACGTGACGCGTTCGCGCAGCAGCGCCAGCGGCTCCTCGGACGCGTGCGCCAGTTCGGCGGCGCCGGCGAAGGTGGCGACCGCCAGCCGGCGCGCCTGCTCCCGCGACAGCCCCAATTGCGCGCCGGCCTGTTCCATCGCCTCCAGGAAATAGAACACATAGGCCGGGCCCGACCCCGACAGCGCGGTGACGGCATCGAGTTGCTCTTCCCGCTCCACCCACAGGTGCTCGCCGGTGGTGGCGATCACGTCCTCGACCCGCTTGCGGTCGCCGGCGCCGACGGCGGGGCGCGCGAACAACGCGGTCATCCCCTTGCCAACCAGCGCCGGGGTGTTCGGCATGGAGCGCACGATGCGCTCGATGCCCAGCCAGGCCGCCATGCTGTCGGAGCGGATGCCGGCCGCTACGCTCAGCTGCAGCGCCTGCTGCACGTGCGGCCGCGCTTGCGCCGCCGCGTCCTTGAAGGTTTGCGGCTTGACCGCCCAGACCACCAGCGAGGCGCTGGCCAGGGCCGGCCCCGCCTGCTGCTGCGCCTGCACGCCGAAGTTCGTCGCCAGCCGTTGCCGCGCCTGCTCGAACGGTTCCACCACGGCGACCTGGGCCGGCGGCAGCCCTTGCCGGATCAGCCCGCCGATGATGGCGCTGGCCATGTTGCCGCCGCCGATGAAGGCGATGCGCGATGTGGTGTCTGTCATGGTGCGTCCTGGTCCAGGTACTCGAAGGCCGCGAACTGCGTGACCTGCAAGGGGTTGAAGTTGTCGTCGCTCACCACCACCAGGGTGCGGCGGCCGCTTGCCGATGGCGGGCCCCAGGCCATACCTTCGGTGTTGTCGGTGCGCGAGAGCCCCAGGCCAGCGAAGTCGGCCACCGGCCGCTTGGCCAGCGGGCGCAAGGCCCCCGGCTGCAGTGTCGCCAGGGCCAGGGTGTCGGTGCCGTCCCGGGTGTCCACCTCGTACAGCCGCAGCGAAGTGCCCACGCCGATGGCGTAGGAGCGCTCCAGCACCAGCATGCGGTGCGCATCGATCATCAGGATCTCGGGCACGCCGTTCTCCGCGTTGCCGCCCGGCACCAGCGGTGGGCGCGGGATCGCGTCGGGGACATAGGCGCGCTGGCGCACGGCGCGGCCCGTGGCGAGGTCGAAGGCCGTGAAGCGGCAAGGACCGCCCGCTGCGCCGACCGTGGGCTGCGGGCCGTCCTGTTGCAGTGGCGCTTCCATGGCGACCCAGGCGATGCGCCCGTCCGGCGTCAGGGCCAGGCCCTCGAAGCTGTGGTTCAGGCGCGGTCCGGTGCCAGGCTGCGGCGGAAACTGCAGCACGGCCGGCACGTCGAACGAGCGCACGTGGCTGCCGTCCAGCCGCGATTCGGTCAGGGCCGGCTGCAGCTTCAGCCGCGCATCGCCTTCGCTGGTCCACAGCAGGCCGCGGCCGTCGGGCAACAGGCGCAGCCCTTCGGGGTCCACCACGTCGCCGCCGACGCGCCGGGACGGGTAGGGCTGGCCGCTGGCCTGCCGCAGAGCCACCACGTCGAGCAACTCGACGTGCAGCCGGTCGGTGCCGATGGCGATCCGCAAGGTGTAGAAGCGCGCCGGCTGCAACTTGGAGCGGTCGTCGCTCAAGGCCACCCAGAGCCCGGAAACGGGGTCGAAGTCCAGCGCCGAGAGACCGCCGACCGTGGTGCCCTTGAACCGCATCCGATGCGGCAAGGTGGCCTCGCCCAGCAGTCGCAGCCGCTGCGCGCCGACGGCGGTGCCCGCCGTGCCGCAGCCGAGCAGCGCCGCCGCGCAGGCGGCCGCGCCGCCCCGCAACAGGGCCCGGCGCGAGACGGAAGCGGTGGTCGGGGTTCGCATCGAAGGCGAGTCTAGTTGCAAGCCGCCACATGCGTTACCCTGCCGCCCCATGAAATACGTTCTCGCCCTGGACCAGGGCACGACCAGTTCACGCGCCATCGTCTTCGACCGGGCCGGCAGCGTCGTGGCCGCGGCGCAGCGCGAATTGCGCCAGATCTTCCCGCAGCCCGGCTGGGTCGAGCACGACCCGCGCGAGATCTGGGCAACGCAGCACGCGGTCGCCCTCGAGGCGATGAAGAATGCCGGCGAGGGCACCTCAAGGCCCGCCGACTTCGCTGCCATCGCCATCACCAACCAGCGCGAAACCACCGTGCTGTGGGACCGCGAATCGGGCCAGCCGGTGGCCAATGCCATCGTCTGGCAAGACCGGCGTACCGCGTCCCGCTGCGACGAACTGCGCGCCCAGGGCCACGCGGCGCGCATCCAGAAGAAAACCGGACTGGTGATCGACGCCTACTTCTCCGGCACCAAGCTCGAGTGGCTGCTGGACAACGTGCCGGGCGCGCGCGAGCGGGCCGAGCGCGGCGAACTGGCCTTCGGCACCGTCGACAGCTGGCTGGTCTGGAACCTCACCGGCGGTCGGGTGCACGCCACCGACGCCGGCAACGCCTCGCGCACCATGCTGTTCAACCTGCGCACCATGGACTGGGACGACGAGCTGCTGGCGGTGTTGCGGATCCCGCGCGGCGTGCTGCCGCGGGTGGTGCCGTCCAGCGGCGTGGTCGCCGACAGCGAAGCGTCGCTGCTGGGCGGCGCCCTGCCAATCGCCGGCATCACCGGCGACCAGCAGGCCGCCACCTTCGGCCAGGCCTGCTTTGCCCCAGGCATGGCCAAGAACACCTACGGCACCGGCTGCTTCATGCTGATGAACACCGGCGCCGCGCCGGTGGCGAGCCGCAACCGCTTGCTGACGACGGTGGGCTGGCAGGGCCCGCCCGGCGCCCACCGTACCGCCTACTGCCTGGAGGGCAGCGTCTTCATGGCCGGTGCCACGGTGCAATGGCTGCGCGACGGCCTGCAGATCATCCAGTCGGCACCGGAAGTCGAATCGCTGGCGGCACAGGTCGACGACACCGGGGATGTGTACCTGGTGCCGGCCTTTGCCGGCCTCGGCACACCCGACTGGGATGGCTACGCCCGCGGCACGCTGGTGGGCATGACCCGCGGCACCTCGCGCAGCCACATCGCCCGCGCCGCGCTGGAGGCGATCGCCCTGCAATCGGCCGACGTCTTCGCCGCCATGTCGCGCGACGCGCGGATTCCCTTGCGCGAGTTGCGCGTGGACGGCGGCGCTTCGCGCAACAATCTGCTCATGCAGATGCAAGCGGATTTCCTCGGGGTGCCGGTGGTGCGGCCCCAGGTCACGGAAACCACTGCCCTGGGCGCGGCCTACCTCGCGGGGCTGGCGACCGGCTTCTGGCGCGACGCCGACGAGATCGCGGCGCAGTGGCAGGTTGACCGGCGGTTCGAGCCGAGGCTGGCGCAGCCGCAGCGCGAATCCAAGCTGGCGCGCTGGCGGGAAGCGGTCGAACGCTCGCGCGGCTGGGCGCAGCCTTGACGCAGGCCGCGAGCGAA
>NZ_JAQGLS010000196.1 GCF_028292805.1 Ramlibacter sp. | reverse complement strand
GCGAGCGCCACCGCGCGATGAGCCCCGCGGCGGCGCGGCTGCACGCCGCCCTGCCCCAGACGCAGTGCACGCGCTGCGGCTATCCCGATTGCGCGGGCTATGCCCAGGCCCTGGCCGACGGCCAGGCGCTGGTCAACCAGTGTCCGCCGGGCGGCGCCGAGGGCGTGGCCCGGCTCGCCGCGCTGACGGGCCGGCCCCTGCTCCCGCTCAATCCGGTCAACGGCGTCGAAGGCCCGCGCATGATGGCGGTGATCGACGAAGACTGGTGCATAGGCTGCACGCTGTGCCTGGACGCCTGCCCCACCGACGCCATCCTGGGCGCCAACAAGCGCATGCACACGGTGATAGAGCGCTACTGCACCGGCTGCGAGCTGTGCGTGCCGGTCTGCCCGGTGGACTGCATCGCGCTGGAGAACATCACGGGCCCGCGCACCGGCTGGCAAGCGTGGTCGGGGCCGCAGGCGCAGCAGGCACTGCAGCGCTACGAGGCGCACACGGCCCGCCGCGCCCGCGATGCGGTCGAAAACGCCGATCGGCTGGAGCAGAAGGCGCAGGCCAAGCTGGCCGACCTGCCGGCGCACACGCATGGCGCCGAAGGCGACGAGCTGACGCGCAAGAAGGCGGTGATCGAGGCGGCGCTGGCGCGGGCAAGGGCCAAGCGCGGGAGCTGATCCCTGTCATTGCGCCCGAGCCGCAATCGAGCGACGGCGATCGGTCGACCGCACGCCTGGATCCCGGCTCAAGGCGGGATGACAAACATCACCCCAGTACCTCGTTCACCTGCTCGTTGAACTCCGCCTGGCTCAGGGCCGTGCCGATCTCGCGCGGCAGCGCGTCGCGCACCGAGAACACGCCCAGGATCTTGCCCTGGGCATCGACGATCGGCAGGTGGCGAAAACCCCGCTCGATCATGATCAGCACGGCGTCCGACACCTTGTATTCCGGGGCGACGCAGACCGGGTGGGCCGTCATCACCCCGGCCAGCGCCGTCGCCTTCGGGTCCAGCGCCCGGGCCAGCACCCGCGTCATCAGGTCGCGCTCGGTGACGATCCCCAGCAGCTTGTCGGGCGGCTCCATCACCAGGATGCTGCCGCAGTTCTCGCGCGTCATGGCGCAGGCGGCCTCCCAGACATTGGCGCGCGGGCCCAGGCTCAGGACGTGCTTCCTGGGGACCGACTGGAATACGGTGCGTTCGGGCATGGCAGACCCTTTCATGAGGACAGCCCGCCGCCGCGGGCGAAGGAACGTCAGCGCAGGGATGCATTGATCTTGGCCAGCGCCGCGGCGCCCGGGCACAGGTCGGGTTCGCGCAGCGCGTTCAGCGCCCGCCCGGTGGTGTTCAGCGCCCAGTGCAGGTCGGTCGCCAGCGGGTCGACGTACAGCAGGCCGGTCACCACCTCGCCGCGGGCCTGGTGCTCCTGCATGAAGGCCATGGCGGCGTGGCGGTCGGTGGCGTCGTGGTCGGGGTGCAGGCTGCGCAGGCGCAGCAGCGAGCCGTCGTGCTGGCGCACGTCCACCACTTCCCCGGGCGCGACCGTCGCGGTGATCTCCTCGCGCGGCGAGATGAAGTCGATCCGGCTGACCGCCTCGTTGTGCTCGCGCACGTAGTCGTAGCTTTTGGTGCTGCCCGGGTGGTTGTTGAAGGCCACGCAGGGGCTGAGCACGTCGATGAAGGCTGCGCCGCCGTGTGCCATCGCGCCCTTGATCAGCGGCACCAGCTGCTCCTTGTTGCCGGAAAAGCCGCGCCCGACGTAGGTGGCGCCCAGCTGCAGCGCCATCGCCACCAGGTCGACCGGGCTGTCGTTGTTGGTCGCGCCCTTCTTGCTCTTGGAGCCGGCGTCGGCGGTGGCGGAGAACTGGCCCTTGGTGAGCCCGTAGACGCCGTTGTTCTCGACGATGTAGGCCATCCGCACTCCGCGCCGCATGGCATGGGCGAACTGGCCCAGGCCGATGGAGGCGGAGTCGCCGTCGCCCGACACGCCCAGGTACAGCAAGTCGCGGTTGGCCAGGTTGGCGCCGGTCAGCACCGACGGCATGCGGCCATGCACGGTGTTGAAGCCGTGCGAGGCGCCCAGGAAGTAGTCGGGCGTCTTGGAGCTGCAGCCGATGCCCGACAGCTTGGCCACCCGGTGCGGCTCGATGTCCAGTTCCCAGCAGGCCTGGATGATGGCGGCCGAGATCGAGTCGTGGCCGCAGCCGGCGCACAGCGTGGAGATCTTGCCTTCGTAGTCGCGCCGGGTGTAGCCCACCTTGTTGCGAAGCAGGGTCGGATGGTGCAGCGGCGGTTTGGCAATCCAGGTCATGCCACGTTCTCCGGTTGCGGCTGCAGGTGGGCGGTGATGGCCTGGGCGATGAAGCGCGCCGTGACCGGCGTGCCGTCGTAGTGCAGCACCTTGACCAGCCGCGCCGGGTCGACCTCGAGCTCGTTGACCAGCAGGCTGCGCATCTGGGCATCGCGGTTCTGCTCCACCACGAACACCCGCTCATGCCGGGCGATGAAGTCCGGCACGCTGGCCGGGAACGGAAAGGCTCGCAGCCGCAAGGCGTCGACCAGCACGCCCCGCGCGGCCAGCACGTGCAGCGCCTCCTGCATGGCGGGACTGGTGGAGCCGAAGTAGATGACGCCCAGCCGCGTGGGGCCGTCGGCGCGCCGCACCACCGGCGGCGGCACCATCAGCGCCGCGGTCTGGAATTTCCGCAGCTGCCGCTCCATGTTGTAGATGTAGTCGGGCCCGCGCTCGGAGTAGCGCGCATACGGGTCGCGCGTGGTGCCGCGCGTGAAGTAGCTGCCGCGCGTGGGGTGGGTGCCGGGCAGCGTGCGCCAGGGAATGCCGTCGCCGTCCACGTCCTTGTAGCGGCCGAACTCCTTGCCGGCTTCCAGTTCCTCGGCGCTCATCACCTTGCCGCGGTCGTACTCCACGTCATCTTCCCAGGCGAACGGGCGACACAGGCGCTGGTTCATGCCGATGTCCAGGTCCGTCATCAGGAACACCGGCGTCTGCAGCTGGTCGGCCAGCTCCAGCGCCTGGGCCGCCTGCTCGAAGCATTCGTAGGGGTCCTCCGGGAACAGCAGCACGTGCTTGGTGTCGCCGTGCGAGGCATAGGCGCACGACAGGATGTCGGCCTGCTGGGTGCGGGTGGGCATGCCGGTGGAGGGGCCGCCGCGCTGCACGTTGATGATGGTCACCGGGATCTCGGCGAAGTAGGCCAGGCCGATGAACTCCGTCATCAGCGACACGCCCGGCCCCGAGGTGGCGGTGAAGGCGCGGGCGCCATTCCAGCCGGCGCCCACCACCATGCCAATGGCGGCGATCTCGTCCTCGGCCTGCACGATGGCGTAGCGGTTCTGCCCCGTGTCCGGATCGACGCGGTACTTGCCGCAGTACTTCTGGAATGCCTCCGCCACCGACGACGAGGGCGTGATCGGGTACCAGGCCGCCACGGTGGCGCCGCCGTAGACGCAGCCCAGCGCCGCGGCGCTGTTGCCGTCCACGAAGATCTGCTCGCCCACCCGGTCGGCCGGCCGCACCCGGATGCCCAGCGGCCACTGCAGGTGTTCCAGCGCGAACTCGCGCCCCAGCTGCAGCGCCTGCACGTTGGAGGCCAGCAGCCTTTCCTTGCCGCGGTACTGCTCGGCGAACATGGCTTCGATCACCGCCCGGTCGATCTCCAGCAGCACCGACAAGGCGCCGACGTAGACGATGTTCTTGAACAGCTGGCGCTGGCGCGGCTCGGCATAAACCGCGTTGCAGATGTCGGTGAGCGGCATGCCGATCACGTTCACGTCCGGGCGGAACTTCGCCGGCGGCAACGGCCGGGTGTTGTCGTAGAACAGGTAGCCACCGGGCGCGATCTCGGCCACGTCGGCGTCCCAGGTCTGGGGGTTCATCGCCACCATCAGGTCGACGCCGCCGCGGCGCCCGAGGTAGCCCTGTTCGCAGACCCGCACCTCGTACCAGGTGGGCAGGCCCTGGATGTTGCTCGGGAAGATGTTGCGCGGGCTGACCGGCACGCCCATGCGCAGGATGGCCTTGGCGAACAGCTCGTTGGCCGAGGCCGAGCCCGAGCCGTTGACGTTGGCGAACTTGACGACGAAGTCGTTGACGGCCTCGATCCGGTTCATGCTGCGACCTCCAGCGCGCGCGCCCGCGGTCGCTTCGCCGATTCCGCCATCGCGCTGTTGAACAAATACTTCTGCATGTCCCAGGCGCCGGTGGGGCAGCGCTCGGCGCACAGGCCGCAGTGCAGGCAGACGTCTTCGTCCTTGACCATCACGCGGCCGGTCTTGAGCTCGCCCGACAGGTACAGATCCTGCGCCAGGTTCAGCGCCGGCGCCTTCAGGCGGGTGCGCAGGTCGGGCTCGTCGCCGTCCGCCGTGAAGCTGATGCAGTCCATCGGGCAGATATCGACGCAGGCGTCGCACTCGATGCAGGTGGACTGGTTGAACACCGTCTGCACGTCGCAGTTCAGGCAGCGCTGGGCCTCCTTGAAGGCGGTGGCGGCGTCGAAGCCCAGCTCCACCTCCACCCGGATGCTGGCCAGCGCCATTTCCGCCTTGGCCCATGGCACCTTGTAGCGCACGTCCAGCGAGGTGTCGTTGTCGTAGCTCCACTCGTGGATGCCCATCTTCTGCGACATCAGGTTGGTGGTGGGGGCCGGCCGCTGGCGCGGCTCCTCGCCAGCCAGCAGCTGCGCGATCGAGATCGCGGCCTCGTGGCCGTGCGCCACCGCGGTGATGATGTTCTTCGGCCCGAAGGCAGAATCCCCGCCGAAGAACACGTTGGCCACGCTGGACTGGAAGGTCAGCCGGTCCAGCTGCGGCAAGCCCCACTTGTCCAAGGCGATGCCGCTATCGCGCTCGATCCAGGGAAAGGAGTTCTCCTGGCCCACCGCCACCAGCACCTCGTCGCACGCGAAGAAGGCCTCGGGCTCGCCGGTGGGCACCAGGCTGCGCCGGCCCTGGTCGTCGTACTCGGCGCGAACCACGTCGAAGCTCATGCCCACCAGCCGCCCGCCCTCGTGGACGAAGGCCCTGGGCACGTGGAAGTCGATGATGGGGATGCCTTCGTGCATGGCATCTTCCTTCTCCCAGGGCGAGGCCTTCATCTCCGCGAAGCCGCTGCGCACGATCACCTTGACGTCGGCGCCGCCGAGCCGGCGCGCGGAGCGGCAGCAGTCCATGGCGGTATTGCCGCCGCCCAGCACGATCACGCGCTTGCCGATGGTGGTGACGTGGCCGAACGAGACCGAGGCCAGCCAGTCGATGCCGATGTGGACCTGGCCGCCGACTTCGCTGCGTCCGGGCAAATCGAGGTCGCGCCCGCGCGGCGCGCCGCAGCCGACGAAGATGGCGTCCCAGCCTTGCGCCATCAGCGCCTTCATCGAAGCGATGCGCCGGCCGGCGACGAACTCCACGCCCAGGTCCAGGATGTAGCCGGTCTCTTCGTCGATCACCGACTCGGGCAGGCGAAAGCGCGGGATCTGGGTGCGGATGAAACCGCCGGCGCGCGCCTCGGCGTCGAACACCGTCACCTCAAAGCCCAGCGGCGCGAGGTCGCGCGCAACCGTCAGCGAGGCCGGGCCGGCGCCGACGCAGGCCACGCGCAAGCCGTTGGAGGGCACGCGGGTCGGCATGCGCGTGCGCACGTCGTCCTTCATGTCGGCGGCCACGCGCTTCAAGCGGCAGATGGCGACGGGTTCGGGCTGGCCGGTGTTGGCTTGCTCGACCCGGCCGCGGCGGCAGGCCGGCTCGCAAGGCCGGTCGCAGGTGCGCCCCAGGATGCCGGGGAACACGTTCGAGACCCAGTTGACCATGTAGGCGTCGCTGTAGCGGCCTTGCGCGATCAGGCGGATGTATTCCGGCACGGGTGTGTGGGCCGGACAGGCCCACTGGCAATCCACGACCTTGTGGAAGTACGCCGGATCGGCGATGTTCGTGGGCTGCAAGCGGGGCCTCCTGGACCGCCCCAAACAGGGGCTGCCGGGGCAGTCTACGCCTGCCGGGCCCCGGACGACCGCGGGATTCCCCGGGCTTGCGGGCTCAGCCGGCGGCGCGCGCCGGCTTGCCGTTGCGCGCCAGCCAGCGCGCGGCGAAGTGGATGCCGGACAGGGGTTCGCCGAAGGCCAGGCCCTGCGCCTGGTCCCAGCCGTTCTTCTTGAGGAAGGCGCCCTGCTGCGCATTGTCGACGCCGCAGGCCACGCAGGTCAGGCGCAGGCGCCGGGCCAGGTCGCCCATCCCGAGCAGCATCGCCTGCACGCTGGCATCCTTATCCAGGTCGCGCGAAAAGGAGGCGTCGATCATGATCTCGTCCACCGCCAGCCGGCGCAGCTGCGCCACCGAGCCGGAGGAGCCGAAGCGGTCCAGCGACAGCCGCACGCCCTTCCTGCGCAACGCCGCCAGCGCCGCCGCGTCGCGCGGGGCCAGGCTTTCGGGCGCCGCGAACTGCTGCATCTCCAGCGACAGGAAGCGCGGGTCGATCCCGCTGCTGATGGCCCCTTCGACAAGGTGGGCCAGGTCGCGCGCCCGGATGTGGGCCAGCGACGCCTTGACGCCGACCGGCACCGGCTGCAGCCCGGCGGCCTTCCAGTTGCGGCTGTGCTTGTGGACCTGCTCGAACACCCATTCGGTCAGGATCATGTCCATCTCGGTGGTGCCCGCCAGGTCCATCAGCGCGTCGCCCTCGATCACCCGGCCCGAGCCGTGCTTCCAGCGCAGGATGGCCTGCGCCGCCACCAGCCTGCCGGTGGCCAGCTCGATGCGCGGCTGGTACACCAGCTCGATCTCGTCGCGGCCGATGGCATGCCGCAGTTCTGCGCCCAGGTCGAGGCGGCTGAGCGCCTGCTCGTTGAACCGCGGCGAGAAGAATTCATAGCGGTGCGGGCCGGCCTGCTTGGCGTGGCGCAAAGCCAGGCCGGCGTTGCGCATCAGCACGTCGACGTCCTTGCCGTCGGCCGGAAAGACCGAGACGCCGACGCTGCAGGTGACGAACACTTCCGGCGCGCCGGAGCGGTGGAAGCTGACGGTCGCTTCCTCCAGCAGCCGGTTGATGAAGGCGGCGGCGCTGTGGATTCCCTCCATGTACGGCACGATCACGGCGAACTCGTCGCCGTCGAAGCGGTACAGCGTGGGGTTGTGCTGGTCGGAGCTGAGCTCGCCGTGGGCCTCGGTCTGCACGCAGCTGGCCAGGCGCTTGGCGATCCGCTGCAGCAGCTGGTCGCCCACCGTGCGGCCGAGCGCGTCATTGATGCGCCCCAGCGAGTCCACCCCGATGTGCAGGAAGGCGCCTTCGACGCCGTTGGCCGCCGCCTGCATCAGCACTTCGGCCGCCGCCTTGCGGTAACGCAGCTTGTTGGCCAGCCCGGTCAGCGCGTCGTGGTGGCCGAGGAAATCGCGGTACGCGTTGGCGGCCAGGGTGTTGCGGATGCGCAGCCCCAGCTCGCTCGGGTCCACCGGCTTGGACAGGAAATCCATGGCGCCCAGCGACAAGGCCTTGAGCTTGATCTGCGGGTCGATGCTGCTGGTCAGCACGATCACCGGCACGTGGCGCAGCGCGGCGTCGTCGCGCATCATCGCCAGGATGTCCAGGCCGCTCACCTTGGGCATGCTCAGGTCCAGCAGCAGCACGCCCGGCAGCGACTTGCGCATCATCGGGATGGCCTGCTCGGGATCCTGCGTCTCGATGAAATGCTTGTAGCCCGCCTCACCCAGGAAGGCCTGCGTCATCTCGATGTTCAGCAGCTCGTCGTCGACCATCATGATCAACGCCTCCGACAGCCCGGTCACCGAGCGGTGCCGCCAGATCATTTCCTGCGGCGACAGCGCCCGCAGCTCGTGCTCGGACAGCTTGTCCTCGCCGGGGGCGAACACGGTGGGCTGGGTCGACCCGGGTTCCGTGTCGAGTTCGTACGCACCCGTCGCGGAGGGATTGGAATTGGGGTTCCGGGTGGCCATGCCGCTATTGTGCCTTGTGTATCAAGTTGTAGCAGCGTCTGGAGCTTCCAGCCGCGCCGCCATGTCGGCAATCCGCTGCATCCAGCCTTCGGCGCCGCAGGCATCGCCGCACTTGGCCGCCGCTTCCAGCTCGCGCGCCGGCTCGGTGAAGGCGTCGTAGCCAACCGTGCCGGCAGCCCCGGCCAGCCAGTGCGCCAGCCGCTCGACTTCTTCCCAGTCTGGCGCGGCCAGCGCCCGCGTCATGTGTTCCAGCTGTTCGTCCAGCCGCGCGGCGAACTTTCGCACGATCGGCGCCAGCCGGGGGTGGTCGGCGAAACGCGAGCGGACCGGCCCGCCCGATGCATCGAGCGGCACGTCGATCGGCACCGGCGCCGACACCGGCGCGTCGGTGAAGATCGACACCATCGCGGCCGGCGACAGCTCCTGCGCCGGCGCCCCGCCCAGCAGACGGGCGACGTTCTCCAGCAGCACGTCGATGTCCACCGGCTTGGTCAGGTAGGCCGTGCAGCCCGCCTCCAGCACCAGCGCCTCGTAGCCCTTCATCGCATTGGCCGTCAGCGCCACCACCGGCACCGTCACGCCGCGGCGGCGCAGCTCGCGGGTGGCCGCGTAGCCATCGAGCACCGGCATCTGCATGTCCATCAGCACCAGGTCGTAGCTGCCGGCGGCCATCTTGTCGATGGCGACCTGGCCGTTCTCGGCCTCTTCCACCCACAGGCCCTGCTCCGCCAGCACCAGCGACAGCAACTCGCGGTTCTCGGCGCCGTCGTCCACCACCAGCACGCGGGCGGACGGAATCGCCCAGCGCCTGCGGCCCTGCACCGCCGCTGCCGGCGCCGGCTCGACCAGGTCTTGCGCCTCCAGCATGCGCACGCCGGCCAGCGCGCCGGTGGCGAAGGTGAAGATCATCGTGGTGCCGACCCCCGGCTGGCTGCTGGCGGTGAGGTCGCCGCCCAGCGCGCGGGCCAGCCGCCGGCTGATCGCCAGGCCCAGCCCGGTGCCGCCGAACCGGCGGGTGATGCTTGGGTCGGCCTGCGTGAACGGGTCGAACATGGCCTCCATCTGCTCGGGCGCGATGCCGATGCCGCTGTCGCTCACTTCCACCGCGTAGCTGTCGCCGTTGCAGGCCAGCACCACCTCGACGCCGCCCTGCTCGGTGAACTTCACCGCGTTGCTCAGCAGGTTCAGCAGCACCTGGCGGATCCGCGCCGGGTCCGAGTGCACCTGCTCGGGCACCGGCGTCAGCAGCCGCAGCGACAGCGCAATGCCTTTTTCCTGCGACTTCAGGCCCAGTTCGGCCAGCGCGCCCTGGATAAGGGTGTGCGGGGCGCAGGCGATGGCCTCGACGCTCAGCTGCCCGGCCTCCACCTTGGACAGGTCGAGGATGTCGTTGATCAGCCCAAGCAGGTGCTTGCCGCTGTGGTGGATGGTGTCCAGGTAGTGGGACGATTCGCGCTCGCTCTTGCCGAAGCCGCGCCGCAGCAGCTCGGTGAAGCCCAGGATGGCGTTCATGGGGGTGCGGATCTCGTGGCTCATGTTGGCCAGGAATTCGCTTTTGGCGCGGTTGGCGGCCTGGGCCTCGTCGCGCGCGCTGCGCAGTTCCACCCGGCTTTCCTCCAGCAGCGTGATGTCTTCCAGGCTGATCAGCACCCCCGACACCTTGCCGGCGGCGGCCAGCACCGGCGAGCAGTTGACGACGAAGCTGCGCTGGCGGCCGGCCTGGTCGCGCAGCTTCAGGTGCAGGTCGCGCTGCACCGTGGCCTGCTTGAGCGCCGTGGTCCACGGGTAGGCCGATGCGGCCAAGGGATCGCCCGCGTCGTCGAGCCATGGAATGGTGGCCACCTGCACGCCCATCAGCTGCTCGTTGGCGCGTCCCAGCAGCTTGACGAAGGCTTCGTTGGCCAGCACCACGGCCTGCTTCTGGTCGATGACGATCAGGCCTCCGGTCAGCGAGTCCAGCGCCGAGCGCACCCGGCCCGGGATCGCCTTGGACGGATCGAGGTGCCGCAGCACACGCGCCAGGTAGACCTGGAAGCCCAGGAAACACAGCATCGAACAGAAGGCGAGCAACAACACCAGCGGCGTGCGCAGCAAGCCGGCCAGGCCCGGCGGCACCGCCGGGTCGAAGCGCAGCTCCAGCCGGCCCCATGGCTGCCCGCCCGCCTGCAGGTTGACCTGGATCTGGGCGTCGCGGGCCAGTGCGCTGTCGATCTGCGCCCATTGCCGCGCGTGGTCGCCGATGGCGAACACCAGCCTGCCCTCCCGCGAGCGCAGGCCGACCGAGCGCAGGTCTTCGTTGCGCTTGTGCACGAAACGCAGCACGTCCTCCAGCGGCCGCGGGTCGGCGCTGCTCAGGATGGCGGTGCTGGCCGCCGCCAGCGACTCGGCCAGCGCCACGCGGCCCTCGCGCACGGCGCCAGCGCGGTCCGGCACCAGGCCCAGGAACGACGCCGCCAGCAGCGCCGTGCTGACCAACGACACCAGCCCGAGCGAGATGTACGTGCGGGTGCTGATCAACTTCATCCGAATCCCCGCAAGCTGTTGCGATCCTGCTTGCTCTCGTCGTCCAGGGCCTCTTCCTCCTCGTCGGCTTCCTCCTCCACCCGCGCCAGCACCGGCAGCGGATCGAGAATGCGCCAGGCCGGCAGCGCCGACAGGTAGCTGCCCAAAAGCACGCCGCCGCGGATCAGCCATAGCACGTAGACCACCGACAAGCCCAGCGACACGCTGGCCACCGAGATGCTCACCGCCTGATCGAGTGCCAGGTCTTCGCGCACAACCTCGCGCAGCCGGTCCAGCTCGCCGGCGAAAGCGGCCGAACGCAGCGACCGCTGCAGCTCCTCCAGCCGCCTCGTCTCGCTGCCGCCCTGCACGCCGAGTGAGGACACGATCAGGTCGGCGGGAGCCTGCGTGGCGATGAGGTTCAGCCCACGCGGGTTGAACACCACCGTCTGGAAAGCGCGCGCGCCTTCGGCCGCCAAGGCCAGCGCACCGGTGGAGACGGTGAACGCCGAGGCCGGCGGCGGCGCCAGCGCGGGGCCGGACTCCGTCACCAGGAAGTCGCCCGTGCCCGCGGCGCGTCCCGGGACTGGCGGCGCAACGGGTGCCGGTGCCGGCGCGGCTGGCGGCGGCGGACGGGGGCCGGGTTCGGGGCCGCCGGGCGGCGCCGGCGGGTTGACTGGCGGGCCGGAAGGCGGCGGAATCTCCGGCGTTCCCCCGCCGCCGCCGAGCACGTTGATGGCGACGGCCTGGCGATCGGCCAGCGATCCGTCGCTGACCTCCACCACCACGTCGTAGACGTTGTCGCCGTCGGTATCGGCCGGGTTCGCGTGGTCGGGGGCCGAGACGAAGGACAGCACCCCGGTGGCCGGGTCGATCACGAAGCGGCCGGCGTCGGCGCCGCCGGCGATGGTGTAGACGAAGGAGCCGTCGACATCGCGCGCCGCGATCGTGCTGACGGTGGTGGCCGTGGCGGACACGGTGACGGTGGTCGCGTCGGCGCCGTCTCCGCTGTGGATCACGGGGGCGTCGTTGACCGGCGCCACGGCCACGTTGACCGTCGCCGGCCGGCTGGCGAGCCGCCCTTCGCCCAGCATGTAGCTGAAGGTGGCCATGCCGTTGAAGTCGGCATGGGGCGTGAAGGTGAGGCTGCCGTCCGCATTCAGCACCGCGGTGCCGCCGGGGCCGCTGGTGACCGAGACGATGACCAGCGTGCGGCTGTCGACGTCGAGGTCGTTCGCCAGCAGTTCCGCAGCCGCGAAGTTGACGTGAGTGTCTTCGGTGGCCGCGAGCGTGTCGGCGTTGGCCACCGGTGCGTCGTTGACGGCGGCGACGTTCACCGTCACGGCCAGCGCGCCGGTGCTGGCGGCGCCGTCGGTCAGCGTGTAGCTGAAGCTGGCGGTGCCGTTGAAGTTCGCCTCGGGCGTGAAGGTGACGCTGCCGTCGGCGTTCAGCAGCGCCGTCCCGCCGGGGCCACTGGTGACGCTGGCGATCCGCAGGACGTCGCCATCCACGTCCAGGTCATTGGCCAGCAGCGCCGCCGCCGTGTAGCGCACCCGCATGTCCTCCGTGGCGTCGAGCACGTCGCCGGCGCCGACCGGCGCATCGTTGACCCGCGTGGAATCGACGGTGCCGGCGACGGTACGGCTGGCGGCCGTGCCGTCGCTGGCCGCCACGCGGAACGACGGCGCCACTTCGTCGCCGTCGTCGACGAAGCGCACTTCGCCGGCCGTCAGCTGGGCGGAAGTGAAGCTGGTGGCGGCGTTCCAGCCGGTGCCGTCGTTCACCTGGAAGCTGCCGCCGGCGACTGCCGAGACGGTGTAGGTCAAGGAGGCGCTGTCCGGGTCGACCAGGGCGAAGTCGGCCGGCGCCAGCACCACGATGCCGCCTTCGGCAACGGTCAGCTGCGCGCTGGTGAGCACCGGCGCGTCGTTCACCGCGGTGTAGTTCACGGCCGCCGCCACGGCGCTGCTGCCGGCGCCGCCGTCATGGGCCGTCACTCTGAAGGACGGCGGCACCTCGTTGCCGTCGTCGACGAAGCGCACCGCGCCGGCCGCCAGCTGGGCGGAGGTGAAGCTCGTGGCCGTGGTCCAGCCGGCGCCGCCGTCGACCTGGAAGCTGCCGCCAGCCAGCGCGGAGACGGTCAAGGTGAAGCTGCTGCTGTCTGGATCGGTGATGCTGAAGTCGGCCGGCGCCAGCACCACCGTGCCGCCCTCGGTCACCGTCAATTGCACGCCGGTGAGGACTGGCGCATCGTTGGCGGCGGTGTAGCTCACCGTCGCCGCCACGGCGCTGCTGGTGGCGCTGCCGTCGCTGACCGTCACGCTGAAGGACGGCGCGGCTTCGTTGCCGTCGTCGACGAAGCGCACCGCGCCAGTCGCCAGCTGCGCGGTCGTGAAGCTCGTGGCGGGCGACCAGCCCGTGCCGTCGTCGACCTGGAAGCTGCCACCGGTCACCGCCGAAACAGTGAAGGTGAAAGCTGTGCTGTCCGGATCGGTGATGCTGAAATCGCCGGGCGCAAGCACCACGGCGCCCCCTTCCGCAACCGTCAATTGCGCTGCCGTGAGGACAGGCGCGTCATTGACGGCGGTGTAGTTCACGGTGGCGGCGACGGTGTTGCCGTTGGCGCTGCCGTCGCTGGCAGTCACGCTGAAGGTCGGCGCGACTTCGCCGCCGTCGTCAACGAAACGCACTTCGCCTGCCGCCAGCTGGGCGAACGTGAAGCCGTTGGCCATGGTCCAGCCCGTGCCGTCGTCGACCTCCAAGCTGCCACCGATGACAGCGGATACGGTGAAGGTGAAGCTGGCGCTGTCCGGGTCGGTGATGGCCAAGTCGGCCGGCGCCAGGATCACGGTGCCGCCCTCGGACACCGTCAGCTGCACGCCGGTCAGGGTCGGCGCGTCGTTGGCGGCCGTGTAGTTCACCGTCGCGGCCACGGGGCCGCTGCCCGCACTGCCGTCGCTCGCCGTCACGCTGAAGGAAGGCGCAACCTCGTCGCCGTCATCGACGAAGCGCACCTCGCCGGCCGCCAGCTGGGCGGTCGTGAAGCTCGTGGCCACGTTCCAGCTGGTGCCGTCATCGACCTCGAAGCTGCCGCCGAGGATCGCGGAGACGGTGAAGGTGAAGGCAGTGCTGTCCGGGTCGGTGATGGCGAAGTCGGCCGGCGCCAGCACCACGCTGCCGCCTTCCGTCACCGTCAGCTTGACGCCGGTCAAGGCCGGGGCGTCGTTGGCGGGGGTGTAGTTCACCGTCGCGGCCACGATGCTGCTGTCGGCGACGCCGTCGCTGGCCGTCACGCTGAATGAAGGGGCGACTTCGTCGTCGTCGTCGACAAAGCGCACTTGGCCCGCGGCGAGCTGGGCGGGCGTGAAACTCGTGGCCACGTTCCAGCTGGTGCCGTCATCGACCTCGAAACTGCCGCCGAGGATCGCCGACACGGCGAAGGTGAAGGCAGTACTGTCCGGGTCGGTGATGGCGAAGTCGGCCGGCGCCAGGATCACGGTGCCGCCTTCGGCCACGGCCAATTGGACGCGGCTCAACGCCGGCGCGTCGTTGACCAGCGCATAGTCCACCATCGCCGGCACCGTGCCGCTGTTGGCGGCGCCGTCGCCGGCGGTCACGCTGAAGGACGGCGCCGCTTCGTTGCCGTCGTGCACGAAGCGCACCTCGCCCGCTGCCAGCTGCGCGGCCGTGAAGCTGGTGGCCACGTTCCAGCTGGTGCCGTCATCGACCTCGAAGCTGCCGCCGAGGATCGCGGAGACGGTGAAGGTGAAGGCAGTGCTGTCCGGGTCGGTGATGGCGAAGTCGGCCGGCGCCAGCACCGCGCTGCCGCCTTCCGTCACCGTCAGCTTGACGCCGGTCAAGGTCGGGGCGTCGTTGGCGGGGGTGTAGTTCACCGTCGCGGCCACGATGCCGCTGTTGGCGCTTCCATCGCCGGCCGTGACGCTGAATGCGGGCGCGACTTCGTCGCCGTCGTCGACAAAGCGCACCTGGCCCGCCGCGAGCTGGGCCGACGTGAAGCTCGTGGCCGCGTTCCAGCTGGTGCCGTCGTCGACCTCGAAACTGCCGCCGAGGATCGCGGAGAGGGTGAAGGTGAAGGCAGTGCTGTCCGGGTCGGTGATGGCGAAGTCGCCCGGCGCCAGGATCACGGTGCCGCCCTCGGCCACGGCCAATTGGACGCGGCTCAACGCCGGCGCGTCGTTGACGGCGCTGTAGTTCACCGTCGCGGTCACGATGCCGCTGTTGGCGCCGCCGTCGCTGGCCGTCACGCGCAAGGTCGGCGCCGCTTCGTCGCCGTCGTGGACGAAGCGCGCGTCGCCCGCTGCCAGCTGCGCGGTGGTGAAGCCCGTGGCCGTGCTCCAGCCCGTGCCGTCGTCGACCTCGAATCGGCCACCGATGATCGCGGAGACGGTGAAGGTGAAGGCAGTGCTGTCCGGGTCGCTGATGGCGAAGTCGCCCGGCGCCAGGATCACGGTGCCGCCCTCGGCCACCGTCAGCTGGACACCCGTGAGCGTCGGCGCGTCGTTGACGGCGCTGTAGTTCACCGTCGCGGTCACGATGCCGCTGCTGGCGCCGCCGTCGCTGGCAGTCACGCTGAAGGACGGCGCGACTTCATCGCCGTCGTCGACGAAACGCAGCTCACCAGCTGCAAGCTGCGCGGTCGTGAAGCTCGTGACCACGTTCCAGCTGGCGCCGTCGTCCACCTCGAAGCGGCCGCCGAAGATCGCGGAGACGGCGAAGGTGAAGGCGGCGTTGTCCGGATCGGTGATGGCAAAGTCGGCCGGCGCCAGCACCACGCTGCCGCCCTCCATCACCGTCAATCGCGCGCCGGTGAGCACGGGCGCATCGTTGGTGGCGGTGTAGTTCACCGTCGCCGTCACGGCGGCGCTGTTGCGGCTGCCATCGCTGGCCGTCGCCTCGAAGCTCGGCCCCACCTCGTCGCCGTCGTCGACGAAGCGCACCTGGGCCGCGAGCAGCTGCGCGCTGGTGAAGCTCGTGGCCACGTTCCAGCTGGTGCCGTCGTCCACCTCGAAGCTGCCGCCGCTGACCAGGGACACCGTCAAAGTGAAGCTCGCGCTGTCGACGTCGGTGATACTGAAGTCGGCCGGCGCCAGCACCGCGGTGCCGCCTTCGGTGACGGTCAGCCGGGCCCCGGTGAGGGTCGGCGCGTCGTTGACCGGCGTGTAGGACACCACGGCGGCCACCGTGGCGCTGCCCGCGCCGCCATCGCTGGCCGTTACGCTGAAGGTCGGCGCCACCTCGTCGCCGTCGTCGACGAAGCGCACCTTGCCGGCCAGCAGCTGCGCAGTGGTGAAGCTGGTGGCGCCGCTCCAGCCCATGCCGTTATCCACCGCGAAGCTGCCGCCAGCCACCGCAGAGACGGTGAAGGTGAAGCTGGCGCTGTCCACGTCGGTGATGCTGAAGTTGCCCGGCGCCAGCATCACGGTGCCGCCTTCGGCCACCGTGAGCTGGGCGCCGGTCAGCACCGGCGCGTCGTTGGCCGGCGTGTAGTTCACCGTCGCGGCGAGCGTGTTGCTGTTGGCGCTGCCGTCGCTGGCCGTCACGCTGAAGGACGGCGCCGCCTCGTCGCCGTCGTCGACGAAGCGCACGTCGCCGGCCGCCAGCTGCGCGGAAGTGAAGCTCGTGGCCGGGCTCCAGCTGGTGCCGTCGTCCAGCTCCAAGCTGCCACCCGTCACCGCGGAGATGGTGAAGGCGAAGCTGGCGTTGTCCGGGTCGGTGACACCGAAATCGGCAAGCGCCAGCACCACGGTTCCGCCTTCCGTGACCGTCAACTGCGCACCGGTGAGGGTGGGCGCGTCGTTGGCCGCGGTGTAGCTCACCGTCGCCGCCACGGTGGCGCTGTTCGCGCCGCCGTCACTGGCAGTCACGCTGAAGGACGGCGCGACCTCGTTGCCGTCGTCGACGAAGCGCACCTTCCCGGCCAGAAGCTGCGCGCTGGTGAAGCTCGCAGCCGTGGTCCAGCCGTTGCCGCCGTCGACCTCGAAGCCGCCGCCGCTGACCAGCGAGACGGCGAAGATGAAGGCGGCGCTGTCCACGTCGGTGATGTTGAAGTCGGCCGGCGCCAGCACCACGGTGCCGCCTTCGGTGACGGCCAGCTGCACTGCGGAGAGCACGGGCGCATCGTTCACTGCCGTGAACCTCACTGCACCGGTCACCGCGCTGCTGCTGGCCGATCCGTCGCTCGCCACGACGCTGAAGGAAGGCGCTGCCTCGCCGCCGTCGTGGACGAAACGCACGGCGCCGGCCGCAAGCTGCGCGGAGGTGAAGCTGGTCGCTGCGTTCCAGCTGCTGCCGCCGTCCACCTGGAAGCTGCCGCCCGTGACCGCCGAGACGGTGTAGGCGAACGCAGCGCTGTCCGGATCGCTGATGCTGAAGTTGACCGGCGCCAGCACCACGGTGCCGCCCTCGCTGACCGCCAGCTGGGCGCCGGTGAGCGTCGGCGCGTCGTTGACCGGCGTGTAGCTCACCACGGCGGCCCGCACGTTGCTGTTCAAGCTGCCGTCGTTGACCCTGACGCTGAACGACGGCCCCACTTCGTTGTCGTCGTCGACGAAGCGCACCTGGCCCGCCAGCAGCTGGGCGCTGGTGAAGGCTGCCGCCGCGTTCCAGCTCGCGCCGTCGTTGACCTGCAGGCTGCCCCCGGTCAATGCCGCGACGGTGTAGGTGAAGCTGGCGCTGTCCGGGTCGACGATGCTGAGGTCGGACTGCGCCAGCACCGTGGTGCCGCCTTCCGTCACGGCCAGCTGCACCGAAGTGAGCACCGGTGCGTCGTTCACGGGGGTGACGGTGATGGCGATGGTCTCGGTGTCGACGAGCGCCCCGCCGCCGGTGTTGCCCAGGTCGTTGACGCTGACCTCGATCGAGGCGGGCCCGTCGTAGTTCGCATTGGGGGTGAAGCGCATGCCGGCCAGGGCTGCATTGACCTCGGCAACCGTCCCCGTGAACACCACCGTGGCGTCATTGGAGCCGTCGCCGCTGCTGAAGACCAGGCCGGCGTTGCGCGCATAAACCTGCGCGAACACGCCGCTGCCGTCGCCCACGCCGTTGCCGTGCCAGGCCACCACGCAGCGACCTTCGTCGCCCATCGCCACCGAGGCGCCCTGCTGGTCGCCCGCGGTGGTGGTGTTGACGCGCATCTCGCCGGTTTCGGCCGTGCCGTCCGGGCGGTAGCTGCGCAGGTAGACGCCCCAGTTGCCGCCGCCGTCCTGGCCTTCGCTCTCCCAGCTGACGATGAAGTTGCCGCTTGCGTCCATCGCCGCGGTCGGGTTGCGCTGGTTGTGGGCCGTGGTCGTGTTGACGCGGAACTCGGCGCCGCGAGCGAGGCCGCCAGCGTCATAGCGCTGGGCGTAGACGCCGGCATCGTCGCCGTCCTGCCCTTTGCTTTCCCAGACCACCATGAAGGCCCCGGAGGCGTCCATCGCCGTCGACGGATTCCACTGGTCATTGGTGGTGCTGGTGTTCACCACGAACTCGGCCCCCTGGGCCGCCCCGGACGCCGCGTAGCGACGCGCGACGACGGCGTCGCCGCTGCCGTCCTGCGCCGTGCTCTGCCAGGCGATGACGAAGCCGCCACCGGCGCTGATCGCCAAGGCGGGTCGCGTCTGTCCCTGGGCCTGCGTCGTGTTGACCTGGAACTCGTTGCCTTGGGCGGCGCCGGTGGCGGTGAAGCGGCGGGCGTAGATGTCGAAAGTGGTAGCTTGGCCGCTCGGATTACCGCTGTGCCAGGCGATGACGAAGTTGCCCACCGCGTCCACCGCGATGGAGGGGCGCCGCTCCGTGCCGTTGGTCGTCACGTTGACCCGGAACTCGCTGGACTGGGCCACGCCGGCCGCATTGAAGCGCTGCGCGTAGACGCCCCAGCCGGCGCCGTCCTGGTTGTCGCTTTCCCAGGCGACCACGAAGTTGCCGGCGTCGTCCATCGCCACCACCGGCCGTTGCTGGTCGGAGGCGATGGTGGTGTTGACCCGGAACTGGCCGCCCTGCGCCACGCCGGCGGCGTTGTAGCGCTGGGCGAAGACCCCCCAGCCGTTGCCGTCGCTGCTTTGCCAGACCACGACGAAGTTGCCGTCCCCATCCATGGTCACGGACTGGCGGCTGGCCGAATCGACCTCCTGCACCTCGGCCGTCGTGGTGTTGACGCGGATCTCGGTGCCCATGGCGCCCACCACGGTGTCCAGCGTGACCGTGCCATTGGTGGCCCTCACCGTCACCTGCACCGGATTCACGCCGGCATCGAGGTCGGCGACGCTGACCAGGTTGCCGTTGCCGGGGTTGAACACCAGCGAGGTGTCTTCGACGGTGACCTGCGCTCCCGGCACCGTGACGACCGGCGGATCGTTGACCGCCGTCACCCGCACGTTCAGTTGCCCCGTGGCCGCGCTGAATGCGTTGGCGCCGGTGGCGCCAGGGTTGGCGGTGCCGCCCGCGGTCCCCGTGGTCTGGTCCCACGCCTTGAAGCTGACGGCGCCGGCGATCGTCCCGTTGAAGTTGCCATTGGGGGTGAAGCCGATGCGCGCCAGCGTGTTGGCCGGCAGCAGCAGTGCCGCCGTCGCCGACGGGCTGCCCATGCTGATCCAGGTCGTGCCGTCCAGCGAGTATTCCCAGCTGCCGTTGCTGCTGTCGATCGCCGTCACGGCGACGCCGAGCGGATCGCCGTCGGCGTCGGTGGCGGTGCCCAGCTCCGACACCAGCAGCCAGCCGCGGCCGCCGTCTTCCAGGATCGCGCCCGGCTGGATCACGCCGGTCAGCACGGGCGCGGTGTTGGTGACGCTGAGCAGGGAAAACCGCACGACCAGGGCATCGGCGTTGCCGGGCGAGGTCTTGTGCGCGCCGCTCGTCGCATAGCCGCTGATGGACGTGCTCCCGGCCACGACCGCGTCGCCGCCGCGTGCAGCCACGCCGCCGCAGGTGATCCCCGCCGCATAGTAAGTGCCGTACTCGAGGCCGGTCGCGCCGCCCGCCGCCGGGTTGATCATCACCACGAACATGGCGGCGCCCGGGTTGGTCGACTGCGCCGCATCGCCGGTGATCGGGAACTCGCTGGTCGAACCCGCCTGGCCCACCGCCACCACCCGGTCCTGCACGTACGCGACCCCCGTCGGCCGGTCGGTGCCGTTGCCCGCCAGCAGGGTGGAATAGTGCAACGCGCTGGTGGCCGGCTGGGTGGTGTCGTAGATCCGCAGGAAGCCGACATCCTGGTTGTTGAGCGTGGTGGCGGTCGGCAGCGCGCCGGTGGTGGTCAAGAACGGGGCCGAGGACATGGCCCGCGTCACGCCGACGATCACTGCCTTGCCACTGCCGTCGGTGGCTACCGCGGTGGCCGTGTCGTCCTCGGTATCGCTGCCCACGTAGGTGGAGTACAGGACCGCGCCGCTGCCGGCATCGATCCGCGCCAGGAAGCCGTCGACGGCGCCACCCAGGCTGGTGTCGTGGCCGCCAGTCATGGAGATGGCGGATTCGATGTTGCCCACCACGAACAGGTCGCCGGAGCTGCCCATGGCCAGTCCGGTGGCCAGGTCCTTGCCGCTGCCCCCGAACAGCTCCTGGTAGATCGCCGTGCCGGTGCCGCTGTACTTGTTGATGAAGGCGTTGGAGTTGTCCGAAGCACCGAACACCTGCTGGGCAAGGAACGACAGCAAACTGGTGTCGGTATAGACCTGGCCGGCGACGTAGACGTCGCCGGCGGCGTCGAAGCCGACCGCGTTGCCTGAATCGGTGTTACCGCTGGTCCGCGTCGTCGCCGTGTCGCCGCTGTTGCCAAAGTAGGTGCTGAAGACCAGCGCGCCGGCGGAGTCCAGCTTGAGCACCACCGCATCCTGGGAGCCCTCCAGGGTGGTGTCGTTCGCGGCCAGCGTGGGGAAGTTGGCCGAACCGGTCCAGCCGGTGATGGCGACGTTGCCGGCGGCATCGACCGCGATGGCCTGGCCCTGGTCGTCGCCGGTGCCACCGATGCGGGTGGAAAACAGCAGCGTGGACAGGTCGGCGCTGAACTTCGCCACGTAGATGTCGCCGCCGCCGCCACCCCCTGCCAGGATGGACGTCATCGACGTGTCCGAGCTGGTCGTCTGGCCCGTCACGTAGACATTGCTGGCAGCGTCGATGGCGATCCCGGTGGCGCTTTCGAGCTGGCCGCCCCCCAGGTAGGTCGCATAGTCCAGCACCGGGTCGATCACCAGCTCGCGCGAGTGGTCGTAGGCGCCCAGCACGAAGCCGATGGTGCCGTCGGCGTTGATCCGGTAGCTGCTGGCCACGGCCTGGAGCCCGCTCTCGCCGCGCTGGTAGCTCACCGGCGCCTTGAAGCGCACTTCGCTGTCGGTGCCTGCCACGCCCAGCAGCAGATCGCCGTTGGCCGCGATCTGCGCGCTTTCGGTGCCGGCAAAGCGCAGGACGATGCTGCCGGCATCGGCGCCCGCCGCCACGATGAAGTCGTATTCCAGCTGGCGCTGCGTGCCGTAGTAGCGCACGTCCACGCCATCGTAGACGCCGCGATAGAGCACTGCGCCATAGTTGGCGATGTCCGTGCGCCACCGCGAGGCATCGCTGCCGACGATGTAGTTGCTGCGCGCGTCCAGCAGGCCTTCGCCGCCGGCTTTGGCGTCGCGGCCGCCCACCAGTTCCAGTTGCACCGTCCGCTGGCCGGCGGCTGTGGCCAGGCTGAGCGCAGCCTTGCCGCCGTCCAGCGTGATGCCGTAGCCGCCGCCGTGCGCGGAAAAGTCGACGTGCGCCGCGGCCTGGCCTTCGTTGACTTCGAAGCTCAGGGCCAGCGCGGCGTAGTTGGTGACCACCGGGGACGGAGTGGCAGTCGCGGTGGAGGCCGACAGCACGCTGGCACTCGAATACTCGCCCGCCTCGGTCAAGGTCCGCTGTTCCGCCGCCGCGTCGGCC
>NZ_JAQGLS010000179.1 GCF_028292805.1 Ramlibacter sp. | reverse complement strand
AGCGCAACCTGCTGGCCGACCGCATCGCGGCCCAGGTGCGTGAGCGGACCGACGCGCAGGCGGCGCCGGACGAGGCGTTGGCCTTCGTCTGCGGCCCCTGGGCGCAGGTGATGGCCCAGGCGCGCCTGACCAACGAGAGCGGCGCCGAAGACCCCGGTGGCCATGCCGCCGTGGTGCCGGTGCTGTTGTGGAGCGTGCAGCCGGCCCTGGCGACCCGGGTGGCCGGCCAGCAGGGGCTGCTCGAAGAGGCAATCGAAGCCGGCCTGGCCAGCATCGACCATCCTCCGGCCGACACGCAGCGCTGGCAGGCCGTGTTGCGCCAGCTGCGCGGCGTGGCGATCGGCCTGGCCTCGGGCATCGGGGCGGCGTTGCCGGCGCTGGCGCCGGTGCCGGCGCGCGCGCCCACCTGGCTGGCGCCGGGCGAGGCGCACGATTCCGGCTTCCTGCCGGAACAGGTGCTGCCGTTCGGCTCGGCGCCGTGGGAGCCCGACACGCTGCCGCCGATGGAGCTGGAGCCCGGCGCCTGGGTGGAGCTGCTGGGCGAGGGCGGCGAGCCAACGCGCTGGCAGCTGTCCTGGGCCAGCCCGCATGGCCTGCTGTTCATGTTCAGCCACGCCAGCGGCGCCAGCCGCTCGATGACCCGGCGCCGCCTGCAGCAGATGCTGGCCGACGGCAGCCTGCGGCTGGTGTCGTTGCGCGCGGTTGTCGACGGCGCGCTCGACGCAGTGGCGCACGAGGCCTGGCGCAACAGCCTGCATCACCCGGAATGATTCGTCGCCGCCGCGCAGGCGGGCACCGGCGGCGCCCTGGATTTCCGCCGCGCGGAAATGACGCTCCTAGGCCTGCCAGACTCCATACCCGCGCTCGCGCAGCGCGATCCCCAGTTCCACTTCCATCTCGCACGCGGCCTGGTAAGGCATCGGGTTGTAGACCTCGTACAGGTCGGGCCGCAGCTTGATGCCGTGGTCGCGCACGAAGCTGCTGGCCTGAATGCCGGCCTTGTGCTTGTCGAAGCGCAGGTCCGGATCGAGCCCTGTCATGCCGACGTAGACGAACGGCATCCCGAGGCGGTAGTGCGGGTTGCAGCGGCGAAAGCGCGCGTTGTTCCAGACGGCGTCGCCCAGTTCCACCACGTACACGTGGTAGTGCAGGCACGGCTGGCGGGCCATGCGTGGTGGCTCAGGCCACCGCCAGCGCGGCAAGCGCGCTGCGCTCGGTCTCTTCCAGGTGCGCGGCCAGCAGCCTGGCCGCCGCCTTGGCGTCGCGCCGCCGCACCGCGCGGATCAGCGCATGGTGTTCCTCGTGCCAGCCTTGCGCCCGCGTGCCGGGCTTGAGCCGCGCGAAGTAGAAGCGGTCGACGATGAAGCGCAGCCGGCGGATGGTGGCCATCGTCTCGGGGCGGTCGGCCGGCGCATACAGCGCCTCGTGGAACTCGCGGTCGCCGGCCAGCCAGTCGGCCACCGTGCGGGCCTTGTCGATCGCCGCCTGCACCGTCTCCAACCGGTTCAGGCTGGCCGCCGTGTGCAGCGGCACCGCGTCGCCCAGCACGTCGCCTTCCAGCAGCCGTCGCAGCCTGAACAGCTCGCTGAGGTTGGCGGCGCTGAGGCGGCGCACGTAGACGCCCTTGTTGGGAACCACCTGCACCAGGCCCTCGGCCTGCAGCTGGAACAAGGCCTCGCGCACCGGGACCCGGCTGACGCCGAGCTCGGCCGCGATCTCCTCCTGCCGCAGCGGCGCGCCGGGCGACCAGCGCCCGCGGTCCAGGGATTGGCGCAGCAGCTGGATCACTGCCGATGAAGAAGTCTGGGTCAGGAAGGAGGCGGGCACGCGCTGGGTTATACGCGTATACATCCGGCGCCGCAACGTGGCTGAGGCCTGCGAGCAACGGTCGGGAGAACGCGTTCGAAACGAAGAGCCTGGCGCGCCACGAGGCTGGCTCTGCCTGATCGTATACGTGAATATTCACGGACCCAAGGTGCCGGGCCGCCGGCCGGCTCGGCCGCTGCTGCAAACTCTTTTCAGCACTGGCTCAGCCCCGCGATTTTCCGCAAAGCCGCATGAACACTGGCTTTGCACCGGATGACGACCGGTCGTCCGACAGCCATGTAGGACGGGACGCTGTAACGGGCTGAACTTTCAACGACGTGCGCCGCTCTGTAGGACTTGTTCGCACACATCGACCAGCAAGGAACCTACGAATGAAGCAGCAACCCATCGCAGCCAAAGTGACCTCGGCGCACAACGTCCTGATGCTGGCCGGTTTGTTGGGCATCGGCCTGACCGGTTCCATCGCCGTCATGCCCACCACTTCCGACACGCTGGCGCAGCGGTCGCAGGCCGGCGAAGTCGCCTACGCGGTGGAACCCGCGCCGGTGGCCAAGGTTGCTCCGTTCAACTTCAAGGTCGATGGCTACTACGACCAGCTGCGCAAGAAGATGAACTGGTTGCCGGTGCGCTACGCCGGCAACCTGCTCAAGACGCCCGATGCGCAGTCGCGCATCCTGCTGGCGCAGTCGGCGGCGCAGCGCGCCGGGCTGGAGGAAGTGGGCCTGAGCTATCGCGACGTCTACGGCATCATCAATGCCGAGACCACCTGGATCCCGCGCATGGGCGCCAGCAAGGACGGCACGCCCAACCTGGGCATCGCGCAGTTCGAGCCGGCAACCGCCAAGGCCGTGGGCCTGGTGAACCCGGCCGATCCGGTCGAGGCCGTGCACGCCGCCGCGCTGCACCTGAAAGACGCGGCCAAGTGGAGCGCCAAGCGCATCGCCGGCCTGAAGCTCAACCCCGAGCAACATGCGGTCAAGCTGCGCGAAGGCGTCTCGATCTACTACAACCTGTCGACCAAGGGCCGCAACACCTGGAACGGCAAGAACACCGCCAAGCTGCCGATCGAGACGCAACGCCACATCGCCAACGCGCGCCTGGGCGCCAGCGAAGCCGCGCAGCTGTCGGCGCAACTGCGCGAGCTCAAGGGCCGCATGACCGGCGAGCGCACCGTCACCGCGTCGAACTGAGCGTCACGCCCAGCAACCAGACGCCGGCTCGCTGCCGGCGTTTTGCATTCAGGCGGGCTCGACCGCCCCGACCGCCTTGCGCCGGACCACCGCGATGTTGTTGCGCAGCGCGTAGAGCTCGTCGGCGTAGGCCAGCGGCACCGAGATGCGGCCGACCTTCTCGTCCAGCGTGTCCAGCTCGCGCGCCAGCTCCGCACCCTGCGCCGCTTGCTCGTGCAGCCGGTTTTCGATGTCGCGCAGCTGCGCGTACCAGCGGAACACGCGTGAGCGGATGCGAAACTGGTACAGCGGCGGCACGACGCGCGACAGCGGCAGCAGCACCGCCAGGATGAGGCCCAGCACCAGCCACATGCGCTCAACCAGATTGGCCAGCCAGAACGCCAGCCAGCGCTGCAAAAACGGCTTGCCGCCGCGGATCGCGCGCTCGGCTTCGGGCGAGACCGGGTACTCGCTGTGATCGATGGCCGGGAAGCTGCCGGCCCGGTTGAACCAGCCGGCCGGCCCATGCAGCTCGCGCGCGGCTTGCGCGAACAGCTGCAGCAGCGCCGGATGCGTCTGCTGGCGGGTCAGCAGCGCAGTGGTGGTGGCGACCAGCCGCACGTCGCGCGGCGGCTGGTCCCCGGCCAGGTCGACCACGCCGCGCGGCAACAGCACCGGCGTGAGGAACGGCAGCCGGCGCGAGTAGGCCTCGCTCTGACTGAAGTCCATCAGCCGCACGCCCGGCGTCATCAGCAGCATCTGCACCATCAGCGACTGCGGCGCCGAGGCGAACACGATCGCATCGAGCTCGCCGGCCAGGAACGCCACCGTGGCCGGGGTCTGCTCCAGCCGCGACAGCTTCAGCTGCGCCGGGTCCACCTTGTTCGCCTCGAACAGCTGGTTCATCAGGTGCGGCACGCCGCTGCCGGTGGTGCCGACGTTCAGCCGCAGCTCCTGCAGCTGCGCCAACGCGGTGACGGCGCCGCCGGGCATCGCCTTGGCGGCATCCTCGCGGTAGAACAGCCACACCGGTTCCACGAACAGGCTGCCGAGCGACAGCAGGCCGCCTTCCTCGATGACGGCGCGGTCGCTGCTGCCGCCCTGCACGAAGCCCAGGTCGGCCTTGCCTTCGCGCAGCAGTTGCAGGTTGGCCGACGAGCCTTCGCTGGCCAGCAGCAGCACCTCGATGCCGTGCGCGGCGAGCGCCTTGCGATAGCGCTGGCCGAATTCGTCGTAGGCGCTTTGCGCCGGCCCGGTGGCCAGCGTGACGCGCCTGGGCGGGTTCGGGTCGAGCCACAGGTAGGCCAGCACCAGCAGGCCGACGGCCAGCAGCGCAACCGGGCCGGCGGAGATCAGCAGGTCGCGCAGCGACACCAGCGTGGAACGCAGCGCCCGCACCGGCCTCATCCGAGGTCCGAGGCCGAGGGCAGGTGCAGCTCGCCCACCGTGATGCTGCGGGCCGCGCGGATCGCGCGCACCACGGCCAGGGCGCAGACTTCGGCCGCCATGGTGCCCAGGGTCATCATGCCCAGCGTCTTGCCGCTGGCGCCGGTGCCGAGCGCGAACAGGGCGTCGCCGTCCGACAGCGTGTGCAGCGGGTTGATCGCCCGGGCCAGACCGTCGTGGCCCATGGTGGCCAGCCGGCAGGCTTGCAGCTTGGTGATGACGGCGTCGGTGGCGATCACGCCGATGGTGGTGTTGCTGCCCGCCAGCATCGGCTTGGGCTGCTCGCCGCGCAGCAGCGCGCGCCGCGTGTCCAGCAGGCTGTGGCCGTCGTCGCTGCGGGCGCCGGCGATCACGTGGCCGGTCTCCGGGTCGACCACGTCGCCCAATGCGTTGCAGGCGACGATCGCCCCCACCGTCACGCCGTCGACGGTGACCGAGGCGCTGCCGATGCCGCCCTTCATCGCGCGGCGGATGCCGAAGATCTTGCCCACGGCCGCACCGGCGCCGGCGCCGACGTTGCCCTCGGCCGGCGCCTCGCGCGAGGCGGCCAGGCAGGCCGCATAACCGGCGGCGGCGTCCGGGCGAATGGACTGGTCGCCCAGCGGCAGGTCGAACAGCACGGCGGCCGGCACGATCGGCACCCGCGCCGGGCCGACTTCCATCCCGACGCCTCGTTCGTCCAGCCAGCGCATCACGCCGGAGGCGGCATCCAGCCCCCAGGCACTGCCGCCGGCCAGCACGATGCCGTGCACGCGCTCGACGATGTTGTCGGGCGCCAGCAGGTCGGTCTCGCGGGTGCCGGGCGCCGCGCCGCGCACGTCGACACCGGCAACCGCGCTGCCTAGTGCCAGCACCACGGTGCAACCGGTGGGGCGGCGGGTGTCGGTGTAGTGGCCCACTTCGATGCCGGCCACTTGCGTGATGGAGGAACTGCTCATGCGCGGGATTATGTCCGCGCCGGTTGTCAGCCCTTGTTGTAGCTCGCGTACACGCGCGGCGCGCCAGACCTGGGCACCAGCAGCACGTCGTGGGGATCGCGCCGGTTGCCATAGGCGGCGCCGTCCATGCCGGGGGCGCCGACCGGCATGCCCGGCACCGTCAGGCCGACGGCGGCCGGCCGTTCCTTCAACAGTCGGCGGATGTCGGCCGCCGGCACGTGGCCTTCGACGGCATAGCCGCCGACCAGGCCGGTGTGGCAAGATCCCAGTTGCGGCGGAATGCCGAGCTTGGCGCGCATCGCTTCGTTGCCGCCGCTGTTGACCTTGACCGCGAAGCCGTTGGCTTGCAGGTGGTCCACCCAGTCCTGGCAGCAGCCGCAGTCGGGATCCTTCCAGACTTCGATCCGGACCCTGGACGGGCCTTGCGCCAGACCAGCGAACGGCACGGCGGCAAGCGCGGCAAGCAGGCCGCGGCGGCTGGGGGACATCGGGGTCTTCATGGGTTGTGATCGTAGTGGCTGGGGCACGGCCCTGCTTGAGGCAGGATATGTCCTACAGCGGTTGCCAAGCATTTTCCGACAGCCTGCCAAGGCTGGGCTTCCTACAGTAGTCCCTTCCGCCGGCATCGTGCCGGAATCATCGTAACGAGCCCCGTGAGAGGACCCCCATGAACACCGAAACGTCACAGAACCCCTTCCCGACCAGTGGCGAGCAGAGCCAGGGCAGCAGCAGCACTGGCCTGAATGGCGACGTGAACCGTGTGCGCAAGGTGGCCCAGAGCCTGCACGAAGCCGTCGACACGCTCGAGCAGAAGATCGGCGTGAGCAGCGAGCGCGTGATGGACATGACCGACGAGTACGGCAACATGGCCCGCGACCAGGTCCGCGCCAATCCGCTGGCCGCGCTCGGCGTCGCCTTCGCCGCCGGCTACGTCTTCGCCAAGATCTTCGGCCGTTGACGCGAGATCGCTGAAAAATCGCGCCAGCGATTTTTCGGTGGCCTGATCAGGGTGCGGGGGGCCGGCGAAGCCGGTCCCCCCGCACAGAGACAGGGCAGGGCGGCGCGATGCGCCGCCCTGCTCTCGTTGCCCAAACCCACATCAATCACCGGGAACTGGCGCGCGCCTCGCGCGCCAGTTCCTGCCGGGCCTGGCGTGTCACGCTGAGCCCGGCTGCGAGCGCCAGTCCCCCCATCACCGCGGCCACCGCCAGGTCCGGCCAGCGGGTGCCGGTGCCCAGCACCCCCGCCGCGGCCAGCAACACCGCCAGGTTGCCGATCGCATCGTTGCGCGTGCACAGCCATACGCTGCGCATGTTGGCGTCGCCTTCGCGGAACCCATAGAGCAGGGCACCCACGCCCACGTTGGCCGCCAGCGCCAGCAGGCCGACCACCCCCATGGTCACGGGCTGCGGCGTGTCGCCCGCCAATGCAGCCCACCCGGCCCGCCCCAACACCAGGGCCCCGAACAGCAGCATGCACACTGCCTTGACCATGGCGGCGCGAGCCCGCATTACCGCGCCCATGGCCAGCACCGCCAGCGACAGGGCGTAGTTGGCGGCGTCGCCCAGGAAGTCGATCGCGTCGGCCAACAGCGACACCGAACCGGAAGCCACGCCGGCCCCGATCTCCAGCAGGAACATGGTGGCGTTGACGACCAGCGCGATCCACAGCACCCGGCGGTAGCCCGGCGGCGCGCCGGCCAGCGATTCGATGCCGTGGGAGTGGCCGTGGTGGCCGTGGTCGGCGTGGGATTGGTCGTGCATGTAGCGGTTCTTCCGGTTCGTTCCAGGCTATTTGAAACCCTGGAGCGGCTCCAGGGTCAAGCGGCTACCATGGCGGCATGAAGATCAGCGACCTGAGCCGCGCCACCGGGGTCGAGGTGGAAACCATCCGCTACTACGAAAAGGCCGGGCTGCTGCCGGCGCCGGCGCGCCAGGCCAACGGCTATCGCCACTACGCGCAGCAGCACCTGCAGCAGCTGGCTTTCGTTCGGCATTGCCGTGCGCTCGACATGCCGCTGGCCGACATCCGCAGCCTGCTCGACGTGGTGGACGGCCAGCCCGGCGCGGGCGCGACGGCCGAGGCGGTGGTGACGGAGCAGCTGCAACGCGTGCGCGCCCGGCTCAAGAGCCTGCGGGCGCTGGAGCGGCAGCTGTCGCAGCTGCGGCTGCGCTGCGACGCCGACCACGACAGCCACCCTTGCGGCATCCTGGACGACCTGGTGGCGGCGGCGCAAGGCGAAGCCTGTGCCTGCCACCCCGGACCCATGGCGGCCAAGGGTGGCTAGCGGCACGCGCGACGCCGGCGGAGGGCACAATCGGCGCATGCCCCGCCGCCCCGTCAACGTCCATGCCGCCTACCACGCGCACGTCTATTTCGACGAAGGCACCGTCACGCAGGCGCGCGCGCTGTGCGAGGAGGCCGGGCGCAGGTTCCGGCTGTCGGTCGGCCGGGTGCACGAGCGCAACGTCGGCCCTCATCCGCGCTGGAGCTGCCAGCTGGCCTTCGCCGCCGACCAGTTCGATGCGCTCGTGCCCTGGCTCGACGCCAACCGGCAGGGTCTGGACGTGTTCGTGCATGGCCTCAGCGGCGACGACCTCAGGGACCACACCGAGCATGCCTACTGGCTGGGCAACGACTGGCCACTGGACTTGCGCATGTTCAGCCGGCGCGATTCCGCCCAGGGCTGAAGGCGCGGCGCGCCGTCAGTCCAGCCGCGCGCCCGACTTCCTCACCGCTTCGGCCCAGCGCGGCATCTCCGCGGCCAGGAACTTCGCGAAGTCGTCGCTGCCCAGGAACGCGGGATCGGCGCCCTGGCTGATCATGCGGTTGCGGATCTCCGGCTGCGCCAGCACCTGGCGGAAGGCGTCGCTCAGTTTCGCCGTCACGCCCCTGGGCAGGTTGGCCGGCGCCAGGAAGCCGTAGAAGCCCACCACCTCGAAGTCCTTGATGCCGCTTTCCATCACCGTCGGGATCTCGGGCAGTGCCGGATTGCGCTCGCGGCTGGTGACCGCCAGCGCCTTGACCTTGCCTTGCTTGTGGTACGCCGCCGCCTGCGGGATCGATTCGGCCATGAACTGCACCTGGCCACCCATCAGGTCGGTGAAGGCCGGCGCGCTGCCGCGGTAGGGGATGTGCACCATGAACAGCCCGGTGGCGCTCTTGAACATCTCCGGCACCAGGTGACTGATGCCGCCATTGCCGGCGGAGCCGTAGTTCACCTGGCCCGGCCGCGTGCGCGCGTAGTCCATGAACTCCTTGAGCGAGCCGACCGGAAGCTTGGGGTTGACCAGCAGCGCCAGCGGCTGCATGGCGGTGCGCGCGATCGGGGTGAAGTCGCGCAGGGTCTGGTACGGCAGCTTGGTGTACAGGCCCGGGTTGATCACCATCACGCCCGTGTTGGCCAGCATCAGCGTGTAGCCGTCCGGCGCCGCCCTCATCACGTCCTGGGCGCCCACGGTGCCGCCGGCGCCGGCCTTGTAGTCGATGATGACCGGCTGGCCCAGCACGGCCTGCAGCCGCTCGGTCAGCAACCGGGCGTGCTGGTCCAGCGGGCCGCCGGCCGGAAAGCCGATGACCAGGCGGATCGGCTTGTCGGGATAGGCCGCGGCCACCCCGAAGCTCGCGGCCGCGAACAGGGCCGCAATGGCGGCGTGAAATGCTTTCATGCTGGAAGCTCCTTTGGTTGCGAGGCATGATAGTGGCGGGCGCCCATGTGACTGGCTCGGTGCTTCCCCGCTGGCGCCCGGCCGCCGGCTGGTTACCCTGCGCGCCTGAGGAGACAAGTTGTCCATGGACCGTCCGCACCACAAGTTCTGGCCCAAGCGCCTGCCCCGGGCGCTCACCGTGCCCGCCACGTCGCTCTGGGACAACCTTGCCACCAGCGCCCGCCGCTATCCCGACAAGCCGGCGCTGGTGTTCTTCGGCCGCGTGCTGAGTTATGCCGGCCTGCAACGGCAGGCGGAGCAGCTGGCGGCCCGCCTGCACGGGATGGGCGTGCGCAAGGGTGACCGCGTGCTGCTGGTGATGCAGAACTGCCCGCAGCTGGTGATCGCGCACTTCGCCATCCTGCGCGCCAATGCGGTGGTGGTGCCGGTCAACCCGATGAACCGGGCCGAGGAGCTCAAGCACTACATCACCGATCCCGACGCCAAGGTGGCGATCACCACCGGCGACCTGGCGCCGGAGCTGGTCGCCGCCGACGCGCAGCTGCCGCAGGAGCAGCGGCTGGCCCACCTGGTCGTGACCCAGTTCACCGATGCCTTCGACCCCGAGGCTGCCGACGCCGGGCCGCTGCCGGCCGGCTGGCGCGACTGGCTGCTCACGCGCCATCCGCTGCCGCAGCTTGCCTGCGGTCAGGCGCTGGACTGGGAGGCGGCACTGGACCACGTGCTGCCCCTGCCGCCGCTGGACGTGGGGCCGGCCGACCTGGCCGTGCTGCCCTACACCAGCGGCACCACCGGCCTGCCCAAGGGCTGCATGCACCCGCACCGCAGCATCCTGCACAACGCGATGGCCGGCGCCACCTGGGGCAACGCCACCGCGGAGAACGTGACGCTGGTGGTGGTGCCGATGTTCCACATCACCGGCATGGTCAGCGTGATGCACTCCAACATCTACAGCGGCTCCACCCTGGTGCTGATGCCGCGCTGGAACCGCGAGGTGGCTGGCTGGCTGATTTCCAGCTGGAAGGTCACCACCTGGACCAACATTCCGACGATGGTGATCGACCTGCTGGGCAGTCCCGACTTCGCCAGCTTCGACCTGACCAGCCTGGCCCACATCGGCGGCGGCGGCGCCGCCATGCCGCAGGCCGTGGCGCAACGGCTGCTCGAGCAGTATGGCCTGCGCTATGTCGAAGGCTACGGCCTGACCGAAACCGCCGCGCCTTCGCACAGCAACCCGCCGGACGCGCCCAAGCAGCAATGCCTGGGCATCCCCTTCATGAGCTGCGACGCCCGGGTGGTCGATCCGGAGACGCTGCAGGAGCTGGCGCCGGGCGAGCAAGGCGAGATCGTGGTCAGCGGCCCGATGGTCTTCGACGGCTACTGGAAGCGGCCCGAGGCGACGGCGGCCGCCTTCTTCCTGCGCGACGGCAAGCGCTTCTTTCGCACCGGCGACATCGGCCGGGTCGACGAGGACGGCTACTTCTTCCTGACCGACCGGCTCAAGCGGATGATCAATGCCTCCGGCTTCAAGGTCTGGCCGGCCGAAGTCGAGGCCCTGATGTTCCGCCATCCGGCCATCCAGGAAGCCTGCGTGATCTCGGTCCGCGACAGCTACCGGGGCGAGACGGTCAAGGCGGTGGTGGTGCTGCGGCCCGGCCACCAGGGCCAGGTTAGCGAGCAGGACATCGTGGCCTGGTGCCGGCAGAACATGGCAGTCTACAAGGTGCCGCGCATCGTCGAGTTCGTCGCTGCGCTGCCAAAGAGCGGCAGCGGCAAGGTGATGTGGCGCACGCTCCAGGCGCTCGAGCCGCAACCGTGAGCGCCTCTGCAGGCGGGCGCGTACAAGCCTGTCGGCAACAGCCTACATGGCGGGCTGACATCAGCCGTTACGATTGCAGCTCAGCGCAAGTTTCGCGGCTGTTCCCACTGGATGAGACGCACCCCCACCACCCCCAACCTCCCGGTCCAGGCACGTTCCTCGACCGGCATCGCAGGACTCGACGACGTCCTCGGCGGCGGCCTTCCGTCCAATCATGTGTATTTGGTGGAAGGAGACCCCGGCGCCGGAAAGACGACGCTCGGGCTCCATTTCCTGCGGGAAGGCGTGCGCAACAAGGAGCGCGGCCTGTATGTGACCTTGTCGGAAACGGCCGCGGAGCTGCGGACCGTCGCCGCTTCCCACGGCTGGAACCTGGACGGCATCGAACTGTTCGAACTGATCAGCGCGGACGGCCTCAGCCCGGACCTGGAGCAATCCATCCTGCACCCCTCGCAGATCGAACTGGGGGAAACCGTGCGCGGCGTCATCGCCGCGGTCGAGCGGCTGCAGCCGCAACGTGTCGTGTTCGACAGCTTGTCCGAGATGCGGCTGCTGGCGCAGGACCCGCTGCGCTACCGCCGGCAGGTGCTGGCGCTCAAGAAGTTCTTTTCCGACAACGGCTGCACCGTGCTGCTGCTGGACGACCGTTCCAGCAGCCACACCGACCAGCAGCTGCACAGCATCGCCCATGGCGTGGTGGCGCTGGAGCAGGCCGTCGACCAGTACGGTCCGGAGCGGCGGCGACTGCGGGTGATGAAGATGCGCGGCATCCGCTTTCGTGGCGGCGAACACGACTTCACCCTGGACACGGGCGGCCTGTCCGTGTTTCCGCGGCTGGTGGCCGCGGAACACAACGTCGATGCCGCCTTGAAGATCGAGAGCACCGGCGTGGCCGCGCTCGACCAATTGATGGGCGGTGGGCTGGCCTGCGGCAGCAACGTTCTGTTCACCGGCCCGTCCGGCGTCGGCAAGACCACCACGGCGGTCGCAGCGACGGTGGCGGCGCTGCGCCGCGGCGAAAAGGCCGCGTACTACCTGTTCGACGAAGGCCTGGCCACGCTCGTGGTGCGCGCGCGTTCGCTCGGCCTGGACGTTCAGCCTTTCCTGGACAGCGGCCAGCTGCATATCGTCGCGCTCGACCCGGCCGAGGTCTCGGCTGGCGAATTCGCGCACATGGTGCGGCACGCGGTCGAGGACGGCGGCGCCCAGGTCGTCGTGATCGACAGCCTGAATGCCTACCTGCAGGCGATGCCGGGCAGCAAGTACCTGCTGCTGCAGATGCACGAGCTGCTGTCGTACCTGAACCGCCGTGGTGTCGTCACCATCCTGATCCTGGGCCAGCACGGCCTGCTCGGCGACATCCATGCCGACGTGGACATGAGCTACCTGTCCGACGCCATCTTGCTGTTCCGTTTCTTCGAGGCGCGGGGCAAGCTGCTCAAGGCGGTCTCCATGGTCAAGAGCCGCACCAACAACCATGAGCAGACCATCCGCGAGTTCCGCCTGGGGTCGGGCGGGATCGAGGTCGGCCAGGAGCTGACCGACTTCCAGGGCGTGCTGGCCGGCGTGACTGCCTACCACGGGACGTTCCCGTTGCTGGGTGACCCCGGCTCGAAGGCGGCGTGATGGAATTGCGGGTCCTGGTCCACGCCCCCCGCGGCCGCGACGCGGCGGTGGTGCAAGGCGTGCTGGCGCAGCAGGGCATCACGGCGCTGGTGTGCACCGAGCATGCCGCCTTGCTGGCCGCCCTGGTCGAAGGCGCCGCCGCGGTGGTGGTGACCGAGGAAGCCCTGCCCGACCTCATGGCCGACGACCGCCTGGTCGAGTGGCTTAGCGTGCAGCCACCCTGGTCCGACTTCCCGTTCGTGGTGCTGGCCACCAAGCGCGAAGGCCGCCGGCCCGACAATGATTTTCGCAAGCTGCACAACCTGGGCAACCTGGTGCTGCTGGAGCGGCCGCTCAACGCCGAGACGCTGGCCAGCGCCGCCGAATCGGCGGTGCGGGCCCGGCGTCGGCAGTACGCGGCTCGCGAGCACCTGGACGAACTGGGACAGACCCGGCAGGAACTGCAGCGCCTGAACGGCGAGCTTGAAAGCCGGATCCTGCAGCGCACCCGGGAGCTGGCCAGCGCCAACGACCGGCTGATGAAGGAGATCAACGAACGCGAGCGGGCCCAGGCCGCGCTGACGCAGGTGCAGAAGATGGAGGCGATCGGCCGGCTCACCGGCGGCATCGCCCACGACTTCAACAACCTGCTGCACGTGGTCAACATGAACCTCGAGCTGGTCTCCCTCTACGCCAAGGAGGAGAAGGTCAAGCCGGTGGTCGACCGCGCCAAGAGCGCGGCGCGGCGCGGCGCGCGCCTGACCAACCAGCTGCTGTCGTTCGCCCGCAGCCAGTCGCTGCTGCCCCAGCTGACGCACGTGAATCAGCTGCTGGCCGGCATGAAGGACCTGCTGGAGATCTCTGTCGGCTCCGGCGTCGAGGTCGAGCTGGACCTGTGCGACGAGGACGCGATGGTGGTGCTCGACCCAGGCCAGATGGAGATGGCCGTGCTGAACCTGGCGGTCAACTCGCGCGACGCGATGCCCGCTGGCGGCAAGCTCAAGATCGTCACCGGCACCCGCTACTTCGACACCGACGAGCGCGACCTGCCTGCCGGCGACTACGTGATCGTGGCGGTCACCGACGAAGGCGCCGGCATTCCGTCGAACGTGCTGCCCAAGGTGTTCGACCCCTTCTTCACCACCAAGCCGGTCGGCAGCGGAACCGGCCTGGGCCTGAGCCAGGTGTACGGATTCGCGCGCCAGTCCGGCGGCATCGCCCGCGTGCGCAGCGAGGAAGGCGTCGGCACCACGGTGGAGATCCTGTTCCCGCAGGCCGACGAGGAAGCGCCGGGGCCGGTGGCGACGCGCCAGGGTCCGGCCATCCCGCGGCTGGCGGGCGCCTGCCACATCCTGGTGGTGGAGGACGACCCCGACGTGCGGCGCGTGATCGTCGAGTGCCTCAGCCTGATCGGCTACAAGGTGACCGAGGCGGCCAACGGCACCGAGGCGCTGCAGTCGCTGGCGGCGGTCAAGCCCGACGTGTTGGTGGTGGACTATGCGATGCCTGACATGACGGGCGCAGAAGTGATCTCCGAGGCCCGCAAGCTGGTCGGCGAGCTGCCGGTGATCATGGCCACCGGCTACGCCGACATGGCCGCCGTCGAGCGGCTGGCCGGCAAGCCCAAGATCCTGCGCAAGCCGTTCGACATCGCGGCCCTGGGTGACGCGGTCACCTCGGTGCTCGAGGCGGCGCGGGACAAGGCGGAGGCGGCGAGTCTTTGACGTCGTCCCTGCGCCGGCGGCGATCGGGGGCGTGCGGTTTCGCGTGCCGGCGGCCCATCAACATGCTGCCCACCATCAGCCCGAGCGCCACGCAGGCGTAGACGTTCACCATCTGCGGCGTCGACAGCCGGTGTTCGAAGCCGGGGTTCAACCGCTTCGGGGTGAGCCGGTAGTCGACCAGGCAGGCGATGCCGGCCGTGGCGGCCGCCCCGGCCGCCGCCGGCAGCAGCCGCTTCGCCTGCGGCCGCGTGCCCCAGGCCTTGGCGTGCAGCACGCCCCACAGCACCGAAGCTGCATGGTGGATCAGCACTCCCGTCAGCGTGTAGCGCGCGCTCGCCGTGTCCTCGCGCAACGCGGTGTCGCCGAAGAACCAGTGGCTTGGCGCATTGACCGGTGCCGCCGGCTGGCCCCGGCACCGCCCCGCGCGCACCAGGTACGCGGTCGACAGGATGCTGGCGAGGCTGCCCGAGACGGCGCCTTCGCCCAGCGCTTGTTTCCAGGTCGTCATCGCGCCAGTGTAGGCAGGCACCGCATTCCGCGGGGCTGGTCGTCGCAAACGGACACCATGGCCGCCACGCCGGCGCGCCGCTGGCTAGACTGTTCCTTTTGTCATGCGACCCCACATGCGCGTCCTGTTGACGGGTGCCTCGGGATTCATCGGCCGTGCCGTGGCCGCTGCCTTGCTGCGCCGCGGCCACGAGGTGGTGGCGGTGCTGCGGCGCCCGCCGGCGGGCGCCAGCGGCGCCGTGCAGGCCGACTTCGCCCAGGTGCCGTCGCGCGCCTGGTGGCAGCGGCAACTGCAGGGCGTCGAGGCGGCCATCAACACCGTGGGCATCATCCGTGAGCAGCGCGGGCAGGGCTTCCAGGCGCTGCACACCGACGCGCCGGTGGAGCTGTTCCATGCGTGCGCGGCCGCCGGCGTCGGTGTGGTCATCCAGCTGTCCGCGCTCGGCGCCGATGCATCCGCACGCTCGCGCTACCACCTGAGCAAGAAGGCGGCCGACGACGTGCTGCGGGCGCTGCCGCTGCGGGCCGCGATCGTGCAGCCGTCGCTGGTGTACGGCGCCGGCGGCGGCAGCGCTGGATTGTTCGACAAAATGGCGCTCGCACCCTTGCTCCCGCTGCCGGCCGGTGGCCACATGCTGGTGCAGCCGGTCCACGTCGATGACCTGGTCGCCGGCATCGTGGCGCTGCTGGAGTCGCCGCCGGCCCGGGTTGCCACGCTGGCGTTCGCGGGGCCGCGGCCGCTGGCGCTGCGCGACTACCTGGCGGACCTGCGGCAGGCGCTGGGCGAGCCGGGGCCGTTGCGGGTGCTGCCCGTGACCACGCCCCTGTTCCGCGCCGCCGCGACACTCGCCGGCCAGCTGCCTGGAAGCATCTTCGACGCCGAGACGGCCGCCATGCTGCTGGCCGGCAATGCCACGCACGACAACGCCTTGCCCGGCCTGCTGGGGCGGCCGCCGCGGCAGCCGCGCGAGTTCATCGAGGCCCAGGCCGCGGAGCCGGCCCGGCGCGCCGCCGCGGTCCAGCTGTGGCTGCCGCTGCTGCGCATCGCCGTCGCCTTGCTCTGGATCTGGACCGGCATCGTCTCGCTCGGGCTGTACCCGGTGCAGGACAGCTACGCGCTGCTGGCGCGGGTGGGCCTGCACGGCGCGCTGGCCAGCGTCGCCCTGTACGGCGCTGCGCTGCTCGACCTGGCGCTCGGCGTGCTGACCCTGGCGGCGCCCGCGCGCTGGCGCCGGCCACTGTGGCTGGCACAACTGGCGCTGGTCGCAGGCTACACGGTGCTGATCACGCTGTTCCTGCCCGAGCAGTGGCTGCATCCTTACGGGCCGATCACGAAGAACCTGCCGGTGGCCGCGGCCCTCGCGCTGCTGTGGGCGCTGGAGCGGCCGGCGCCGCGGCGGGGGGCTTGATGGACTATCTCGTTCTCAAGTGGCTGCACGTGCTCTCGTCGACCATCCTGTTCGGCGCCGGCGTGGGTTCGGCCTTCCACATGTTCGCCGCCACGCTGCGCGGCCAGGTGGACGGCGTCGTGGGCGCCAGCCGCAACGTGGTGCTGGCCGACTGGCTGCTGACGACGCCCAGCGCCATCGTCCAGCCGGTCACCGGTCTGTGGCTGGTGCACATGATGGGCGTGCCGTTCGCCACGCCGTGGGTCGCCTGGTCGCTGTGGCTGTACGCGCTGGCCATCGCCTGCTGGCTGCCGGTGCTGTGGCTCCAGGTCCGCCTGCGCGACCTGGCGCTGGCGGCCGAGCGCGCCGGCACGCCGCTGACTGCCGCCTGGCAGCGGCTGTTCCTGGGCTGGGTGGCGCTCGGTGCGGCGGCCTTCGTCGCCTTCCTGCTGATCTTCTGGCTGATGGTCGCCAAGCAGGTGCCATGGACGACATGAACCACGACCTCCTCGACTGCCTGATCATCGGCGGCGGCGCCGCCGGCCTGACCGCCGCCGTCTACCTGGGCCGCTACCGCCGGCGCGTGCTGGTGCTCGATGCCGGCGACAGCCGGCTCAAGTGGATCCCGCGCACGCGCAACGTGCCGGGCTTTCCCGAAGGCATCGAAGGACCGGAGTTGCTCGAGCGGATGCGCCAGCACGCGCGCGTCTACGACGTGCCCATCGAGCAGGTGCTGGTCGATGCCTTGCGGCGCGAGCCCGATGGCAGCTTCGTGGCGCAGGCCGGCGAGCGCAGCTGGCGCGCCCGCTTCGTGATCTACGCCACCGGCGCGCGCGACGTGGTGCCCGAAGGCGTGGACGGCTTCCACGACGGCTTGAGCGCGGGGCAGGTGCGGTTCTGCCCGGTGTGCGACGGCTTCGAGACCCAAGGCCAGCGGGTGGCGGTGCTGGGCAAGGCCGGGCATGGACTGCGTGAGTCGCTGTTCATCGCCGGCTTCGGCAACGAGGTGACGTGGCTGGCGATGGCTTCGAAGGACGACGTGGATCCGCCCGATCTGGAGCAGCTGCGCGAAGCCGGCGTGCGCATCGCCGACAGCCCGCCGCAGCAGATCGAGTGCGGCGTCGGCAGCGGCGTGCGGGTCAAGCTGCGCAACGGTCAGCTGCTGGAGTTCGACACGTTGTATCCCGCGCTGGGGATCACCCATGCCTGCGGCCTGGCGGCGGCGCTCGGGGCCCGCGCCCAGGCCGATGGCCAGCTCGAAGTGGATGCGCACCAGCAGACCGCGGTGGACGGCCTTTATGCGGCCGGTGATGTTGCCGTCGACCTGAACCAGATCGCGGTGGCCACCGGCCATGCGGCAATTGCGGCCACCGCGATCCACAATCGGCTCTGAGGCGCAGCCGCCGCTCCAGGAGAGTCCCGTTGAAGATCACGCAAGTCGAACCCTTCATCCTGCACGTGCCGGTCACCGGCGCGCAGATCGCCGACAGCACGCACAGCATCACCCACTGGGGCGTGGTCGGCGTGCGCATGGTCACCGACAGCGGGCTGGACGGCTACGGCTTCACCGGCACCCATGCGCACCTGCCCGGCGACCAGCTGATCACGCGCTGCATCGCCACCTGCCATGCGCCGCTGCTGCTCGGGGAGGACCCGCGCGACGTGCAGCGGCTGTGGCACAAGCTGGCGCGCAACCCGGCGTTGCAGTGGATCGGCCGCGCCGGCATCACCACGCTGGCGCAGGCCGCCATCGATGTTGCCCTGTGGGACCTCAAGGCCAAGGCGCAGGAGCTGCCGCTGTGGCGGCTGCTGGGCGGCCAGGTGCGCGAGCAGGTCCGAGCGTACAACACCGACATCGGCTGGCTGAGCATTGCCGACGACGCGTTGGTGCAGGGCGCCCAGCGGGCGGTGGCGCAGGGCTTCACCGGCATCAAGATCAAGGTCGGCTCCACCGTCGAGCGCGACTTGCGGCGGCTGGAAGCGGTGCGACAGGCGATCGGCGCGGAGGTGACGCTGGCGATCGACGGCAATGGCAAGTGGGACCTGGCCACCTGCCTGCGCTTTTGCCGCGGGGCCGAGCCGTTCGACGTGTTCTGGTTCGAGGAGCCGCTCTGGTACGACGACGTCAAGGGCCATGCTGCGCTGGCGCGCGCCACCCGCATCCCGGTGGCGCTGGGCGAGCAGCTGTACACGCAGGACGCGTTCGCCGAGTTCTTCCACCAGCAGGCCGTGCACTGGGTCCAGCCCGACGTCACCCGCATGGGCGGGCTGACGGAGGTGCTGCGCGTGTGCGACGCGGCGCACGCATACCGGCTGCCGGTCGCGCCGCACGCCGGCGACATGAGCCAGGTCCACGTGCACCTGGCCTATGCCCATCCGGCCTGCCAGGTGCTGGAGTACATCCCCTGGATCAAGGACTGCTTTACCGATCCGGCCGAGGTGGTGGACGGCTTCTATCGGCTGCCGCGGCTACCGGGCGCCGGCACCACGCCGACGCCGCAGGCCTGGGAGCGCTTGCGCCGACCGGTGGAGTGAACCGTCCCGGGTAAACGCCAAGGCGGGCGCCCGTGCGCGGGTCTATCGTGGGGCCCTCTTCAGGGAGCGTTCCATGCGCAACATCCTCCTTTTGCTGGCCGGGTTCGCCCTGGGCGGCGCCGCCTGGGCCCACAACTGCCCGAACGAAATGAAGGCGATCGACGCCAAGCTGGCGACCAAGCCCGCGCTGACCAATGACGTCTCGGACCAGGTCACCAAGCTGCGCGCCAGCGGCGAAGTGCACCACAAGGCGGGCAAGCACGAGGCGTCGATGAAGGATCTGGGCGAAGCCAAGAAGCTGCTGGGAATCTAGCGTCGCTGCTCGGGACGGAAAAGCTGCTTTGACAATAACTGCCTAGGCAATAAATAATGGCGCCATGCCAGCGCCATCGCCGCCAGAAGCGACCGTCTTCTACCGTCCCGAAACCTACGACCCCGAGGACAGCGCCGCCTACCTGATGCGGCGCATCCTCGCCTGCGTGGCGACCGAAGTCGACGCGGCCCTGGAGCCGCGCGGGCTCACCAGCGCCCAGTGGATCCCGCTGCTCAAGCTGCACCTGGGCCACGCCGCCACGGTGGCCGAACTTGCGCGCGAATGCCGGCTGGACGCCGGGGCGATGACCCGCATGGTCGACCGGCTGGAAGCCAAGGGCCTGGTCGCCCGCGCGCGCTCGTCGCAAGACCGGCGCGTGGTCCACCTCGCGCTCACCGAGGCCGGCAGCGCATCGGCCAGCCAGATCCCGGCGGAGCTGTGCAAGGTGCAGAACGCGCTGCTGCAGGGGCTGAGCATCGCCGAATGGGAGCAGCTCAAAGGGCTGCTGCACCGCGTGCTCGACACCGCCCTTGCCCGCAAGGCGGGACAGCCATGACGCGGCTGGCGTCGGTTGCGTCCGGTGGCCGCCTCGCTGCGCTGGTCGCCGCATGCCTGCTGGCCGCCTGCGCCAGCATGGACGGCATCGGCCCCCAAGCGCAGCTGCATGCTCCCGTCGTCCCTGATGTCGCCGCCGACGTCGCGCCGCTGCAGCCGCAGTGGTGGCGCGAGTTCGGCGATGCCCGCCTCGACGCCCTGGTCGCGCAGGCGTTGCAGGGCAACCCGAACCTGGGTGTGGCGCAGGCCCGGTTGCGGCGGGCGCTTGCCATCAGCCAGGCCGCGAACGCGGCCACGCTGCCGCAACTGAGCGGCGCACTGGACCTCACGCGCCAGCGCTACACCGAAAACGGCGCGGTGCCGCCGCCGCTGGCGGGCTCGGTGCGGGAGACCGGCACCCTGCAGCTGTCCACCAGCTGGGAGATCGACTTCTTCGGCCGCAACCGCGCGGCCATCGAGGCCGCCGTCGGCG
>NZ_JAQGLS010000134.1 GCF_028292805.1 Ramlibacter sp. | reverse complement strand
GCCTCGATGCGCTCGTCATACGGCGGATTGAGCAGCAGCGTGCCCGGTGCGGGCGCCGGCGGCGAGCGCTGCAGCGCGTCCCCGCCGCGCAGCTGCACGACGTGGTCGACACCCGCGCGCTGCGCGTTGCGCTGCGCGAAATCGACCATGCGGAACGCGACGTCGCTGCCGAAGATCGGCACCGGCGACGCCCGCTTCGCCGCCGCCGCTTCGGCCTTCAGCGAGGCCCATTCCGCCGCGCGGTGCGGCAGCATCTTCTCGAAGGCGAACTTGCGCAGCAGGCCCGGCGCGATGTTGCACGCGATCTGCGCCGCCTCGATCACGATCGTGCCGCTGCCGCAGCAGGGGTCGTACAAAGGCACCGTCGCGTCCCAGCCGCTCGCGGCGATCATCGCGGCCGCCAGCGTCTCCTTCAGCGGCGCCTCACCCTTGTCCTCGCGCCAGCCGCGCTTGAACAGCGGCTCGCCCGAGCTGTCGATGTACAGCGTGACCGTGTCCGGCCCCAGGTGGGCGAACACGCGCACCTGGGGCCACTGGGTGTCGACGTCCGGCCGCACGCCGCCGCGCTCGCGGAAGCGATCGGCCACCGCGTCCTTGATCTTCAGCGCCGCGAAGTTCAGGCTTTTCAGCGGGCTCTGGTGCGCGGTCAGCTCGATCTTGAAGCTTTCGCGCGGCGTGAACCAGTCTTCCCACGGCACCGACGCGGCGGCCTCGTACAGGTCGGCCTCCTCGTGGTACGGGCCGTGGTGCAGTTGCAGCAGCACGCGCTGGGTCAGGCGCGCGTGCAGGTTCAGGCGCATCACGTCGGCCCAGTCGGCGTCCAGGCCGACGCCGCCGCGCACCGGCTGCGGCGTGCGCCGCGTGATGCGTTGAACCTCGTCGGCGAGCCAGGACTCGACGCCAGCGGCGCAGGGCATGAAAAGGGGCAGCAAGGACATGGAAGCAAGCATAAAGGGCGGCGCAGCCGCCGTGGGGGGGAAGGAAAGAGCGGGCTCAAAGAGCCCGGCGCAGGTTGGCCGGGGCGATGCGCAGCGCGTCGCGGTACTTGGCCACCGTGCGGCGGGCGCATTCGATGCCCTGCTCCTTGAGCATCTCGGAGATCTGGCTGTCCGACAGCGGCTTGGCGGTGCTTTCGGCGGCGACGAACTGCTTGATCAGCGCCCGCACCGCCGTGCTGGAGGCGTTGCCGCCGGTTTCGGTGCCGAGCGCCGAGCCGAAGAAGTACTTCAGCTCGAAGGTGCCGAACGGCGTCGACATGTACTTGGCGGTGGTCACGCGCGAAATCGTGGATTCGTGCAGTCCCAGCTCGTCGGCGATTTCGCGCAGCACCAGCGGCCGCATCGCCAGCTCGCCATGGACGAAGAAGTTGTGCTGCCGCTCGACGATGGCGCGCGAGACCCGCAAGATGGTGTCGAAGCGCTGCTGGATGTTCTTGATGAACCAGCGCGCCTCCTGCAGCCGCTGCTGCAGCGCCTGGTGGCCTTCGCCGCCGCGGTGCGCCTTGAGCGCGCCGGCGTAGACGTCGTGCACCCGCAGACGCGGCATCACCTCGGGGTTGAGCACCACCCGGAAGGCGGCGCGCGCGCCCTTGCCGGTCTTGGTGACGAGCACGTCGGGCACGACGATGTTGCGCTCGACGTCGATGAAGCGCCGGCCCGGCTTGGGCTCCAGCCGCGTGATCATGGTGATGGCGGACTTCACGCGCAGTTCGCTGTCGCCGCACAGCTGGGCCAGCCGCTTGACGTCGCGCCTGGCCAGCAGGTCGATCGGCTGCTTGACCACGCGGATCGCCACCGGACAGACCTCGTCGCCAGGGGATTCGTGCTGGATCGAGCGCAGCTGCAGCATCAGGCATTCGGCCAGCGAGCGCGCGCCCACGCCCGGCGGATCCAGGCTTTGCAGCAGGCGCAGCGCCACCGTGAAGCGGTGCACCAGTTCCTCCTGCTGCTCCATGTCGTCCGGGGACAGGCTGGCGGCCAGGCTCTCCAGCGGCTCGTCCAGGTAGCCGTCGTCGTTGAGCGACTCGACCAGAAAGCGCAGCGCGAACCGGTCTTCCTCGCCCAGGCGCAGCGACAGCGCCTGCCGGTGCAGCCAGGACTGCAGCGACTCGTTGCCGCGGGCCAGGTCGGTGGCGTCGACTTCACCGTCCTCGCCGCTGTTGCGGCGCGCCGGTGCGTCGCCGCCCCAGTCGCCGTCATCGTGCGGGGTGTCGTTGGTGCCGTCGCCCTCCCAGCTGGGAGCGCCGTCGTCACCGGCTTCGGCCGGCTCGGCTTCGGCCTCGCTGCTGCGCGGGGTGTCGGCGGCCAGAGAAAAAGGCGCCTCGAGACCGGCGCCTTCGCCGTCGTCGATCGGCCGGGCGTCCGACTGCGTCGGTCCGTACTCGTCGGGGCCGTCGTCCAGGCCGGTTTCGAGGAACGGGTTGTCGTCCAGCATCTGCTGGATTTCCTGGCCCAGCTCCAGCGTGGACAGCTGCAGCAGCCTGATGGACTGCTGCAATTGCGGCGTCAACGCAAGGTGTTGCGAGACGCGAAGTGAGAGGCCCTGCTTCATCCTGCCAGCAGTTCCTGACTACATTCGGAAGTGCTCACCGAGATAGACCCGGCGCACATCGGCGTTGTTGACGATATCGGCGGGCGTGCCCTGGGCCAGCACGCTGCCTTCGCTGATGATGTAGGCGTGGTCGCAGATGCCCAGCGTCTCGCGCACGTTGTGGTCCGTGATCAGCACGCCGATGCCGCGCGACTTGAGAAAGCCGATGATCCGCTGGATCTCGATCACGGCGATCGGGTCGATGCCGGCGAACGGCTCGTCCAGCAGGATGAAGCGCGGCTGCGTCGCCAGCGCGCGGGCGATCTCGACCCGGCGCCGCTCGCCGCCCGAGAGCGCGAGCGCCGGCGAATCGCGCAGGTGCTCGACGCGCAGGTCCTGCAGCAACGCCGTCAGCCTGCGGTCGATCTCGGCGCGGCTGAGCGGCTTCGCATGTTCGTCGCGCTGCAGTTCGAGCACGGCGCGAACGTTCTCTTCGACATTGAGCTTGCGGAAGATCGACGCTTCCTGCGGCAGGTAGGACAGCCCCAGCCGCGAGCGGCGGTGGATCGGCATGTGTTCCACCGAGTTGCCGTCTATCGAGATTTCGCCGGCGTCGGCGCGCACCAGGCCCACGATCATGTAGAAGGAGGTGGTCTTGCCAGCGCCGTTCGGGCCGAGCAACCCGACCACTTCGCCCTTTTCGACGGCGAGCGACACGTCCTTCACGACCTGCCGGCTGCCATAGCTTTTGCGCAGGTTGAGG
>NZ_JAQGLS010000086.1 GCF_028292805.1 Ramlibacter sp. | reverse complement strand
TGGCGGTACAGCACCACGTCCTTGGAGCGGTGTTTCGCCACCAGCGAAAAGCCCATCGCCTCGAACAGCGGCTCGAGCAGGCCGGGGGTGGGGGATGCGAATTCGACGAATTCGAACCCCATCAGGTCCATGGGATTGTCATACAGATCAGCCATTGCTGCACTCCTGCCCACACGGGGCAACGGAAAAGACGAACGAAAAAACCGGAGGGAAAAGTGCGTTCGTCAGGCAGGAGGCGCGCACGGCCTGCCCCGCACGCTGCGTGCGAGGTGATCACCGTGGATGAGGGCGGAGCCGTGCATGAGGGTTGGAGCCTGCCGGACGGCGGCGGTTCCGGGCTGGAACCGCCGCGTCGGCTGCTGCATTGTCGGCCCTGCTGGGCCAATCGGCAAGCGGCGGCGCACGACCAGCGCCGCTCGCATACTTACTTCTTCGCTGCCTTGGTGTCGGCGTCGGCCTTGGCCTTCTCCAGCTTGGCCGTGATCCTGGTGCGATCCTTGTCGGTCTTGGCGCCCGCCATGTCGCGCATGGCCTTGGCTTCGGCCTTGGCCTTCGTGTGGGTGGCCTTGGCGGTCTTGTCGCAGTCCTTCTCGGCCTGGCCCTTCATGGCCTCGCACTGCTTCTTGGCGGCCTTGTAGTCGGCATCGGCCTTCTTCTCGGCGGTCTTGGCTTCGGCCTTGGTGCCCACCTGCACCGAGGTGGTGCCGGCGGCGGTGGCGGCAGGCGCGCCAGGGGTGGCGGCAGGCGCCGGGGTCTGGGCGGCGGCCAGGCCGGAGAACAAGGTGATGGCGGCGGCGGCGACGCAAGTAAGGATGGTGTTGTTCATCTGTTTTGTCCTGGATGCCGGGAAGTCGGCTTTCCTTCAACGTCCGGCAGGCCGCCCGGCTTGTAGGAGAAGGCGCCGTGCTGCGCCACGCGGACCGGAAATGCCGAGTTAGCATACGTCTTTGGCTGCCTGGCGCGACGATGCGGATTCTGCTGGTGGAAGACGACCGGGTGCTGGCCGACGCGCTGTCGCGGGCGCTGGTGCAGTCAGCCCACGCCGTGGACATCGTCGCCACCGGCGAGGCCGCCGATAGCGCGCTGGCGCTGGCCGCCTATGATCTGGCCGTGCTCGACATCGGCCTGCCGGGCTTGAGCGGGCTGGACGTGCTGCGGCGCCTGCGCGGCCGCAAGTCGACGCTGCCGGTGCTGATGCTCACCGCCTTCGACACCCTGGAAGATCGCGTGCGCGGGCTCGACCTGGGCGCCGACGACTACCTGGCCAAGCCGTTCGACCTGCCCGAGCTGGAGGCGCGGGTGCGGGCGCTGCTGCGGCGCGGCACCAACTCGACACCGGACCTCGAGCACGGCCTGCTGCGGTTCGACACTGTCGGGCGCCGCGTGTACCACGACAAGCGGCCGCTGGAGCTGTCGCCGCGCGAGCTGGCGGTGCTGGAGCTGCTGATGATGCGCCAGGGCCGCGTGGTCAGCAAGGAGCAGATGGCCAACCACCTGTACGGCTGGGACGAGGAGGTGGGCGACAACGCAATCGAGGTCTGCGTCTACCGCCTGCGCCGCAAGCTCGAGCCGCTCGGCTGCGAGATCCGCACCGTGCGCGGCATGGGCTACCTGATGGACCGGGTCGATGCGCAAGCCTGAGCCGCGGCTGCAGCGCAAGCTGCTTGCCTGGCTGATCGGCCCGCTGTGCGCGCTCTTCGTGTTGGATGCCGCGGCCGCCTACTGGGGCTCGTTGCGCTTTTCCAACCAGGCCTACGACCGCGCGCTGCACGAGATCGCGCGCGAGATCGTGCTGCACGTGAAGGCAAGCGGTGGCGCGACCCGCTTCGAGCTGTCGCCGGCCGCCGAGCACATCCTGCTGGTGGACCAGGACGACCGCCTGTTCTACAAGCTGGAGAGCGAGCAGGGCGAGCTGCTGGGCGGCGAGGCATCCCTGGCCAGTTCGGCACCGGCCCCGGTGCGCGGCGGCCGGCCCGATTTCCGGGCCGGCCGCGCCGGCGGGCAGGACGTGCGGATGGTCGATGCCTGGCTGCCGCTCGACGAGCGGCCCGACAGCCCGCTGGTGCACGTACTGGTGGCCGAGACGCTGAACAAACGCACCCGGCTGGCCTGGGAGATGCTGGCCAGCGTGGTGGTGCCGCAGCTGCTGCTGATCCTGATGGCCACGCTGACGGTGTGGTTCGGCGTCTCGCGCGGCTTGCAGCCGCTGCAGCGCCTGCGTGCCGCCGTTTCCGACCGCTCGCACCGCGACCTGAGCCCGATCGACCTGCATGACGTCCCCGGCGAAGTGCGTCCGCTGGTGCAGGAGGTCAACGACCTGATGGCGCGCCTGGGCCAGACCTTCGACTTCCAGAACCGGTTCGTGGCCGACGCCGCCCACCAGCTGAAGACCCCCGTCAGCGGACTGAAGGCGCAGATCGAACTGGCGCTGCGCGAGCAGGATCCGTGGCGGGTGCGGCATTCGCTGGCGCAGCTTTATGTCAGCGCCGACCGGCTGTCGCGGCTGGTGCGCCAGCTGCTCTCGCTGGCGCGCAACGAACCGGGCGCCCTGTCCACCGTGCAGCTGCAGCCGCTGGACCTGGAAGCGTTCGCGCTGGAAGTGAGCATGGAATGGGCGCCGCACGCGATCCGCACCGGGATCGACCTGGGCTTCGAGGGCCAGCAGCGTCCGCTGGTGATCGATGCCGACCGCGACCGGCTGCGCGAGCTGGTCAACAACTTGATCGACAACGCCATCCGCTACAGCCAGGCCGGTGGGCGCGTCACGGTGCGCACGGAAGCGGCCGAGGCTGGCCAGTGCCGGCTGGCGGTCAGCGACGACGGCCCGGCGATCCCGCTGCAGGAGCGCGCGCGGATCTTCCAGCGCTTTCACCGCCTGCTGGGAACGCACGAGGACGGCAGCGGCCTGGGCCTGGCGATCGTCAGCGAGATCGCCACCCTGCACGGCGCACGCATCACGCTGGAGGAGGACGTCGACGGGATCGGCAACACCTTCAGCGTCTTCTTCGCGGCATCGGCCGGCCAGCCGCCTTCGTCAGCTGGCTGACAGCTGGCGGTCACCTGGCTGACAGCCGGCGGACAAGGCCCGGTCAGCGTGCGGGCCTAGCCTCGACACGCACGGATCCATACCGGATCCGGGACCGTCCACCGAGGAGACACCATGGCCTTTCTTTCGAGTCCGGAGTTCTGGATCGCGCTGTCCCAGATCATCCTGATCAACATCGTCCTGTCGGGCGACAACGCCGTCGTCATCGCGCTTGCCTGCCGCTCGCTGCCGCCGCACCAGCAAAAGAAGGCCATCCTGTTCGGCAGCCTGGGCGCGATCGTGCTGCGCATCGTGCTGACCTTCTTCGCCGTCTACCTGCTGACCTTGCCCTATCTGAAGCTGATCGGCGCCGCCCTGCTGCTGTGGATCGGCATCGGGCTGTTGAAGGGCGACGACGGCGAGGAAAAGCTCGAAGGCCATTCGAACCTGGCCGCCGCCGTCAAGACCATCATCGTCGCCGACCTGGTGATGAGCCTGGACAACGTGATCGGCGTGGCCGCGGCCGCCAAGGGCAACCTGCCCCTGCTGGTGTTCGGCCTGGTGATCAGCATTCCCCTGATCATCTTCGGCAGCACGCTGATCCTCAAGCTGATGGGGCGGTTCCCCGTGATCATCACGCTGGGCGCGGGGCTGCTCGGCTGGGTGGCCGGCGAGATGGCCTTCGGCGACCCGGCGGTGCATGGCTGGGCCCAAGCCCACCAGGGTCTGCACAACGTGGCGCCGGTCGCCGGCGCGGTGCTGGTGGTGGCCGTCGGCAAGTGGCTGACGATGCGCAACGCAACGCCTGTCGCGGCTGCCGGCTGAAAGGGAGGACGCCATGCGACACCTGCTCGTTCCCATCGATCCCGGCAACGCCGAGCGCACCCGTTCGGCCGTCGCCGAGGCGATCCGGCTCTACCAGCAAGAGCCGGCCGAGATCCACCTGCTGCGCGTTCGCCCGCGCGTCTCGGGCCACGTCGTCATGTTCTTCGGCAAGTCGGAGCTGCGCCGACTGCAGCAGTCCGCCGGCGACGAAGAACTGCAGTTCGCCTGCTCGCTGCTGGCGGCGGCGGGCGTGCCGTGCACGACTTGCGTGCTGGTCGGCCGCAGCGCGGAAACCATCGCCCGGGCGGCGCGCGCCATCGGCTGCGACCGCATCGTGCTGGGCGAAGACCAACCCGGCCTGGGTGGCCGGGTGTTCGGCTCGCTGGCCCAACAGGTGCGGCACCTGCTCGGAACCGCCGGCGAGTTCCAGGTGATCGGCTCCTGAGGGCCGGTCTCAGCTGGAGCTGGGCTGCACCAGCCAGTTCACCGCCCCGGTCAGGTCGGTGAACACTTTCAGCTGGAGCCCCTGGCCCTGCGCCGCCGCTTCGCTGACCCGGGTGATCTTGTCCTCGGGCACCAGCGACGCCATCCGTTCCAGGTGCGACAGGAAGCGCGCGGCCAGCAGGCCCAGGGCCTGGTGCTCGCGCGGCCCCAGCGTCCCGTCCACGTCGGTCAGGTCGATCAGCAGGCGTTTGTCTCCGTGCTCGCGGGTACGCGCCCGGATCACGCGCACCACCTCCTGCGCCTGTTCGGCAAAGGCCCGTCCGGTGATCTCGACTACCGACATGGCGGTGCCGCGCTTGTACCTGAGGTGAAAGGGCATGGCGCCAATTCTCGGCGGTGAGCACGCCGGCGCCAAGCGGGAAGGGCTAAGTCAGCAAATGAGGCCGGTCCTTGCTGCTGTACAGCTCGCCGTACGCCGCCTTGGCGCGCTGGATCCGCTGTACGTCGCCGACCCAGGTTTCCAGCGCGCTGTTGGCGCCGACGCCGCTGCGGCCGCGCGGCACGCGAAATTCCGGCGGCTTGAGCTCGGGCTCGGGCTCGGGCGAGGGGGAAGCAGAAGGGCTGACCATGGCGGGCGACTGAAGCGAAATCCTACCCGGCGCGCGGCGGATTGTCTGTAGGCGCAGCGCCAGCTTGTCCGCGGCTACCATAGTGCGATGGAAACACTTGCAGTGGGTTGCGGCGCCGGCTTTTCGGGCGACCGCACGGATGCGGCGGCGCCGGTGGTCCGCACGCTGGTCGAGCGCGGCGGCCCGGCCGCGCTGATCTTCGAGAACCTGGCCGAGCGCACGCTCGCGCTGCAGCAGCTGGCCCGCCGGCGCGACCCGGCGCTGGGCTACGAGCCGCTGCTGGTGGAGGAGCTGCGCCCGATCCTGGCCGACTGCCTGCGCCACGGCATCACCATCGTCGGCAACTTTGGTGCCGCCAATCCGCACGGCGCCGCGGCCGTCATCCGAGTGCTGGCCTCGCAGCTGGGCTTGCCCGCGCCCCGGGTCGCGGTGGTCGTCGGCGACGATCTGTCCGACGAGCGCGGCCGCGCCATCGTGCGGGCTCGACTGGAGGGCGAGTTCGACGCCCAGCGCTTCGTCTGCGCCAACGCCTACCAGGGCGCGATGGAGATCGCCGCCGCCATCCGCGCCGGCGCCCAGGTGGTGGTGACCGGCCGCGTGGCCGACCCGTCGCTGGTGCTCGGGCCGGCGGTCGCGCATTTCGGCTGGGGTCCGCAGGAATGGGACAAGCTGGCCGGCGGCACCATGGCCGGCCACCTGCTGGAATGCGGCGCCCAGGTCAGCGGTGGCTACTTCGCCGACCCCGGCCGCAAGGAAGTTCCGGACCTGGCCAATGTCGGCTTTCCGATTGCCGAGATCGCAGGCGACGGCAGCTGCATCGTCGGCAAGGCGGCCGGCACCGGTGGGCTGGTGGACTGCCGCACGGTCAAGGAGCAGCTGCTGTACGAAGTGCACGACCCGGCGGCCTACCTCACGCCCGACGTGGTCGCCGACATCACGCAGGCCACCGTCACCCAGCTCGGCCCGGACCGCGTGCGCCTGTCCGGCGTGCGCGGCCACCCGCGCACAGCCACGCTGAAGGCGCTGGCGTACTTCGACGGCGGCTGGCTGGGCGAGGCCGAGATCTCGTACGCCGGCCGCAGCGCCGAAGCGCGTGCCCGGCTGGCGCTGGAGGTGCTGCGCCAGCGCATGGGCGCCGGGCTGGCGCTGCGCTGCGACCTGATCGGCGTGGCCAGCATCTTCGGTGACGACGGTGGCGCCATGCTGCGCGGGCTGGCCGCGGGCGCCGCCACCGACGTGCGGCTGCGCGTGGCCGTGCGCCACGAGCAGCTGGAGGTGATCGACCGGCTGCTGCGCGAAGTCACCGCCTTGTGGACCTGCGGGCCGGGCGGCGGCGGCGGCGTGCGCACCGCCAAGCGCCAGCGCCTGTCCAGCCGCGCCTGCCTGGTGCCGCGTGAGCTGGTCCCGGCCAGCCACTCATTTGCTTGATGGGGACCCGACGTGAACGAAGCCTGCCTGTACGACCTGGCCCACGCCCGCACCGGCGACAAGGGCAACCGGATCAACATCAGCCTGATTGCCTACCGGGCCGAAGACTACGCGCTGCTGGCCGAGCAGGTCACCTGCGAACGGGTGGCCGGGCACTTCAGCCATCGCAACCCGGCCAGCGTGCAACGCTACCTGCTGCCCAACCTGGGCGCCATCAACTTCGTGCTCGACGAGGTGCTGGACGGCGGCGTCAACGATTCGCTCAACCTGGACGCGCACGGCAAGTCGCTGTCGTTCCATTTGCTGGAGCTGAAGATCCGGGTGCCGGCCGCCGTGGCCGCTCGGGTCTCCTAGAATCCGGCTGCAATCCAATTCAAGGAGACATCCCGTGCGATCCATTCTGAGCTGCCTCGCCCTCGCGGCCGCCACCTTGCTGGGCACCTCGTCGGCGCTGGCCCAGGCGTTCCCGAGCAAGCCGATCCGGGCGGTGGTGCCATTCGCCCCCGGCAGCGCCACCGACCAGATCGGCCGCGCCTTTGCCGCCGAAATGGCCAAGGCACTGAACCAGACCATCATCGTGGACAACAAGCCCGGCGTGAACGGCATGCTGGGCGCCGCCGAAGTGGCCAGGGCCGCGCCGGACGGCTACACCATCCTGATCGGCACCAACAGCACCAACGCCGCGCTCAAGTTCCTGATGAAGCAGCTGCCCTACAACCAGGACACGGCGTTCGCGCCGCTGGGCTACCTGGGCTCGGTGCCGCTGATCGTGGCGGTCAACAACGATGTGCCGGCCAAGACCCTGCGCGAGCTGGTCGACATGGCCAAGGCCAGGCCGACCCACGTGACCTTCGCCAGCGCCAGCACTTCGCAGCTGGTGTCCACCGAGATGCTGGCCAGCATGGCCGGCGTGCAGCTGACCAACGTTCCGTACAAGAGCGGCCCGGCCGCCATGACCGACCTGATCGGCGGGCAGGTGAACATGTTCACGGCCGATTTCGCGGTGATGCTGCCGCAGGTCAAGGCCGGCAAGGTCCGCGGTCTGGCCGTCACTTCGAGCAAGCGCTCGGCCGCGGTTCCGGAGCTGCCCACCGTCAACGAGGCGCTGGGCCTGAAGGACTACGAGCTGATCGCCTACTTTGCGATGTTCGCGCCGGCCGGCACGCCGGCGGATGTTGTGGCCAAGCTGAACGCCGCCATCAACACGGCAGCCAACACCAAGGAACTGCAGGACAAGTTCGCCAACATCGGCTTCGCCGTGGAGCCGGGCACGCCGCAGGCGCTGGCCGAGCGTTCGGTCAAGGAGACCGCCAAGTGGGGCAAGGCGATCAGGGACGCGAAGATCGAACCGCAGTAAGCGGGGCGATCCAGCAAGGGCGGCCGCGGGCCGCCTTTTTGTTGCGCGCTAGGCGGACCGCGGCAGCGTGAACCAGAACACCAGGCCGCCCTGCGGGCCGGACTCGGTCCAGATCCGGCCGCCGTGGCGTGCCACCACGCGGCGCGCGCTGGCCAAGGCGATGGCGTCGCCGCCGGACTCGCCGTCCACCGTGAGCAGCCCGTGCGGCGCCGACAGGTCGGGCGGCAAGACCAGGTCCGGCACGGCCGCGTTGTCCCGCACGAAGAACGCGCCGTCGGCGCCGCGCCCGACGCAGATCACCGTGTGCTCGCGCCCCGCGCCGGCCTTCCAGACCGAGCCCACCAGGTTGTCCACCAAAGTGCGCAACAGCCGGGCGTCGCCCTCGGCCACCAGTCCCGGCTCGACTTCCACCCGCGCGTCGCGCCCCGGCTCCTGCGCTCGCAGCAGCTCGGCCGAGCATTCCACCAGCGCCGTCAGGTTGACGCTGCGCGGTTCCAGCTCGGCCCGGCCCACGCGCGCCAGTTCCAGCAGCGCCTCCACCATGCCCTCCATGCGTGCCACGCCGGCGCGGATGCGCGAAAGAAAGTGCCGTGTCTTCTTGTCCTGCAACCCCGGCAGCCGGTCTTCTGCGGCACGGCTGAATCCGCTGATGCCCGCCAGCGGCTCGCGCAGCTCATGGGCAACAGCCTGCGTGAAGGATGCCAGCTCGTCGTTGGTGCGCCGCAGCTCCTCGGTGCGCTCTCGCACGCGCCGCTCCAGTTCCTCGTTCAGCTGCAGCAGGCGCGCATGCGCTTCGTGGGCGGCGGTGACGTCCGTGAACGACACCGCGATGCCATGCTCGGAGGGGAAGGCGCTGACGCGGAACCACATGCCCAGCGGCGGGTACGGTGCATCGAAGCGGCGGGTGACGCCTTGCCCCATGGCCTGCCGGTAGGTGTCTTCGAACACGGTGCCGCGCGCCTCGGGGAATACCTCCCACAACTCCCGACCCACCAGCTCCCCCGCCGGTTTGTCCAGGTACTGTTCGGCGGCCGCGTTGACATACGTCAGCCGCCACTGCCGGTCCAGGGTCATGAAACCGTCGGTCAGGCTGTCCAGCATGGTACGCATGCGGTGCGCGTGCTCGCGGTGCGCCTTGGCGGTGGTCTTGCTCGCGTCGATGTCCAGCCAGGCGCCCTGCACGCCCACGACCTCTCCGGCAGGGTTGCGCACGGCCGCACCGATCACGCGCACCCACAGTTCCTGCCGGCGCCGGTTGAGCGCCCGCACTTGCAGGTCGAACGGGGTGCCGCTGGCGACGCACGCCACATAGGCCTGCAGCAGGCGCTCCCGGTCTTGCGGCGCGTACAGGCTCAGGATGTGCCGGCCCATGGCGCCCTGGTGCGACACCGGTGCCTGGTGCAGGCTCAAGGCCTTGTTGGTCGAGCTCAGCCTTGAAGTCGCCAGGTCCACCGACCAGGCGCCGAAACCGCTGAGGGTGGGCGCGATCTTGAGCATCATTTCGGCCTCGTTCAGCTTGCGCTGCTGCAGCCACTGGGGCGTGACGTCGCGCGCGCTGCCCTGGTAGCCGGCGAAGCCGCCGCCGGCATCGAACAGGGGGCTGCCGCTGACCGAGAAGTAACGCGGACCGTGCGTGCCGCCTTCGACCATGCAGACGAAGCCATGGAAAGGCCGCTGCGGAGCCAGCTCGCGCCGGTGATCGTCCCAGCTGCCGTGCACCGGCACCGCGCCGGGCACATCCCAAGGCGCGCGCCCGAGCATCGGCTGCAGGTCGAAATCGGTCGGTGCGCCGGCCGACCGGACGCGCACGAAGCGGTGCCCGGCGTCCTGCTCCCAGGACCAGGCGGCAGGCGTGACGGCCGGCGTCTGCGGCGCGCGCGCGGCGGCTGGGAGGTGGCTGGCGGGGTGGCTGAGCAAGGGTGGTTTCTCCAGGGGGCCGATCCGGTCCCCTCTTCATCGCGCCAATCATGCCCAAGGCCGACGGCCCGGGACAGGGTCAGCCCGGATTGGCTGCGCAAATGGCGCGAATCGCCCAGCTTTTCACGCTCCGCGACGGGGTGAACACCTTCTCGGTACTTCGCGCCAAGCTCAGGCCAGGCCCAGCCCCTTGAGGTAGACGTCCACCGCGCGCGTGCCGCAGGCTTCCAGATCGAAGGCCTGCGGGTCCAGCAGCCAGTTCTGGATCAGCCCGTCCACCAGTGCCTGCAGGCCTTGCGCGGCGGTGGCGGCCGGGATGCCCAGCCGCACACCGCGCGCCGCCGCGCTCTTGAGCAGCAGCAACCTGATCCGGTCGAGCCAGCCATTGCGATTGCGCAGGTGCCGCTCGCGCACCGCGCAGAGGCTGTCCACGTATTCCACCTTGAGGGTGGCGACCTCGAACACGCGGCGCGTTTGCGGGTCCGTCACGGTCTGGTGCAGCGCATAGCGCAGCGCCTGCCGCAGTGCGGGCAAGGGGTCGGGGTCGTGCGCGCCCTCCAGTTCAGCCGCGGCGGTTTGCAGCGGCAGGGTGACGCGGTCGAGCATGGCATTGAACAGGTCCGCCTTGTCCTTGAAGTGCCAGTAGATGGCGCCGCGGCTGGTGCCGGCGGCCAGGGCGATGTCGTTCAGCGACGTGCCGGCCACGCCTTGCGCCTGGAACACGCGCTCGGCCGCATCGAGCAGGGCGTTGCGGGTGGCGAGGGCATCTTCCTTGGAGCGGCGGACCATAACCCTGCCGACTATACATCCAAGCTTGTATGTATACTTCGCCGCTGC
>NZ_JAQGLS010000302.1 GCF_028292805.1 Ramlibacter sp. | reverse complement strand
ATCGAGTGGCTGGAAAACCTGCTGATCGATTTCCGCGGCAGCGTCGTGCTGATCACCCACGACCGGACGTTCCTGGACCGCGTCGCCACCCGCATCGTCGAACTCGATCGCGGCCGGCTGCTGTCCTATCCTGGCAACTTTACCCAGTACCAGGCGCTCAAGGAGGAGCAACTGGCCCAGGAGGCCGTCATCAACGCCAAGGCCGACAAGCTGCTGGCGCAGGAGGAAGTGTGGGTGCGCAAAGGCGTGGAAGCGCGGCGCACCCGCTCGCAAAGCCGCATCGTGCGCCTGCAGGAATTGCGGACGCGCCGCACCGCCCGCCGCGACGTACTGGGCCGCGTCAGCATGGACGTTGCCACCGGCCAGTCCACCGGCAAGATCGTCGCCGAACTGACCGACGTGTCCAAGGCCTTTCCCTCCAGCTCCGATCCGTCCCAGAAAAAGGTGGTGGTGCGCGACTTCACCTCCACCATCCTGCGTGGCGACAAGGTCGGCCTGGTCGGCCCCAACGGCGCCGGCAAGACGACGCTGCTCAAGATGATCCTGGGTGAGCTGGCCCCCGACAGCGGCAAGCTGCGCGTGGGCAGCAACCTGCAGGTGGCTTACTTCGACCAGATGCGCACCGCCATCGACCCCGAAGCGACGCTGGAAGACTTCATCAGCCCCGGCAGCGAATGGATCGAGATCGGCAAGCAGCGCAAGCACGTCAAGAGCTACCTGGGCGACTTCCTGTTCTCGCCCGCGCGCGCCACCTCGCCGGTGAAGTCCCTGTCGGGCGGCGAGCGCAACCGCCTGCTGCTGGCGCGATTGTTCGCCCGCCCGGCCAACGTGCTGGTGCTCGACGAGCCCACCAACGACCTGGACATCGATACGCTGGAACTGCTGGAGGAACTGCTGCAGGACTACGAAGGCACGGTGTTCCTGGTCAGCCACGATCGCGCCTTCCTCGACAACGTCGTCACCAGCACCATCGCCTTCGAAGGCGATGGCCGCTGGCGCGAATACGAAGGCGGCGTGCAGGACTGGCTGACGCAGTCGCGCCGAGCCCGCGCCATCGCGGAAGCCAAGGCCCCGGCGCCTGCTCCCGCCCCGGCAACCAAGGCAGCCGTACCGGCGCCGACGCCGGCCGCCCGCCGCAAGCTCGGCTTCAAGGACCAGCGCGAGCTCGATGGGCTCCCAATGCTGATCGAATCGCTGGAGCAGGAGCAGCGCACGATCCAGGACGACCTGGCCAGCGGCGCCCTGTACAGCGCCGAGCCCGAGCGCGCCGCGGGCCTGGCGCGGCGCGGCGACCAGATCGAGAACGAACTGATGTCCGCGCTGGAACGCTGGGAAGCGTTGAGCCGGCTGTAGGCCCGCGCCGTCGCCCACTGGCGGCTATTGCTGACCTTGGCCGGGCCCAACCGCCCGGGCCCCGCGGCTACAGTCGCTGCACCCATGGACACTTGCTTCGCCCCCCTCACCCGGCCCGCTTCCGACCGCACCTGGAGCAAGCTAGTGCAGTTGATCGCGTTGCTGGTGGTTGCGGCTTGCGCCGCCGGCTGCGCCAGCCTGCCCCCCAACAACGAACGCACGGCGTCCACCGCTTTCGCCCAGCCCGACCAGACCCCGCTCGGGCAGCTGGCCACTGCCCGCCGGGCCCAGGCCGGCGCCCGCAGCGATTCTGGCTTCGCCCTGCTGGGGGGCGTCGAGATCGCCCTGACCAGCCGACTGGCCCTGATCCAGGGAGCCACCCGCAGCCTGGACCTGCAGTACTACGCCATCCACGCCGATGCCAGCAGCGAGGTGCTGCTGCAACGGGTGCGTGAAGCGGCCCGGCGCGGCGTGCGCGTGCGCATCCTGCTGGACGACTTCAACTCGGTGGGCGAGGACGCGCAGGTGCTGCGGCTGGCCTTCGAGCCCAACATCGAACTGCGATTGTTCAATCCCCTGACCGGTCCGCGCAGCAGCATGCTCGGGCGTCTGCTCGCATCGCTCAGCGACATCAGGGGCATGCAAAAGCGCATGCACAACAAGCTGTTCCTGGCCGACAACGCCTGGGGCATCACCGGCGGGCGCAACCTGGGCGACCGCTACTTCGGCAGCGGCGACACCCAGAATTTCGTCGACCTGGACGTGCTGGCGGCCGGCCGCATCGTGCGCGACATGTCGGCCAGCTTCGACCGCTTCTGGAACGACGAGCTGGCCTATCCCGTCGAGCGGCTGATGGACAAGGAAGACCTGGACAAGATGCGCAAGCCGCAGCTGTCCGAGAACGCCACCGACCCCGGCAAGCCGCGGGTGACGCCGACGGCCTCGGTCCTGGCGGCGACCGCAATCACCACCGTGCTGCCTTCGGTCAGCGTCGCCGACGTCGCCCGGGCCGATCGCGACGCGCTCGACCTGCGGACCGTACCGCTGGTGTGGGCGCCGTCCACGCTGCTGGTCGACCAGCCCAGCAAGGTTGGCCCAGGCGACGACGAAGTCGATGCGGAGGAAACCGTGATCGACGGCTTGCTCGGCTTGATGCAGCAGGCCCAGCGCGACGTGTTGATCATCTCCCCGTATTTCGTGCCGGGGGCGCGGATGATGGCGGTGTACGAACAACTGCGCAAACGCGGCGTGCGGCTGCGGGTGCTGACCAATTCGCTGGCGTCCAACGACGCGCCGGCCGCCCACGCAGGCTACGCCCGCCATCGGGAGGCGATGCTGGCCATGGGCGCCGAAATGTACGAGATGCATTCGGACCCACAGATGTCGAACCTGCTGGGGACCGGATCGGGGTCTCGTGCGGGCGGCAGCGGCGGCTTTGGCATCGGCAGCACGGCGGGCGGCCCGGAGAACCACGCGCGCGCCAGCCTGCACTCCAAGGCCGTGGTCATCGACGCGCGCCTGGTCGTCATCGGTTCGATGAACCTGGATTTGCGCTCGCAGATCCAGAACAGCGAGGTCGCACTGGTGCTGCGCAGCACCGCGCTCTCGCAGCAGGCCACCCGCCAGATCGAGAACACTTTCGCCAGCGGCGCCTACCGCGTCGAGCGCCGCGACGGCAACCTGTACTGGCGCGCGCCCGAGGGCGCCAGCTTCAAGGACGCCACCTCCGAGCCCGGCGCCAGCACCAAGCTCAAACTGATGGTGAAGATCCTCGGCCCGCTCGCCCCCGACGAGATGTTGTGAGGCCAGGGCGGCTCACATGCGCCGCACGACTTCCGCGTACTTCTTCCAGAACGCCGCGTCCTGCGTCGTGGCGAAGTTGATCCGCATCAGCGTGCCGGGCTCGCGCTCGGCGTGGAACAGCGCGCCGGGCGCCAGCAGGTAGCCCTCGTCCAGCATGCGCTGGGCCAGCGCGTCGGTGTCGACGCCGGTGTCAACCCAGCCGAACAGACCGGCCGGCTCCGCCACGAAGCGGCAGCCCGCCTGCAGCGCCAGCTTGACGCTGCGGCTGCGGGCCGCATCGAGCCGTGCGCGGATGCGCTCCGAGTGCCGCCGCAGCTGGCCTTGCTCGATGCATAGCGCCAGCGCCTTTTCCAGCAAGGCCGGCGTGGTCAGCGTGGCCAGCAGCTTGGTGTCGAGCAATTGCTCCACCAGCGCTGGCGGCGCCGCCAGAAAGCCGATGCGCCAGTTCGGTGCCAGGATTTTGGCGAAGCCGCCGACGTAGATGGTGCGCTGCAGGCCGTCCAGCGTGCACAAGCGGGTGGCGTGCGGCGCGGCGATGTGGCTGTAGGTGTCGTCCTCGACGATGTGGAAGTCGTGGCGGCCGGCCAGCTGCAGGATGCGGTGAGCACTGCCGGGCGACAGGCAATGGCTGGTCGGGTTGTGCAGCACGCTGACGCTGACGTACAGCTTGGGCTTGTGCAGTTCACAGTACCTGGCCATCACCTCCAGGTCGGGCCCGTCAGCGCGCCGCGGCACCGGCAGCAGCCGCATCCCCAGGGACGTCAGCCGCGCGAATTCGACGGCCCAGCCCGGCTCTTCCACCATCACTGGATCGCCCGGGCGCAGCAGCGTGCGGCTGACGATGTCCAGGGCCTGCGTCGCACCCACCGTGGTGATGATCTGGTCCGGCGACGCCGGCACGTCCAGCCCCGCCAGCTTGTTCGACAGCGCCCGTCGCAGCCCGCCGTCACCCAGCGGCTCGCCGTACTGCGACGAGAACTCGTGCAGCGCGCGCGTGCTGGTCACCTTGCGCACCGCCGCCGGCAGGAAGGTGGACTCCAGCCAGTCCTGCGGAAACACCCCCATGCCGGGCTGCGGCTTGTCGCTGACCTTGTGGAACATGCCGCGGATCAGCGAGGAGGCGTTCACCGGGCCGCTGGGACGCGGCCCGAGCGGGTGCGGCGTCAGCGGCGGCGGCGCCTCGCCGGCGCGCGCGGCCATCTCGCGCACGAAGAAGCCGCGGCTCCTGCGCGCCTCCACCAGGCCTTGCGCCAGCAGCTGGTCGTAGGCCGCCACCACGGTCGAGGGGCTCACGCCCTGCATGTCCGCGCACTGGCGCACCGACGGCAGCCGCGCCCCCGGCGCCAGCAGGCGATTGCGAATGCGCTCGGCGAAGCGGCCGGCGAGCTGCTCCGTCAGCGACTGGGATGCGGTTTTCATCAACATGGCGGCAACCTCGTGTATTGGCATGCCGGCCGGTACAGATCGCGCGGTGATCTGGCCAACTGTATTGCCTCTGTATTGGTGCGAAGATTACATTGACCCCGATGCACCTGCAAGCCCCCTCCCCATGAGCGCCGCGGAAATCACCGCTCTGCTGGCGTTCTGCACCGCCATGAGCTTCTCCCCCGGTCCGAACACCACGCTGTCCACCGCGCTGGCCGCCAACCTCGGCCTGCGCCAGGCGCTGCGCTTTTGCCTGGCCGTGCCGGCGGGCTGGACCTTGCTGATGATCGTCAGCGGCCTCGGCCTGGGCGCCCTGGTCGTCGGCGTGCCCGCCCTGCGCTGGGCCGTCAAGCTGCTGGGGGTGGCCTACATGGTGTGGCTGGCCTGGAAGGTGGCCGGCTCGGCCCGGCTGGCGCAGGTGGACGCCAGCCGCCTGAACGTCACCTTCCTGCAAGGCGTGGGCCTGCAGTTCCTCAACATCAAGGCCTGGATGCTGGCGCTGACGCTGACCGCCGGCTGGGTGGTCAACGCTGCCGGCCAGCCCGCCAGCAACCCCGGCCAGCGGCTGGCCATCATCTGCGCCGTGATGGCGCTGTTCGCCTTCGGCAGCAACTTCACCTACGCGCTGGTCGGCTCGCTGCTGCGCCAGTGGCTGGCGCAGGGCGCGCGCCTGCTCTGGTTCAACCGGGTGCTGGCCGCGATCCTGGTGCTCACCGCCGGCTGGATGCTCACGGTATGAAACCGCACGAGATCAAGGGCCTGTGGCTCGGCCTGCTGGGCGTGGCGATCTTCGCCCTGACGTTGCCGATGACACGGCTGGCCGTCGGCACGCCGGAAGCGCCGCAAATGTCCGGCATGTTCATCGCCATGGGCCGCGCCGTTGTTGCCGGCGTGCTGTCGATCGGCTTTCTGCTGGCCACGCGCGCCCCCTGGCCGCGCCGCGCCGACTGGCGGCCGCTGGCGCTGACGGCGGCCGGCGTGGTGTTCGGCTTTCCGTTGTTCACCTCGATCGCGATGCGTTACGTCGAGGCGATCCATGCCAGCGTGATCGTGGGCGTGCTGCCGCTGGCCACCGCCCTGGTTGGCGCGTTGCTGCACCGCCAGCGGCCGTCCACCGGGTTCTGGGTGTGCGGCGTGCTCGGCAGCCTGCTGGTGATGGCCTTCGCCGTGCTCAAGTCGGCCGACGGCCTGCGGCTGCACCTGGCCGACGGCCTGCTGCTGGCCGCCATGGCCTGCGCCGCCGTCGGTTACGGCTACGGCGCGCGGCTGTCGCAGCGCATGCGGGCCGAGCACGTGATCTGCTGGGCGCTGGTGCTGTCGCTGCCGCTCACCCTCCCGCTGGCGGCGACCTCGCTCCCGGCCCGCCCCTTGTCTGCCTCCGCCTGGTGGGCATTCGGCTACGTCGCCGTGTTCTCGATGTGGATCGGCTTTTTCGCCTGGTACCGCGGTCTGGCCCTGGGCGGCACCGTGCGTGTCAGCCAGGTGCAGCTGGTGCAGCCCTTCATCAGCATGCTGTTGGCCGTGCCCTTGCTCGGCGAACGCCTCGACGCGGTCACGGCGGGCTTTGCCCTCGCTGTCATCGCCACCGTGTTCATCGGCAAGAAAATGCCGGTGCGCGCCACCCCAGCAACCGCCCGCGCGCCAGCGCCGGCACCCACCCTCGCACCGGAGAAGACATGAAGCCGAATGACCTGCCGCCAGCCAAGCCCTGGACGCTGGCCCGCCGCGCCGAGCGCATGAATCCATCGGTGCTGCGCGAGATCCTCAAGGTCACCGAGCAGCCCGGCATCATCAGCTTCGCCGGCGGCCTGCCGTCGCCGCACACCTTCCCGGTGGAAGCCTTCGCGCAGGCCTGCGCGAAGGTGCTGCGCGACGACGGCCGCGCCGCGCTGCAATATGCCGCCAGCGAAGGCTACGGCCCGCTGCGCGAGGCGGTGGCGGCGCAGATGCCGTGGCCGGTCGCGCCATCGCAGGTGCTGATCACCACCGGTTCGCAGCAGGGCCTGGACCTGGTGGCCAAGGTACTGATCGACAGCGGCAGCAAGGTGCTGGTGGAGACGCCGACCTACCTGGGCGCCTTGCAGGCCTTCGCGCCGATGGAGCCGGAAGTCGAGGGATTGGCCTGCGATGCCGAAGGCGTGGATCCGGACGACCTGGCCGCCCGGGCGAGCGGCGCCCGCTTTGTCTACCTGCTGCCCAACTTCCAAAATCCGACCGGCCGCACCATGGGCGAGGGACGCCGCGCCGCGGTGTCGGCGGTGGCGGCTGCCGCCGGCTTGCCGATCCTGGAAGACAACCCTTACGGTGACCTCTGGTTCGACCAGCCGCCGGCCGCCCCGCTGACGGCGCGCAATCCCGACGGCTGCATCTACCTGGGCTCCTTTTCCAAGGTGCTGTCGCCGGGCTTGCGCCTGGGCTACCTGATCGCGCCGGCGGCGGTGGCGCCCAAGCTGCTGCAAGCCAAGCAGGCATCCGACCTGCACACCCCCGGCTTCAACCAGCGCATCGTGGCCGAGGTGCTCAAGGACGGCTTCCTGCAGCGCCACGTGCCGACCATCCGCGCCCTGTACCGGGCCCAGCGCGACGCCATGCTGGCCGCGCTGCAGCGCGAACTGGCCGGCTTGGGCGTGACCTGGAACAGCCCGGAAGGCGGCATGTTCCTGTGGGCGCGGTTGCCGCAAGGCCTGGACGCCGTGGAACTGCTCCCGCTGGCGGTGGCCCGCGGCGTCGCCTTCGTCCCGGGCGCGCCGTTCTACGCCGGACCGGCCGACCCGCGCACGTTGCGGCTGTCGTTCGTCACCGCCACCCCGGCGGAGATCGACCGCGGCATCGCGGCCCTGGCGGACGCGGTGCGCGCGGCGCAAGGAACGTGACCATGCACTTGCGCCCGTTCAAGCAAGTCGACGTCTTCACCGCCGTTCCCTATCGCGGCAACCCGCTGGCGGTGGTGCTGGACGGCGCCGGCCTCTCCACCGAGGAGATGCAGCACTTCACCCGCTGGACCAACCTGTCGGAGGCCACCTTCCTGTTGCCCCCGACAGTGCCGGGGGCGGACTATCGCGTGCGCATCTTCTACCCCGGGCGCGAGCTGCCGTTCGCCGGCCACCCGACGCTGGGCAGCTGCCACGCCTGGCTGGAAGCCGGCGGCAAGCCTGCGGGCGAACACGTGGTGCAGGAGTGCGGCATCGGCCTGGTGAAGCTGCGGCGGGGTGGTGGCCGCCTGGCCTTCGCCGCCCCGCCGTTGCAAAAGAGCGGACCGCTGCCGGAGCAGGACGTCGCGCTGATCGCCCGCGGGCTGGGCATCGCCCGCGACGCCATCGTCGACCACGCCTGGTGCGACAACGGCCCCCACTGGCGTGGCGTGCTGCTGCGGTCCGCCCAGCAAGTGCTGGCGCTCGAGCCCGACGCCGCCATCCTGGCTGGGCTCGACGTCGGCGTGGTCGGCCCGCACGGCAAGGTCGGCGTGGTGGGCCCGCGCGCCGCGGGTGACGACTGCGCCTTCGAAGTGCGCGCGTTCTTTCCCGGCAACAACGGCATGGCGTAAGACCCGGTGACCGGCAGCCTCAACGCCGGTCTGGCGCAGTGGCTGATGGCCGCCGGCCTGGCGCCCGAGCGCTACATCGCCGGCCAGGGCACGGCCCTGGGCCGCGCCGGCCGGGTCTACATCGAGCGCGATGGTGCCGGCGTCATCTGGGTCGGCGGCGCTTGCGTCACCTGCGTGGATGGCCGGGTGCTGCTCTGACATGGCCGCGCATCGATCACCTGGTCATCGCGGCCGCCGGCCTGGAGCAAGGCGCGGCTGGTGCGACGCCACGCCGGGCCTGGCGCCCTGCCCCGGCGGCGAGCACCCGCTGATGGGAACGCGCAACCGGCTGCTGCGCATCGCCATGCGCGGCCGACCATGACAATCTGAGCGACCTCGGCCAGCGCCAGAGCGTCCGGCTCGGGGAGTATTTCGCTCGCCGCGGCATCCGCTTTGACGCCCTCATCGCCGGCACCCTGCGGTGGCGCAAGCAGACTCTGGCCAGCATCCTGCAAGGCATGGATCGGGCCGGCGAGCATCTGGACTGGCACGGCTTGAACGAGTACGGCAGCGTGGCGGTGATCGCCACCGTCCATCCGGACAAGCTGGAAAACCGACTCCGCCCGAGATGTACCGGCACCACTTGCGCCTGCTGCGAGACGGCCTCGGGCGCTGGATGGCGGGCACCGCCAGTCCGGTCGGCATGCCCTCCTACCCCGATTTCGTCGCCGGCGTGGCAGGCGCCATGGACCACGTGCGCGCCAACCACTACCACGGCAAGGTGCTCGCGGTGACCAGCGGCGGCCCGATCGCCGCCGCGGTGGGGCAGGTGCTGCTCACCCCGCCCGAGACGACGATCGAGCCGAAGCTGCGCATCCGCAACACGTCCGTCACCGAGTTCGCGTTCACCCCCAAGCGCCACATGATGGTCGGCTACAACGCGATTCCGCACCTGGACCAGGCCGGGTACGACGACTGGGGGAGCTACTCCTGAAGCCCGGCGCAAGCGCCTGCCGCTAGACTGGCCGGGTGACGACCGACAACGCGCCCTGGTGGGTGATCTGCCTCTGTGCCGCCTGGTGCGGCGTGTGCCGAGACTGGCAGCCGGCCTTCGAGCGGGAAGCGCTCGCGCAGCCCGGCGTGCGCTTCGCCTGGGTCGACGTCGAGGACCACGCGCAGGCGATGGGAGAGGTCGACATCGAGACCTTTCCCACGCTGCTGGTGGCACATGGCCAGCGCGTACTGTTCATGGGGCCGGTCCCGCCCGCCGGCCCCCAACTCGCCCGCCTGCTGGGCAGCCTGCGCGCCGATCCGGCGCCATTGGCGGGCGTCGGCGAGCCTGAGCAAGCCCTGTTCGCGCGGCTGAAAAGCGCAGTGTTGCCCCACTTCAAGACGTAACCGGGTAGGGGTGCTCCTACACCCGCCTCCATTCACGCCTGACGAGCGTGCCGCACTCCTGCACGCTCAATCGGTCCATGGACGGCCCAGACCGGACATGCAGTTCCAACACTTTTGTTTTGTGCAAGGAGATCGACACATGGCTTCCAACAATCAGGGTACCCAGGGCGGCAAATCGAACCGCGGCTTCGCCTCGATGGATCCGCAACGCCAGCGCGAGATCGCCAGCGAGGGTGGTCGCGCCGCCCATGAAAAGGGCACTGCCCACGAGTTCACCTCGGAAGAAGCACGCGAAGCCGGCCGCAAGGGCGGGCAAGCCCGCAGCGCCAACCGGCGCGCCCAGGCTGCATCCGGCAGCAGCGACGGCAGCGGCTCGCGCAGCAACAGCTGAGCCAGGAGGCTGGCTGTTTCAAGGCCGCCTGCGGGCGGCCTTGTCTTGGCCGCTAGCGACTGCCTAGGCTTCGCCGAACTGCCACTCGCCGACCAGCCGGACCCGTTCGTCCAGGGCCTCGGGCAGCTGTTGTTGCGGCGGCGCCGCCGCCTGCAGCGTTGGCGCCGCCTCCACCCGCACCGACACCGGCAACACGACGGCGGCACGCTGGTTCGATGGCAACTGGAAAATGGAGGAAAAGCGCATGAGGTTCAGTCTGAGCTTGCAGTCTGGGGCAGCTTCACCCGGCGGCCCCGTGAAGTTCGACACGGCGGCGAATTAAATCCGAACCGTGTCGTCAGGCTCCAACTCGACCGTAGTGCTATCCCTCAGCGGTCGACGGCGCGCTGGAGTTGCTCCTTGTTCATGCTGGAGCGGCCCGAGATGCCTTTTCGCCTGGCTTCCTCATAGAGCTGGTCGCGCGTGCGGCCGCCTTCGCCGCCGTGCGAGCGCTTGCCGCCGCGCACCGGCGCCGGCGTGTCACGCCTGGCCTGCGGGCTGGACTTCTTCGCCTCCCCATGCTGGGCGCGCTCCTTGTTCACCGTGCGGGCGGCGATCTCCTGGGCGGTGTCGGTTTTCTTGCCGCGCTGGACCAGGCCTTCCTTGATGTGTTCGTACTGGCGTTCGCGCTTGGCACTCCACGCTTTGGGCATGAGGGTCTCCTTTTCGAGGAGAAACTATCGGCCCGGCGCGCGCAAGGGCGCGGTCGGATGGCGCCCGAAGCTGCCGTAGGACCCGTGCGGTCAGCCCACCGGACCGGGCCGGAGCGTGGCCAGGGGCAGCGCCGCGATTTCCTGCAGCAGCAAGGCGAGCTGGCGGCCGGTGGCCTCGAGCACGGGCCGGCCCTTGTCCGCGCTGGCTCCGGCGGCGTTGCCGGCCGCGCCCTGCCCGTTGTAGTCCTGCATGGCCCAACCCAGCTTGGCGCTGCGGCCGTTGCCCAGCACCGGATAGCGCCCGGCCCGCTCGCTGGAGGTCGATGCAAAGTCCTGCGCCTGGTCCATCCGCACCCGCTGCGGACTCAAGGCCAGCATCAAGGAGGTTTCGATCTCGCCGGCATGGACCCCGAAGCGGTGTTCCTCGGGGGTGAACTGGCCAGTGACGGCGTCCCCCAGCGGCAGGTTCCACCAGCTGCAGCCGTAGACGATCAGGCCGCAGCGGGTGCGCAACTCGCGCGCCGCGATGTCCAGCAGGCTGGCCTGGCCGCCGTGGCTGTTGAACAGCAGCAGCTTCCTGACGCCGCTGCGGGCCACGCATTCGCCCAGCTCGATCCAGCTGGCCAGCACCGTGTTCCAGGACAGCGTCAGCGTGCCGGCGAACGCTGTGTGCTCGGGGCTGTAGCCCACTTGCTGGGTGGGCAGCACCAGCACCGGCAGGTCGGCCGGCAGGTACGGCAGCGACTGCGCGATCATCCCGTCGACCAGCGCCTGGTCCACCGCCAGCGGCAGGTGCGGCCCGTGCTGCTCGGTGGCGCCCACCGGCAGCACGGCGACGGTGCGCTCGGGATCGAGCGCCGCGAAGTCGGTGGTGCGCAGGTCGGCCCAGAAGCGGGAGGGGAGCGGGGCGTTGGCCATGGGCGGCATCTTAAGCCGCCCCCGGTTCAGGACAGCAGCGCGTGCTGCGCCGCCTTTGCGATGCTGGCGGCGTCGACACCGAAGAAGCCGCGCAACGCGGCCCGGGTGTCGCTGCGGCCGAAGCCGTCGGTGCCCAGGCTCAGGTAGCGGCGGCCGGCGGGCACGAAGGCGCGGATGCTTTCCGGAACGGCGCGCACGTAGTCGCTGGCGGCGATCACCGGCCCGCGCCCGGCCAGCTGGCGGGTCACGAACGACTGCTCGCCGTCGTCCCCGCCGGCGATCGCCCGCTGCTCGCAGGCGATGCCGTCCCGGGCCAGCTCGCTCCAGCTGGTGACGCTGAAGACCTCGGTGGCGATGCCGTCAGCGGCCAGCTGCTGCGCCGCCTTGATCACCTCGGTCAGGATCGCGCCGGAGCCCAGCAAGGTCACGCGCTCGCGCGCGGTCTCGTCACCGTAGCGGGCGAAGCGGTAGCAGCCCTTGATCACTTCCTCGCGCGCCTGCGGCGGCAGGTCGGGCTGGGCGTAGTTCTCGTTCATCAGCGTGACGTAGTAGAAGACGTCGCGCTGCTCCACCAGCATCTCGCGCATGCCGTGGTCCACGATCACCGCCAGCTCGCCGGCGAAAGCCGGATCGTAGGCCTTGCAGTTCGGGATGGTCGCCGCCACCAGGTGGCTGCTGCCGTCCTGGTGCTGCAGGCCCTCGCCGCCCAGCGTGGTGCGGCCCGAGGTCGCGCCCAGCAGGAAGCCCCGGGCGCGCTGGTCGGCGGCGGCCCAGATGGCGTCGCCCACGCGCTGGAAGCCGAACATCGAGTAGTAGATGTAGAACGGCAGCATCGCGTGGCCATGCACGCTGTAGCTGGTGGCGGCGGCCGTCCAGCTGGCGATGGCGCCGGCCTCGCTGATGCCTTCCTCCAGGATCTGGCCGTCCAGCGCCTCGCGGTACGACAGCACCGACCCGATGTCTTCCGGCTCGTAGCTCTGGCCGGCGCTGGAATAGATGCCGACCTGCTTGAACAGGTTGGCCATGCCGAAGGTGCGGGCCTCGTCGGCGACGATCGGTACGATGCGCGGACCGAGTTGCGGGTCTTTCAGCAGCGTGCCGAGCAGGCGAACGAAGGCCATCGTGGTCGACATCTCCTTGCCACCGGCTTGCAGCGCGAACCGGGCGTAGCTGGAATTCTCCGGCACCGGCACCACATCGCATGCCGTGTGCCGCTGCGGCAGGTAGCCGCCCAGCGTGCCGCGCCGCTGGTGCAGGTAGCGCATCTCGGGGCTGTCGTCAGGCGGTTTGTGGAAGGCCAGCGTGGTCGCCTGTTGGTCCGACAGCGGCAGGTTGAATCGGTTGCGAAATTCCAGCAGCGCCGCGTCGTCCAGCTTCTTCTGGCTGTGCGTGGTCATCTTGCCCTGGCCGGCCGCGCCCATGCCGTAGCCCTTTTTGGTGTGGGCCAGGATCACCGTCGGCTGACCGCGGTGCTGCGCCGCCGCGGCGTAGGCGGCATGGATCTTCACCAGGTCGTGGCCGCCGCGCTTGAGCCGGTCGATCTGTTCGTCCGTCATGCCTTGCGCCAGTCGCTTGAGTTCGTGGTCCTGGCCGAAGAAGTGCTCGCGGTTGTAGCGGCCGTCCTTGGCCGCGAAGGTCTGCATCTGGCCATCGACCGTGTGGTCAAAGGCCTTGATCAAGGCATTGGTGGTGTCGCGGGCAAACAGGCCGTCCCAGTCGCTGCCCCACAGCAGCTTGACGACGTTCCAGCCGGCGCCGCGAAACAGCTTTTCCAGCTCGTCGACGATGCGGCCGTTGCCGCGCACCGGCCCGTCCAGGCGCTGCAGGTTGCAGTTGACCACCCACACCAGGTTGTCCAGCTTCTCGCGCGAGGCCAGCGTCAGCGCGCTCATGCTTTCGGGCTCGTCCATCTCGCCGTCGCCGAACACACCCCAGGCTTTTCGACCATCGCAGTTGACCAGCTGCCGATGGGTCAGGTAGCGCATGAAGCGGGCGTGGTAGATCGAGCTGATCGGACCGATACCCATCGAACCGGTGGGGAACTGCCAGAAGTCGGGCATCAGCCAGGGATGCGGATAGCTGGAAAGCCCGCGGGCGCCGTCCGCCGACGCGGTGATTTCCTGGCGGTAGTGCGCCAGGTCGGCTTCGCTCAGCCGCCCTTCGAGGAAGGCGCGGGCGTAAACGCCCGGTGCGCTGTGCGGCTGGAAGAACACCAGGTCGCCGCCGTGATCGAGACCCTGCTCCCCACGCTCCCCCGCATGATGTGGGTCGCTGCCGCCCCGAGGAAGGCCGCCGTTCGGGGCGGCCCCGAGAGGCTCGCTGCGGGCCCGGAAGAAGTGGTTGAAGCCCACTTCGAACAGGTCGGCGGCGCTCGCATAGCTGGCGATGTGGCCACCCAGCTCGCCGTAGGCCGCATTGGCGCGCGCCACCATGGCCAGCGCATTCCACCGCATGATCGAGGCCAGCTTCTCCTCCAGTGCCAGGTCGCCGGGAAAGGCCGGTTGCCGCTCCACTGGAATCGTGTTCACGTAAGGCGTGACCAGCTGCGGCGACCAGCCGACGGCCGGGCTGCGGGCCATCACCGCCAGTTGGTCGAGGACGAAGCGGGCCCGCGCCGGCCCATGCGCGACCACCAGCGACTGGAAGGCTTCGCGCCATTCGGCGGTTTCGGCTGGGTCGGGATCGCTCATGTGGTCGGCCATCCTCGCACTCTAGGCGCGCGGGCGCGGCAGAGGATGTCGAATGCCGTTCGGCCCCCATCTTCTGCAGCATAGAATGCCGTCTCTTCGCGTTTTTCCAGCACACAATGCAACTGGACGCCATCGACTTTCGCATCTTGGGGCAGTTGCAGCAGGACGGCTCACTGACCAATGTGGAGCTGGCCCGGCGGGTCCACTTGTCACCCTCGCCTTGCCTGGCGCGGGTCAAGGCGCTGGAGGCGGCCGGGGTGATCGAGCGCTACGTGGCGCTGGCCAACGCCAAGTTGCTGGGCCTGGGCCTGAACGTGTTCATCAGCATCAGCCTCAAGGCGCAGACCAAGGAGGCGCTGGCGCGGTTCGAGCAGCGGATCGCCGAGCACGACCAAGTAATGGAGTGCTACCTGATGACGGGCGACAGCGACTACCTGATTCGCGTCGCGCTGGCGGACATCCCCGCGCTGGAGCGCTTCATCCTGGAGCAGCTCACGCCCATCCCCGGCATCGAGAAGATCCGCTCCAGCTTCGCCTTGAAGCAGGTGCGCTCCAAGACCGCCTTGCCGCTGCCCCAGCGTCCTTGACTACACGGGCGGCCCACGCAGCCGTAGGAGGGCGCACGCGACCGTAGGATGCGGGCTGACCGCCGCGCAGCCTGCCCGCCCGTGCCGCGGCGCGGCATCCGCCGAACGACGGTTGCCTGGCGCCAAGCAATGATTCAGGCATGGAAACGCTTCGCCTCATCACCCGCTCACCGGAGCCCGCCGACTGGGCCAAGGCCTTCTGGCCCTCCGTGGCGCTGGCGGTGGTCGCGATGCTGGACCAATCGACCCGCGGCCCCTCGGTCACCACCCTCGTTCTGACCGCCTTGCTGGGCAGCTGAGCTTGCTACCCGGCGCCGGCGCTGCGCCGGCGTTGGCGCGACAATCGAGGGCATGACCCAAGAGCTGTTTCGCCAGGACGCCTACCTGCGGGAGACGCCTGCCACCATCGTTGCCATCACCGAACACGGGCTGGTCCTGGACCGGACCGTGTTCTATCCGCTGGGCGGCGGGCAAGCCGGCGACACCGGCGCACTGGTGCTGGCCAACGGCGACAAGCTGCAGATCGCCGACACCCGCAAGTGCAAGGACGCCGAAGGCCGCGCAACGCTGGGCATCGTCCACATCCCGGCCGCCGGCCAGGAAGCGCTGCTGGAGCTGATGCAGGCCGGCGACCAGGTGGTGGCACGCGTGGCCTGGGACCGCCGGCACAAGCTGATGCGCTTTCACACCACCACCCACTTGCTGTGCCACCTGGTGCCGCAGCTGGTGAACGGCTGCTCGATCACGCCCGAGTACGCGCGGCTGGACTTCAACATGACCGAGCCCCTGGACAAGGAGGCGCTCACCAGCGGCATTGCCCGCCTGGTCGCCGGCTCGCATGCGGTGGAGGTCGGCTCGATCACCGACCAAGAACTGGACGCCAACCCGGCCCTGGTCAAGAGCATGTCGGTGCAGCCCCCGCGCGGCACCGGCTCGATCCGCACCATCCGCATCGCCGGCGTCGACGGGCCGCTGGACTTGCAGCCCTGCGGCGGCACCCACGTGGCCAACACGGCGGAAATCGGTGCGGTGGTCGTCACCAAGATCGAAAAGAAGAGCGCCACCACCAGGCGGGTGGTGTTGGGATTCGCCTGAATGGCCGGAACTTCCCACCGCCCGCTGAGCTCCATCCGCGCAATGACTTTTTCACGCATTGCCGCCTGCCTCGCACTCGCCGCCCTGCCCTTGCTCGCAGGCGCGCAGGGCTTTGCCAAATCCACCGTTGTCACCGAGCGCGTGCGCGCCGAATTGCTGGCGCATGCGCCCGATGGCGTCGATCCGGGCAAGACGGTCTGGGTCGGGCTGCAACTGAGCCACCAGCCCAAGTGGCACACCTACTGGAAGAACTCCGGTGATTCCGGCCTGCCGACGCAGCTGACGTGGTCGCTGCCGCCGGGCGTCGAGGCCGGCGAGATCGCCTGGCCGGTGCCCAGGAAGATCCCGATCGGCCCATTGGCCAACTACGGCTACGAAGACACGGTGCTGCTGCCGGTGCCGCTGACGATCACGCCGCAGTTCAAGCCTTCGCTGGGCAATGACCTGGAGGTCAAGCTCAAGGCGAGCTGGCTGGTGTGCAAGGAAGAGTGCATTCCCGAAGAAGGCGAATTCGCGCTCAAGCTGCCGACGCGCAGCACCACGGCCGGCAGCGCGCAGGCTTTCGAGGCGGCGTTCGCGGCGCAGCCGCGTGCGGTGCCGGGCACGATTCCAGGCAGCACCGCCCGCATCGACGGCAATGCCCTGGCCATCAGCGTGCAAGGGCTGCCGGTCGCCGTGCGCGGCAAGACGCTGGAGTTCTTCCCCGAGACCGGCGAAGTGATCGAGCCGGGTGCCGCCTGGACCCAGGCCTGGCACGGCGCCGAATGGACGGCCCGCGTGCCGCTGTTCGCACAGCGCAGCGCCAGCCCCAACGTGATGCCGGTGGTGGTGGCCGACGGCGGCCAGGGCTGGCGGGCCGAGCTCAAGGTGCTTGGCACCTGGCCGCAGGCGGCGGCGCCGGCCACGGTGTCGCCAGCGCTGGAGCAGGCCTTGCGCGCCAATGTGGCCGCCGCGGCGGCTGGCAGCAACGGCGCGTCCATCGGATTCGCCGCGGCGCTGCTCGGCGCCTTGCTGGGCGGGCTGATCCTGAACCTGATGCCTTGCGTGTTCCCGGTGCTGGCGATCAAGGTGGTGGGTTTCACCCGCCATGCCGACGACCGCCGCGGCCACCGCATCGCCGGCCTGGCCTATACCGCCGGCGTGGTGCTGTCGTTCGTGGCGCTGGCGGCGCTGATGCTGTCGCTGCGCGCCGCCAGCGAACAACTGGGCTGGGGCTTCCAGTTGCAGTCGCCGGCCGTGGTGGCGGCGCTGGCGGCCCTGTTCACGCTGATCGCACTGAACCTGGCTGGCATGTTCGAATTCCGCTCCGTGCTTCCGAGCAGCCTGGCCACGCTGGAGGCGCGCCATCCTGTCGCCAACTCCTTTTTGACGGGGGTGCTGGCGGTGGCGATCGCCTCGCCTTGCACCGCGCCTTTCATGGGCGCATCGCTCGGCCTGGCCGTCGGCCTGCCGCCAGCGCAGGCACTGGCGATCTTCGCGGTGCTGGGCCTGGGCATGGCCTTGCCTTACCTGGCGGCCAGCTGGGTGCCGGCAGTGGCGCGCTGGCTGCCGCGCCCCGGCCCGTGGATGGAAACCTTCCGCCGCCTGATGGCTTTCCCGATGTTCGCCACCGTCGCCTGGCTGGTCTGGGTGCTCGGCCAGCAAAGCGGCATCGACGGCGCCGGCGCCTTGCTGGCGCTGCTGGTGGCGCTGAGCATGGTGGCCTGGGCATTGACGCTGCGTGGCCGCACCCGCATGGCACTGGCCTCGGTCGCGATCGCCGGGCTGGCGCTGGTCGCCTGGGCCACCGGGGGCGCGCTGACCCGGCAGGCACCGGAGCAGCCGCTGGCCGTCGCCGCCAGCCGCTGGCAAGCTTGGACGCCGGGCCGCGTCGACCAGCTGCTGGCTTCGGGCCAGCCGGTGTTCGTCGACTTCACCGCCGCCTGGTGCGTCACCTGCCAGTTCAACAAGAAGACCACGCTGGCCCACGACGGGGTGCTGTCCGATTTCGACGCCGCCAACTTCGCGCTGCTGCGGGCCGACTGGACGCGCCGCGATCCCGCCATCAGCGCGGCGCTGGCGCAGCTGGGACGCAACGGGGTGCCGGTGTACGTGATCTATCGCCAGGGGCGCGCGCCCGTGGTGTTGTCCGAGGTGCTGGGCGTGCAGCAACTGCGCGCCGCCATCTCCCAGCTGTAGTTGCCGCTCCAGGAGGTCTCCATGTTGCGCCGTGCCCTGCTCGCCATCTCCGCCCTCGCCTTCGTCGCCGCGGCCCAGGCCGCGCCGCCGGTGGGCCAGCCCGCTCCCGAGATCGCACTGAAAGACGCCAGCGGCAAGGCCGTCAAGCTGAGCGACTACCGCGGCAAATACGTGGTGCTGGAGTGGACCAACCCCGGCTGCCCGTACGTGCGGAAGCACTACAACAGCGGCAACATGGCCGCCACGCAGCAGGACGCCGCCGCCAAGGGCGTGGTCTGGCTGTCGGTCAACTCCACCGAGAAGGCCGCCTCCGACTACCTCGAGCCGACCAAGCTGGTGGCTTGGCAAAAGGAACGCAAGGTACAGCCCACCGCGGTGCTGATGGACGAGGACGGCACGGCCGGCAAGGCCTACGGCGCGCGCACCACGCCACACATGTACATCGTCGATCCGCAAGGCCGGCTGGTTTACGCCGGCGGCATCGACAGCATCGCGTCCAGCAACGAGGACGACATCGCCAAGGCCACCAACTACGTCAAGCAGGGCCTGGCCGAGGCGTTGGCGGGCAAGCCGATCACGGCGGCGACCACGCGGCCTTACGGCTGCTCGATCAAGTACAAAAGCTGACCCGGCCGGCATCCCGGCCTGGAGCCGGCAATGACAGGGCTTGTGCATCCACTGGCCCCATGGGCACCATCGCCCAGCTGCGCCGCATCCTGGTCACCTGCCGCTCCATCGCGGTGCTGAGCCTGTCGCTCCAGTGGCACCGGCCCCGTTTCTTCGCCGCAAAGTACATGCAGGAGCACGGCTAACCGATCGTGCCGATCAAACCGGGCCCGCCGGAGAATCCCGGGCCGCAAAAGCCACCCGCAGCGTCACTGCGGGCGGAGCCGGCGAGCAGATCGACATGGTGGACTGCTTTCGCCGCAGCGCCGACATCCCGCCGACCGCCGATGCGAGGCGATCGCCATCGGCGCCAGATGTCTGTGGCTGCAGATCGGCGCGGATCATGGACGGGGGCCAAAGCTGGCCTGCGACAATCGGGGGATGAGTTTCGCCCCGCTTGCCAACGACACCTTTCTGCGCGCCTGCCTGCGGCAAGCCACCCCCTACACCCCTTTGTGGCTGATGCGGCAGGCCGGGCGCTACCTGCCCGAATACAAGGCCACGCGCTCCCGCGCCGGCAGCTTCATGGGCCTGGCCACCAACGTGGATTACGCCACCGAAGTGACCTTGCAGCCGCTGGAACGCTTCCCCCTGGACGCCGCGATCCTGTTTTCCGACATCCTCACCGTGCCGGACGCGATGGGCCTGGGCCTGAGCTTCGCCGAGGGCGAAGGCCCGAAGCTGGCGCGACCGCTGCGCGACGAGGCGGCGGTGGCGAGGCTGGCGGTGCCCGACCTGGAGCAGCTGCGCTACGTCTTCGACGCGGTGACTTCGATCCGCCATGCGCTCAAGGGCCGGGTGCCCCTCATCGGTTTTTCCGGCAGCCCCTGGACGCTGGCTTGCTACATGGTCGAAGGCAGCGGCTCCAAAGACGACTGGCGCGGCGTCAAGAGCATGCTGTACAGCCGGCCTGACCTGATGCACCGCATCCTGGCCGTGAACGCCGAGGCCGTCATCGGCTACCTCAACGCGCAGATCGAGGCCGGAGCCCAGGCCGTGATGGTGTTCGACAGCTGGGGCGGCGCGCTGGCCGACGGCGCGTTCCAGGAATTCAGCCTCGCCTACACCGAGCGGGTGCTGGCCGGCCTCAAGCGCAGCCACGAGGGCCAGGTGATTCCGCGCCTGGTCTTCACCAAGGGCGGGGGGCTCTGGCTGGAGCAGATGGGCGCGCTCGATTGCGAAGTGCTCGGGGTCGACTGGACGGTGAACCTCGGTCGCGCGCGCGCGCTGGTGGGCGGCGCCAAGGCACTGCAGGGCAACCTCGACCCGGCCGCGCTGTTCGCGCCGCCGGCGCAGGTTGCGCAGCAGGCGCGCCGGGTGCTCGAAGCCTTCGGCACGCCGCACACCGGCCCCGGCGCCGGCCCCACGCACATCTTCAACCTGGGCCACGGCATCAGCCAGTTCACGCCGCCCGAGCATGTCGCGGCGCTGGTCGAAGCGGTCCACACGCATTCGCGCGCCATGCGCCCGCAGGTTTCGGGCAAAGCTTGAAACTGCCGTCATCAGGGAGTTCCCTAGCAGACAACCGGAGCAAAAGCCCGGCCGGCGTCCTCGACTTATGCACAAAAGGCGTGTTGCGGCGCAATGAAGCGCCAGCTGGGCGCCGCCCCCTGCTGCAAAAAATATAGCACCCGTAAGTCGTTGATTTGAATGGGAATTAAGTTCTGCACTTTTTCCCGAGCCAGCGGGGAAGCGCTTGATTCTTCAGGGCTTGCCGGCCGCTTGGCACGTCCTATCAACAAAGTTATCCACACATTTCAAGGTGGCAGGCAAAGTCCAGTGGAATCAACGACTTATCCGGGTTTTCGCGGAGCAGCCTTAAAGAAATTCCCTAACTCGACGTGAAAACCGACCATCCGTTGTCCGTCGTCGTGCCGACGCCCGCCCACAGTTCGGTCGCCGCCGCGCTGAGCTATCGAAGTGAGTTGCCACTCGCCGCCGGCTGCTTGGTCCGTGTGCCGCTGGGCCGGCGCGAAGTCTGCGGCGTGGTGTGGGACAGCCCGCCAGAAGTGGAAAACCTGCTGGATCCGGCCAGCATCAAGGCCATCGCGGGGCCGCTGGACGGCATCCCGCCGCTGTCGCAGGCATGGCGCGACCTGGTTACTTTTTCAGCCAGCTATTACCAGCGCAGCCTGGGAGAAGTGGCGCTCGCCGCCTTGCCGCCGCAGCTGCGCGGCCTGGACGCCACCCAGCTGGCCCGCCGGTTGCGGCGGGTGCGGGACGCCGGCGCGGCCCCGACCACCCGCGCCGCCCCGCCCCTGACCGCGGAGCAGGCCCTGGCGCTGGGGAGCATCGAGGCCGATGCCGGCCCGTTCCTGCTGTTCGGCGCCACCGGCAGCGGCAAGACCGAGGTTTACCTGCAAGCCGTGCAGCGGATGCTGGAGCGCGAACCGCACGGCCAGGCGCTGGTGCTGGTGCCCGAGATCAACCTGACGCCCCAGCTGCAGGCGCGCTTCGTCGAGCGCTTCGGCGAAGACGCGGTGGTGGCATTGCACAGCGGCATGACCAATCCGCAGCGGCTGCGCAGCTGGCTGGCCGGCCACCTGGGCCAGGCCCGGATCGTGCTGGGCACGCGGATGGCGGTGTTCGCCTCGCTGCCGCGGCTGCGGCTGCTGGTGGTCGACGAGGAGCACGACCCCAGCTACAAACAGCAGGAAGGCGCGCGTTACTCGGCCCGCGACCTGGCCATCTACCGCGGCCGGCTGGAGGATGCGAAGGTGGTGCTGGGATCGGCCACCCCCTCGCTGGAGAGCTGGCACGCCTGCGAGCGCGGGCGCTACCGACGGCTGGACATGCCCAGCCGCATCGGCGCCGGCGTGCTGCCGGCGGTGCGGCTGGTCAACATGAACCACCAGCCCAAGCGGGCGGTGTTTTCCGGGCCGCTGCTGGCGGCGATCCGCGAGCGGGTGGCCCGCGGCGAGCAGTCGCTGGTGTTCCTGAACCGACGCGGCTACGCCCCGGTGCTGGCCTGCGGCGCCTGCGACTGGCGCAGCGAATGCAGCTTCTGCAGCGCCTTTCGGGTGTTCCACAAGATCGATCGCAGCTTGCGCTGCCACCACTGCGGCTTCACCGAGCGGGTGCCGCGCGCCTGCCCCAAGTGCGGCAACGTCGACATCGCACCGCTGGGCCGCGGCACCGAGCGGCTGGAAGAGACGCTGGCGGAACTGCTCGCCGACGCCGTGGGACCGGGCGGCCGGCCGGTGCGCATCGCCCGCATGGACGCCGACAGCACGCGCCACAAAGGCGCGCTGGAGGAACAACTGGCGCAGGTGCATGCGGGCGAGGTGGACGTGCTGGTGGGCACCCAGATGGTGACCAAGGGCCACGACTTCCGCAGCATCACGCTGGTGGCCGCGGTGAACCCGGATTCGGCGCTGTTTTCCAGCGACTTCCGCGCGCCCGAGCGCATGTTCAGCCTGCTGATGCAAGCCGGCGGGCGGGCCGGCCGGGACGCCGCGCATGCCGCGGCCAGCGAGATGTGGGTGCAGACCTGGCACCCCGAGCATCCCCTGTTCGGCGCGCTCAAGCGGCACGATTTCCCGGCCTTCGCTGCGCAGCAGCTCAAGGAGCGGCAACAGGCCGCCATGCCACCCTACGCCTACCAGGCGCTGCTGCGGGCCGACGCCCGCACGCAGCAAGTGGCCCAGCAGTTCCTGACGGTCGCGGCCCAGGCCGCCGAGGGGCTGGACGCCAGCGGCCAGGTCGTTGTCTACGCCCCTGTTCCGATGGGCGTGCAGCGTGTTGCCAACGTGGAGCGGGCGCAGCTGCTGGTGGAAAGCGGCTCGCGGCCGGCCTTGCAGGCTTTCCTGGGGGCTTGGCAGCCAGTGCTGCAGGCGGCCCGGGTCAAAGGCGTGATCCGCTGGGCCGTGGACGTGGATCCGCTGGTGATCTGACGCCTCAATGGTGCGCAGCGGGGGGCGCACCGCCGCCCCGCGTCATTCCTCCGGCTCCTCCTGCTTCATCCCGAGCGCCGCCTGGTACAGCCCGTTGCGCGGCGCCCCGGTGATCTCCGCCGCCAGCCGCACGGCGGTCTTGACCGGCAGCTCCGCCAGCAGCAGCCGCAGCACGCGCAGCGGCTCCTGGTCGTCGGCGACGTGGGCCAGCGGGTGCAGCAGCAGCGCGAATTCCCCGCGCAGGCGTTGCGGCGAGCCGGCCACCCAGGCGGAAAAGGCTGCGCAGGGCACGGTCGCGATTTCCTCGAACTGCTTGGTCAGCTCGCGCCCCACGGTGACCGGCCGCTCGCCCAGCACCGCCAGGGCATCGGCCAGAGCCGCGATGCGGTGCGGCGCTTCCAGCAGCAGCACCGCGCGCTGCTCCTGCGCCAGCGTGGCAACGGCCTGCTGCCGCTCCATGACCTTGGCCGGCAGGAAGCCGGCAAAGACGAAGCCGCTGTCCTCGCCCGCCACCCCGGCCGCGCTGACCAGCGCCGTGATGCTGCTGGCGCCCGGCACCGGCACCACGCCCAGCCCGGCCGCCCGCGCCGCGGCCACCACCCGCGAGCCCGGATCGCTCACGCCGGGCTTGCCGGAGTCTCTGACGTAGGCCACCCGCTGGCCTTGCTGCAGCCGCCCGACCACCTCCTGGGCGCCCTGCGCCTCGTTGTGGCGGTGCACGCTGAGCCAGCTGCCGGCAGGCTTGTCGATGCCGTAGGCGCGCAGCAACGCCTGCGTGTGGCGGGTGTCCTCGCAGGCGATGACGTCCACCAGCTGCAGCACATGCAGCGCCCGCAGGCTGATGTCCGCCAGGTTGCCTATGGGCGTGGCAACGACATACAGGGCCCCCTGCGGATAATGCTGGGCCGAGGCCGCCTCGCGCGCGGCGGCGAGGGCGGGGGCGAAGGATGCGCTCAAGAAGACTCCATCTGAAAGACCAACCGGGCCGTGAGCACCAAGGAACAAGGCGATGCCGCCGAGGACCAGGCACTGCGCCACCTGCGGGCGCAGGGGTTGCGGCTGGTGGCGCGCAATTATCGGACGCCCGGGCGCGGCGGCGGCGAGATCGACCTGGTGATGCGCGAGCCGGACGGAACGCTGGTCTTCGTGGAGGTGAGGAAGCGGGGCAGCGCGCGCTACGGCGGCGCGGCCGGCAGCATCGGCTGGCAAAAGCAAAGACGCATCGTCTTTGCCGCGCAGCACTATCTGCTGCGGCTGGGGCGGATGCCACCCTGCCGTTTCGACGTCATCAGCATCGAAGGCGCCGGCATCCAGTGGATGCGGGGCGCCTTCGATGCCGGCTAGGACCCGAGGGCCCTAGCGCGAAGCGATCACTGTGACTTAACCGCGGTCGGCCTTGGCGACCAGCTGGGGAGCCGGCTCAGCCGCGGGGGCCGGGGCAGCACCCATCTGCTGGACTTCCTGCGCGGGGGCCGGAGCCTGGGCCACCGGGGCGGGAGCCGCCGGCGCGGCAGCGACTTCCTGCACGGTCACGATCTGTGCGGTTTGCACCTGGTCGACAAAGCCTGGCACACCGGTCTCCCCCATGGAGGTGAGGTGGGTGCTTTGCTGGCCGGCGCCCAGGGCGTGGTTGGTCACGAACGGGTTGGGCGGCACGCCCTGTGCCATGGCGACACCGATGACGGCGACGGCAGAGGCACCAACCACCAGACCTGCGATTTTTTTCAGAACAGCCATTGCAACTTCTCCTAGAGCTTGATTTGTGAACTTGACCTGCCTGGGGATGTGTTCCGCCAGCAGTGCAAGATTAATGAGCTGGCGGCCCGGCGAGGTCAGCCCCATGCGGCAGTGCTTGTGGGGTCATGTCGTGGCTTGCGTCGTCCATTCGTTGGCCGCGCCGTGCGACGAGGCCTACATCTGCCTGTGCATCGGTATCCGTCTGGCCCAGACGGTAACCAGGGAATGAGTGCCTTGACACAGCTTTCATCAAGGGCGCCGGCGCGCCGGGTATCATCTCCTGCCATGCTCGAGCAACGCATACAGCAGCACTTCATCGACAGCGCGGATTTGAAATACCAGTCCGCGCAGACCCTGAGCAAGCCGATCGCGCAAGGCGTGCAGGCGATGCTCGCGTGCGTCACCAGCGGCGGCAAGGTGCTGGCTTGCGGCAACGGCGGCTCGGCCGCCGACGCGCAGCACTTCTCGGCCGAGTTCGTCGGCCGCTTCGAACGGGAGCGGCCCGAACTCGGCGCCATCGCGCTGACCACGGACAGCTCCATCCTGACGGCGATCGGCAACGACTACGACTTCACCCGCATCTTCTCCAAGCAGGTGCGCGCGCTCGGTCAGGCCGGCGACGTGCTGCTGGCGCTGTCGACCAGCGGCAACTCGGCCAACGTGCTGGCGGCCATCGAGGCCGCCCACGAGCGCGAGATGACGGTGGTGGCTCTTACCGGGCGCGGCGGCGGCAAGATGGCCGCCTTGCTGCGCGAGACAGACGTGCATATCTGCGTCCCGCACGAACGCACGGCGCGCATCCAGGAAGTGCATATCCTGGTGCTGCACTGCCTGTGCGACGGCGTCGACGCCCAACTGCTGGGTGACCAGGAAACCTCCACATGAAGCATTCCATCCGTTCCCTCTCGCTGGTTTCCATCGCGGCCGTGCTGCTGGCCGGCTCGCTCGCCGGCTGCGCCCCGCTGCTGGTGGCTGGCGCCGCCGGCACCGCGCTGATGGCCACCGATCGCCGGACCTCGGGCGCCCAGCTCGATGACGAGGCGATCGAGCTGCGGGCCGCCGTCCGGCTGCGCGAGAACTTCGGCGACAACGCACACCTGAACGTCACCAGCTACAACCGCCAGGTGCTGCTGACCGGTGAAGTGCCGAACGACGCGGCGCGCCAGCGCGCCGAGCAGGTGGTGGCCGGCATCGACAACGTGCGCGGCATCGTCAACGAACTGGCCGTGATGCCGGTGACCGGCTTGGGGGCGCGTTCCGGCGACGTGCTGATCACCGGCAAGGTCCGCGCATCCTTCGTCGACGCCTCGGACCTGCAGGCGCAAGCTTTCAAGGTGGTGACCGAGCGCGGCGTGGTCTACCTGATGGGGCGCGTGACGGACCGGGAAGCCGAGCGCGCCACCTCGATCGCCCGCGGCATCGGCGGCGTGCAAAAGGTCGTGCGGATCTTCGAGCCGGCCAACGCCGACATGCCGCGCGCGCCGGCGCCCACCACGAGCGTCGCACCGACGCCGGTCCCCGCGTCCGGCGCACCGTTTCGCACCGAACCGGGCGCGACGGCTTCGCCGGTGCGCTGACCAGGCGCCGCCATGCAAAAGGGCCGCTCGCGCGGCCCTTGTCACGTCTGCGCAGTCACTTGAGCCGGTAGATCAGGCTCGACGTGTCCCAGCGCTTGCCGCCCAGCGCCTGGAGGTCGGCGTAGAACTGGTCGACCAGCGCCGTCACCGGCAGCCGGGCGCCGTTGCGCTTGGCTTCGTCCAGCACCAGCCCGAGGTCCTTGCGCATCCAGTCGACGGCGAAGCCGAACTCGAACTTGCCGGCGATCATGGTCTTGCCGCGGTTGTCCATCTGCCAGCTTTGCGCGGCGCCCTTGCCGATCACCTCCAGCACCTGCTCCATGTCGAGCCCGGCCTTCTGGCCGAAGGCGATGGCTTCCGACAGCCCTTGCACCAGTCCGGCGATCGCGATCTGGTTGACCATCTTGGCCAGCTGGCCGGCGCCGCTCGCGCCGAGCAGCGTGAACGCGCGCGAGAACGCCATCGCCACCGGCCTGGCGGTTTCGAAGGCCGCCGCGTCACCGCCGCACATCACGGTCAGCAGGCCGTTCTGCGCGCCGGCCTGGCCGCCGGACACCGGCGCATCGACGAACTGGATGCCGCGCCTGGAAGCTTCCGCGGACAGCTCGCGCGCCACGTCGGCCGAAGCGGTGGTGTGGTCCACGAACACCGCGCCGCCCTTCATGCCGCCGAAAGCCCCCTGCTCGCCCAGCACCACCGAGCGCAGGTCGTCGTCGTTGCCGACGCAGCAAAACACGAAGTCGCAATCGGCCACCGCTTCGCGCGGCGTTGGCGCCGCGCCGCCGGTGAATTCCTTGCACCAGGCCAGCCGCTTTTCCGCGCTGCGGTTGTAGACCGTGACGCGGTGCCCGGCCAGCGCCAGGTGGCCGGCCATGGGAAAGCCCATGACGCCAAGGCCGAGGAAGGCGACCTTGCGCGAGGGCGTGGCTTCGTAGGGGCGAAAGTTGGTGCTGCTCATGCCGGCGACTTTAGCAGCGCCGCTAGCGATCGTCATCCCGCGCAGGCGGGAATGACCAGGTCAAACGATCGCCAGGTGTTCCGTGCCGGCCGACAGGTCCTGCGACTTCGCCCTCTGGCTGTTCAGCTTGATCTGCAGACGCAGGTCGTTGACGGAGTCGGCGTTGCGCAGCGCGTCCTCGTACGTGATCATGTTGCTCTCGTACATGTCGAACAGCGCCTGGTCGAAGGTCTGCATGCCCAGGTTGCGGCTCTTCTTCATGATCTCCTTGATCTCGGAGACCTCGCCCTTGAAGATCAGGTCGGAGATCAGAGGCGTGTTCAGCAGGATCTCGACCGCCGCGCCGCGCCCCTTGCCGTCCTGCTTGGGCACCAGCCGCTGCGAGATGAAGGCCTTCAGATTCAGCGACAGGTCCATCAGCAGCTGGGGCCGCCGCTCTTCCGGGAAGAAGTTGATCACCCGGTCCAGCGCCTGGTTGGCGCTGTTGGCGTGCAGCGTGGCCATGCACAGGTGGCCGGTCTCGGCGAAGGCGATGGCGTGCTCCATCGTTTCCTTGTCGCGGATCTCGCCCATCAGGATCACGTCGGGCGCCTGCCGCAGGGTGTTCTTGAGGGCCGCCTCCCAGCTGTCGGTGTCCAGCCCCACCTCGCGCTGCGTCACCACGCAGTTCTTGTGCGGGTGCACGAACTCCACCGGGTCTTCGATGGTGATGATGTGGCCGTAGCTTTGCTCGTTGCGCCAGTCGATCATCGCCGCCAGCGTGGTCGACTTGCCCGAACCGGTGGCGCCCACCAGCACCACCAGGCCGCGCTTGGACATCACCACTTCCTTGAGCACCTGCGGCACGTTCAGCTTGTCGATGGTGGGCAGGATCATGGGGATCACCCGCAGCACCATGCCGACCTTGGACTGCTGCACGAAGGCATTGACGCGAAATCGCCCGACGCCGGGCGGCGCGATCGCGAAGTTGCACTCCTTGGTGCGCTCGAACTCGGCCGCCTGCTTGTCGTTCATGATGGAACGGGCCAGCGCCAGCGTGTGCGAGGCGTTCAGCGGCTGCGGCGACACCTTGGTGACCTTGCCGTCGACCTTGATCGCCGGCGGAAAATCCGATGTGATGAACAGATCGCTGCCATTGCGGCCGATCATCAACTTCAACAAATCGTTGATGAACTTCGTTGCCTGGTCGCGTTCCATGATCGGGTCCTCAGCCTGGGAAATTCTCGGGGATCTTGGCCTTGCCGCGGGCTTCGGCGGCGCTGATCTGGTTGCGCTTGACCAGGTCGGTCAGGTTCTGGTCCAACGTCTGCATGCCCACGCTGTTGCCGGTCTGGATCGACGAGTACATCTGCGCCACCTTGGCTTCGCG
>NZ_JAQGLS010000018.1 GCF_028292805.1 Ramlibacter sp. | reverse complement strand
CCGCCTGCTGGGCGGCGTGCCGGCCGGCCCGGGCGCAGCGGCGGCAGTGCCGGTGGCCAGCCTGGCCAGCCGCTTCCAGCTGATCGGGGTGGCGGCGGGCGCCAGCTCCGGCGGCGGCGCGGCGGTGATCGCGGTCGACGGCAAGCCGGGCCGTCCTTACCGGGTGGGCAGCCTGGTGGAAGAAGGCCTGGTGCTGCAATCGGTGCAAGGGCGGCGCGCCGTGCTGGCTGCCATGGGCGGGCCGCCGGCGCTGACACTGGAGCTGCCGCCGTTCCGCAAGCAATAGCGCCTCAGCCGCGCAGGCCGAACGCCGCTCCCAGGTAGAACGCCGCTTCGCACACCTGCTGGATCGCGCCCAGGCTGCCAGCGCCCAGTGCCTGCAGGCGCTGGCGGCGCGCCAGCACCACGAAAGCCAGGCCGCTGGCGGCCAGGGCCGCCAGCACGAACGCCGGCCCGCCGGCCGTCAGCATCAGCAGCAGCGCCGGCAGGCACCACAGCGCGCCGATGGCCAGGCCGCCGCGCTCGGCCGGCCGCTGCGCCGCGCCCAGCACCAGCGGCCACAAGCGCGAGACGGCATGGCCGGCAAGCAGGGCGGCCAGCACGCCCGCCGCCGACTGGCTGGCCAGCACGGCCAGCAACGCCACCTTGGTCCCCACCACCAGCAGCAGCGCCAGCGTGCCGCGCGCGCCCGTGCCGTCCTGCTGCACGCTGCGCGCCAGTGCCTCTTCGTGCAGGGCGCCGGTCAGCAGCACGGTGGCGATGGTGGACAGCAAAGCGGCCACCAGCGCGCTGCCGTCGGTGTCCGGCAGCGGCAGCGAAGCCACGGCGAGCACCACGCAAGCCACCACGCCCACCAGCAGGCCGACGCCGGGCAGGTGCGGCGCGCTCGGCGCATCGCCGCTGGCGGCCGGCCATCGGGCCAGTGTCGCCGCGAGCGGCAGCCGGGTGGCGCCCTGGAGCGCCAGCAGGTAACCGCGCAGGAAAACCTGGAGGCTGGGCATCAGGTGCGCAGGAACAGCCGGTACACCGGGTTGGCGGTCTCCTCGACGTACGGGTAGCCGAGCGTGTCAAGGAAGGACTGGAAGGCCTCGGCGTCGTCCTTGGGCACCTGCATGCCCACCAGGATGCGACCGTAGTCGGCGCCCTGGTTCCGGTAGTGAAACAACGAAATGTTCCAGTTGGGCCGCATGGTGGACAGGAACTTCATCAGCGCGCCTGGCCGTTCGGGAAAGACGAAGCGCAGCAGCCGCTCGTCCTGCGCCAGCGGCGAATGGCCGCCGACCATGTGCCGCACGTGCTCCTTGGCCAGTTCGTCGTGCGTCAGGTCGAGCGCCTCGAAGCCGTGCCGCGTGAAGTTGGCGGCGACGCGGCCGGACTCGCCCTTGCCATGCGTGGCCAAGCCCAGGAAGACGTGGGCCTGGGTGGCGTCGCTGATGCGGTAGTTGAACTCGGTGACGTTGCGCGGGCCGCCCGGCAGGGTGCCGATCAGCTCGCAGAAACGGCGCAAGCTGCCGCGCTCCTCCGGGATGGTGACGGCGAACAGGGCCTCGCGCTCCTCGCCCACCTCGGCCCGCTCGGCGACGAAGCGCAGGCGGTCGAAGTTCATGTTGGCGCCGCACAGGATGGCCACGTAGGTTTCGCCGCGCGTTTTCCTTTCGGCCACGTACTGCTTGATGGCGGCCACGGCCAACGCGCCGGCCGGCTCGACGATGCTGCGGGTGTCGACGAACACGTCCTTGATGCCGGCGCAGACCGCGTCGGTGTCCACCAGCATGAACTCGTCGACCAGCTCGCGCGTGAGGCGAAAGGTCTCCTCGCCCACCAGCTTGACCGCGGTGCCGTCGGAAAACAGGCCGACGTCGGCCAGCGTGACGCGCTGCTTCGCCGCGATGGAGCGCGTCATGGCATCAGAGTCGTTCATCTGCACGCCGATCACCTTCACCTCCGGCCGCACCGCCTTGATGTAGCTGGCAACGCCCGAGATCAGGCCGCCGCCGCCGATGGCGACGAACACCGCGTCGAGCGGGCCCTGGTGCTGGCGCAGGATCTCCATGGCGATGGTGCCCTGGCCGGCGATCACGTCGGGATCGTCGAACGGGTGCACGAAGGTCAGCTGCTGCTGCAGCGCGACTTCCACGGCGTGCGTGTAAGCGTCGGAATAGCTGTCGCCGTGCAGGATGACCTCGCCGCCGAGGCCCTTGACAGCGTCGATCTTCAGCTGCGGGGTGGTGGTCGGCATCACGATCACGGCGCGGCTGCCCAGCTTGTGCGCGGACATGGCGACACCCTGTGCGTGGTTGCCGGCCGAGGCGCAGATCACGCCTGCCTTCAACTGCTCGGGCGACAGGTTCACCATCTTGTTGTAGGCGCCGCGCAGCTTGAAGCTGAACACTGCCTGCTGGTCCTCGCGCTTGAGCAGCACCTTGTTGTGCAGCCTGCGGCTGAGGTTGCGCGCCGGCTCCAACGCCGATTCGATCGCGACGTCATAGACGCGGGCGGTCAGGATCTTCTTGAGGTAATCCTCCGGCTGCAGGTGTTTTTTCATGAGCTGGAAATCATACGTGGCGCCCGCGATCAAGAAAAAAGCCCCGGAGCGCAAGGTGCGCAGGCGTGGAGCACACGATAAAAAAGCCCCCGGACCTTGCGATCCAGGGGCTAAATCCACCTTTTCGGAGGGTGGAGGAGACAACCGTTGCGCCGCGCGGCCGGGGCCAAGCTGCGTGCGTAGCGAATCGCTATGCTCTGGGGCCAGTATAGCCCGCTATTTGCTGCATTGCACAACCTCGATTGGCCATGCAGGCCGGGTTGCCGAGAATCTGTTGGCAGCAAGCCACCCCTTGATGGAGAGAAAAATGGAATGCACGGTGACGTGGACCGGTGCGAGCGGCGCGCGCTCGGGAATGGGGTTCCTGGCCGAGACCGGCAGCGGTCACACCCTGGTGATGGACGGCGCCCCCGACGAGGTCCGGCCGGACAACGGCGGCCGCAACCTGGCGCCGCGCCCGATGGAGGCCGTGCTGGCCGGCACCGGCGGCTGCACCGCCTACGACGTGGTGCTGATCCTCAAGCGGGGCCGGCACGACGTGCGCGGCTGCTCCGTCAAGCTCAGCGCCGAGCGGGCGCCGACCGACCCGAAGGTGTTCACCGCAATCCACATGCACTTCACGGTGCGTGGACTGAACCTGCCGGCGCCGGCGGTGGAGCGGGCCATTGCGATGAGCCACGAGAAGTACTGCTCGGCCAGTGCCATGCTGGCCCACACGGCGACGATGACCACCAGCTTCGACCTGGTCGACGACGGCGCTTCCTAGCCCCGGTTCGCACTGCAAGCCACTGAATAACGCCTCGGCGATCTTTCAGTGAATGTCAGATGTAGTGGGCGGTGGTGGTCATCACCCTGGCCGCCGCACGCATGGCCATCTTCACCGGCGGCGGCAACTCCACCGCCCCGGCCTGCTGCGCGCTCAAGGCGTGCGCGGCCTCGTCGTCCTTCATCTGCGCCACGATCGCACGGGATGCGTGGTCGCCCGCGGGCAGCCGCTCCAGATGGCTCTGCAGGTGGGCCTCCACCTGGCGTTCGGTCTCGACCACGAAGCCAAGGCTGACCGGATCGCCAAACCGCCCGGCGACCAGGCCCAGCCCGAAAGCGCCGGCATACCAGAGCGGATTGAGCAGCGAGGGCCGGGCCCCCAGCTCGTCCAGTCGTGACTTCGTCCAGGCCAGGTGATCCGTTTCCTCGCGGGCGGCGGCTTCCATCCGCGTGCGCAGCGCCCCGTCGCGGGTGGCCAGCGCCTGCGCCGTGTAAAGCGCCTGGGCGCACACTTCTCCGACGTGATTGACCCGCATCAGGGCAGCCGCGTGCTTGCGCTCGTCGGCCCCCAGGTGGGTGTCGTCGGCCGGCACGACCGGACAGGGCCGGGACGCGCGAGGCGTGGCAAACAAGGTTCGCAATGCGCCGTCGAAGGCGCCGATGAGGCGGTCCATCGATCGAGTGTAGGGCCGCGCATCGGGGCGGTGAATGCCGGCTGACAAAGCCTGACGTTTTTGTCATGCGGAATGACAAGGACCGTTGTTGTTGCGCATAGGGAACTCAGCCTTGGTGTGCTTGTTGTCCTTGTGCAACGAAACAGCGTCTCGCGGCCTAAATACTTTGCGAAGCGGGGGGCGGTCTGGTGGAATACGAACAACTTCCCAAAAGGAGGTTGGCCCGGGGAACCGGTGGGAGTCGGAACGTGCCTGCATTCTGACGTCCATGCGAACCGGAGCCCTATGTTTAACCTTGGAGAAACTTGCATGAAAAAGTCCCTGATTGCGCTGGCCGTGATGGCCGCCGCGGGTGCGGCTTCCGCCCAGTCGTCGGTCACCCTGTTCGGTATCGTCGACGCGACCCTGCAGTGGGGCCGTGGCGAAGTTGCCGATCGTTTCCAGCTGGGCAACTCCGGCTACAACAGCTCGCGTCTGGGCTTCCGTGGCACGGAAGATCTGGGTGGCGGCATGTCTGCTTCGTTCTGGCTGGAAGCCGGCATGAACAACGACAACGGCACCGGTGGTGGTTCGAACACGAACAACACCGCAGCTGGCGCCACCGTCGGCCAAGGCCTCATGTTCAACCGTCGTTCCACCGTCAGCCTGGCTGGCAACTGGGGCGAACTGCGTCTGGGCCGTGACTACACCCCGCAATTCTGGAACCTGACGGTCTTCGATCCGTTCGGCTTCAACGGCGTGGGCACCACCCAGCTGGCCTCCGTGGGCGGCGTGGTCGGCCCGACGGCCGTTCGTGCTTCGAACGCCATCGGCTACTTCCTGCCGGCCCGTCTGGGCGGCTTCTACGGCCAAGTGCAGTACTACACCGGCGAACAGCCTTCGAACGCTGTCAACGACGAAGACGGCGACGGCCTTGGCCTGCGCATCGGCTTCGCCCAAGGCCCGTTCAACGTGGCCCTGGGTCTGAGCCGCACCGCCAACGCTGCCGGCGACATCACCCAGCACAACCTGGGTGGTCAGTGGGACTTCGGCATGGCCCGCGTCATGGCCCAGTACGCTCGTGACGGCAACGAAGGCACGAACGTCGACGGCCGCGGCTGGCTGATCGGCGCCCTGGTGCCGGTCGGCGCCGGTGAGATCCGTGTGTCCTACTCGCGTTACCTGGTTGAGCAGGCTGGCCCGAACCCCCGCACCCAAAAGGTCGCGCTGGGCTACGTGCACAACCTGTCCAAGCGGACCGCTGTGTACACCACGATCGCCACCGTGCGCAACCGCGGTGCCGTGACGGCGCTGAACGGTTCCACCACCGGCCTGGGCGACAGCTCTTCCGGCCTGGACATCGGTATCCGTCACAGCTTCTAATTTTCGAACTGGCTTCGGCCAGTGCAGAAAAAAGAAACTTGAAAGCCGCCCTCGGGCGGCTTTTTTACGTTCGCAGCCCGATGCCTCCCCACCTGAATCTCCGTTTCCTCCTGCTCATCGCCGTCACCGGCCTGGCCGCCTGCTCCCACCTGGGCCAGGCAGCACCGCCGCTGAGCATCGCCGACTCTCCCTGGGCCGCCAGTTCGGCCGCCCCGGCCGGCGCGTTGCCCGCGCAATGGGCGCACCAGACCTTCCCCGGCAAGCGGGCCACTTCCTTCCAGTACGTGCGGCTCGACGGCCGCGACGCGATCGCGGTGCAGGCGCAGTCCTCCGCCAGCATGCTGCGCCAGCCGCTGCGGCTGGAGCCGGCCCAGCTCGGGCAGGTGCACTTTTCCTGGAAGGTGCCGGCGCTGATGGAGGAGGCCGACCTGATGCTGCGCAGCAAGGCCGACGCCGTCGTGCGCGTGGTGCTGGTGTTCGAGGGCGACCGTTCGCGCTTTTCCGCGGCCGACGCCTCCCTGTCCGAGCTGAGCCGCGCCGTCATGGGCGAGGACCTGCCTTATGCAACCCTGATGTATGTCTGGAGCAGCCAGCGACCGGCGGGGACGGTGATTCCCAGCACCCGCACCAGCCGCGTCCGCAAGCTGGTGGTCGAGTCGGGGCCGGACCGACTCGGCCGCTGGACGGACTACCAACGTGATGTGCGGACCGACTACCTCCATGCCTTCGGCGAGTCGCCCGGGGCGCTGGTGGGCGTGGGCATCATGACCGACAGCGACAACACGAAGTCGCATGCGCGGGCCTGGTACGGGCCGCTGCGCTTGGTGCCGCCGCAACCCTGACTGTCGTCTGTGCGACGGCGCCGCGCCGTGCTGCGGGAAACCCCTTTTGACCGGGCTGGCACGGCTGCTGCATATTCAGCTTTCTTTCAGACAAGAGGGTTAGCGATGAAATTCAAATTTGTCTTGCTGGCCGCGGCGGCCGCTGCGGCGCTGGCCGCTGTTCCCGCGGTGCAGGCCAAGCCGTTCAAGTGGACCAGCGCCAGCGACATCCCCACCCTGGACATCCACTCGCAGAACAACGCGCTGGGCAACGGCGTGCATGCGGCCGTCTACGACGCGCTGGTCTACTACAACAGCCAGACCTTCAAGCCCGAGCCGCAGCTGGCCACCAGCTGGCGCGAAGTCACGCCCACCCAGGTGCGCTTCACCTTGCGCACCGGCGTCAAGTTCAGTGACGGCACGCCCATGAACGCCGACGACGTGGTGTTTTCGATCATGCGGGCCATGGGCAAGACCTCCAACTACGCCGTCTACACCCAGGGCATCGACAAGGTGGTGAAGGTCAACGACAACACCGTCGACTTCATGATGAAGGGTCCCAACCCGGTGCTGCTGAACCAGCTGACCGAGCTGCGCATCATGAGCCGTGCCTGGGCCGAGAAGAACCGCTCGCTCGAAGCCAAGGACATCCGCACCAAGGACGAGACCTTCGCGCACCGCAATGCGATGGGAACCGGCCAGTTCATGGTCAAGGAATGGCAGCCGGACCAGAAGCTGGTGATGGTGCGCAACCCCAACTACTGGGGCAAGGTCGATTCGAACGTCACCGAGATCATTTACACGCCGATCAAGTCCGAGGCCACCCGGGTGGCGGCGTTGCTGTCCGGTGAAGTCGACCTCGTGCTCGACCCCAGCACCAACGACCTGGCCCGCATGCGCGCGAGCCCGGCGCTGAAGGTGATCGACGGCATCGAGAACCGCACCATCTTCTTTGGGATGGACCAGTTTCGCGACGAGCTGCCCGGCTCCAACATCAAGGGCAGGAACCCGCTCAAGGACATGAAGGTGCGGCGCGCGCTGTACCAGGCCATCGACATCGACGCGATCCACCGCGTCACCATGCGCGGCCTGAGCCAGCCCACCGGCACCATCGTCGCGCCGCAGGTGAACGGGTGGACCGAAGCGGTGCACAGGCGGATGCCGCTGGACGTCGAAGGCGCCAAGAAGCTGCTGGCCGAAGCCGGCTACCCGCAAGGCTTCGAGGTCGACTTCGCCTGCCCGAACAACCGCTACATCAACGACGAGGAAATCTGCCAGGCCGTGACGGCGATGTGGTCGCGCATCGGCGTCAAAGCCAAGCTGCGCACCCTGCCGCTGGTGACCTACTTTCCGATGATCCAGCGCCACGAGGCCAGCATCTACATGCTGGGCTGGGGCGTGCCGACCTTCGACGCGCTGTACAGCCTGCAATCGCTCACCCGCACCCTGGGCCAGGGCGGCGACGGCAACTACAACATGGGCCGCTACAGCAACCCGCGCATGGACGTCGTGGTCGACCGGGTAAAGGTCGAGACCGACCTGCCGGTGCGCAACCGGTTCCTGACCGAAGGCCTGCAACTGAGCAACGAGACGGTCTCGCACATTCCGCTGCACAACCAGATCATTCCCTGGGCGATGAAGAAGAACGTGGAAGTTGTGCACCGCGCGGACAACCGCCTCGACTGGCGGCTGATCAAGGTGAACTGAGCGCCGGCGGCCGGCCCGCGGGCACCGGGCGCCGCCTTGGCCAGGGTGCCGGTGGCCCTGCCCGATCGTTGAGGCCTAAAGGAAACCCCGGTGTCGGCACGACGCTTGCTCTGCTAGCATCGTCCGACTCTTCGCCGCCCTACCGAATGCTAGCCTTCATCCTGCGCCGCCTGATCCAGGCCATGGTCGTCATGGTCGCGGTCGCCTACATCGCGTTCCTCCTGTTCCAGTACGTGGGCGATCCGGTGGTGTTCCTGCTCGGGCAGGACGCGACACCGCAGCAGATCCGCGAACTGCGCGCGGACCTCGGCCTCGATCAGCCTTTCTTCGTGCAGTTCTGGCACTTCCTGCTCAATGCGGTGCAGGGCGAGTTCGGCCTCAGCCTGCGCCAGGGCGCCAAGGTGTCGCGTCTGATCGGCGAACGCTTCCCCGCCACCTTCGAGCTGGCGCTGGTGGCCGCCGGCCTGGCGCTGCTGATCGGCATTCCGATGGGCGTGTACGCCGCGCTGCGTCGCGGCACGTTCCTGAGCCAGGTGTTCATGACGATTTCGCTGCTCGGGGTGTCGCTGCCGACGTTCCTGATCGGCATCCTGCTGATCCTGGTCTTCGCCGTGCAGCTTGGCTGGTTTCCCAGCTTCGGCCGCGGCGAGACGGTGCAGGTGGGCTGGTGGACCAGCGGCCTGCTGACGGCCAAGGGCTGGCACCATATCGTGCTGCCAGCCATCACGCTGGCCATCTTTCAGCTGACGCTGATCATGCGGCTGGTGCGCGCCGAGATGCTGGAGGTGCTGCGCACCGACTACATCAAGTTCGCCCGCGCGCGCGGCCTGTCCAACCGCGCCATCCACTTCGGCCACGCGCTCAAGAACACGCTGGTGCCGGTGATGACCATCACCGGGCTGCAGCTCGGTGGCCTGATCGCCTTCGCCATCATCACCGAGACCGTGTTCCAGTGGCCCGGCATGGGCCTGCTGTTCATTCAGGCCGTGACCTTCGCCGACATCCCGGTGATGGCCGCCTACCTGTGCCTGATCGCGCTGATCTTCGTGGTGATCAACCTGGTGGTCGACCTGCTGTACTTCGCTGTCGATCCGCGGTTGCGCGTGGGCAGCGCGGGGGGGCACTGATGCTGGCGCCAGTCAACACGCCGCGGCTGCTCGGGCACGGTCGCGCGTTCTCGCACATCAGCCAGTTCCACCCGGAGCTGACGGCGCTGCGGCGCGACCTGCACGCGCACCCCGAACTCGGCTTCGAGGAGGTCTACACCGCGGCCCGGGTCCAGGAGGCGCTGCGCCTGTGCGGTGTGGACGAGATCCACACCGGCATCGGCAAGACCGGGGTGGTCGGCGTGGTGCGCGGCCGCTCCACGGCTTCCGGCCGCATGCTGGGCCTGCGCGCCGACATGGATGCGCTCACCATGGCCGAGTTGAACGACTTCCCCTGGAAGTCGACCAAGTCGGGAATGATGCACGGCTGCGGCCACGACGGCCACACCGCGATGCTGGTCGGCGCCGCCCGCTACCTGGCCGAAACGCGCAACTTCGACGGCACCGCCGTCCTGGTGTTCCAGCCGGGCGAGGAGGGCTTCGCCGGCGCCAAGGCCATGATCGAGGACGGCCTGTTCCAGCGCTTCCCGGTCGACGCGGTCTACGGCATGCACAACTGGCCGGGCCTCAAGCCCGGCCGCATCGGCGTCGTGCCCGGCGCCATGATGGCGGCGGCTGACCGCATCACGATCGAGATCACCGGCAAGGGCGGGCATGGCGCGCACGCCTACCTGGCGATCGACCCGGTGGTGGTCGCCGCGCACATCATCACCGCGATCCAGAGCATCGTCTCGCGCAACGTGCGGCCGCTGGACGGCGCCGTGATCAGCGTCTGCGCCATGCAGGCCGGCGACCTGCACGCGATGAGTGTGCTGCCCGGCAAGGCGACGCTGGTGGGCACCGTGCGCAGCTTCCGCCCGCAGGTGCAGGACCTGGTGGAGCGGCGCCTGCACGAGCTGTGCAGCGCCGTCGCCCTGGGCTTTGGCGCCTCCGCCACGGTGAACTACGAGCGCATCTATCCGGCCACCGTCAACTCGCAGCGCGAGTCGATGTTCGCCGCCGACGTGGCGGAGTCGCTGGTCGGGCCCGAACACGTGGTGCGCGACCTCGAGCCGAGCATGGGCGCGGAAGACTTCTCCTTCATGCTGCAGGCCAAGCCGGGCGCGTACCTGCGCATCGGCCAGGGCGGCGAGGGCAGCTGCATGCTGCACAACAGCCGCTACGACTTCAACGACGAAATCCTGCCCCTGGGCGCGGCGCTGCACGCCAGCCTGGCCGAGCAGTCCATGCCGCTCGCCGGCGCCTGAGTCCAGCGCATCCCATCCAACAAGGAATCACCCATGCAATTGAAGACCCACCTGATCGCCGCCGCCGTGCTGGGCGTGGTTGCCGTCGGCGCGCAAGCGCAGACCGTGCGCATCGCCAACCAGGGCGACGCCCTGTCGCTGGATCCGCACTCCCTGAACGAGTCGCTGCAGCTGAGCGTGACGAACAACGTCTACGAGCCGCTGGTGGGTCGCAACAAGGACCTGACCCTGGCGCCCAACCTGGCGACGTCGTGGAAGCAGACCTCGCCCACGGTCTGGCGTTTCGAGCTGCGCAAGGGCGTGCAATTCCATGACGGCACCCCGTTCACCGCCGACGACGTGATCTTCTCGCTGGCGCGCGTGGCCGGCGAAGGCTCGGACCTCAAGAGCAACGTCAACGACATCAAGGAAGTGCGCAAGGTCAACGACCACACCGTCGACATCGAAACCAAGGCGCCGTTCCCGATCCTGCCGGACGCCCTGTCCACCACCTTCATGATGAGCAAGAAGTGGTGCGAGACCAACCAGGCCATGCGCCCGGTGGACCGCCGCAAGGGCATCGAGAACGCCGCCTCGTTCCGCGCCAACGGCACCGGCCCGTACCGCGTGCGCGAGCGCCAGCCGAACGTGCGCACCGTGTTCGTGCGCAATGGCAGCTACTGGGGCAAGATCGACGGCAACGCGCAGGAGGTGGTCTTCACCCCGATCGGCAGCGACGCCACCCGCGTGGCCGCCCTGCTGTCGGGCGAGGTCGACATCATGGAGCCGGTTCCGGTGCAGGACATCGAGCGCATCAACGGCTCGGCCAACGCCAAGGTCGTGGTGGGCCCGGAGCTGCGCACCATCTTCCTGGGCATGGACCAGAAGCGCGACGAGCTGCAGTACTCCAGCGTGAAGGGCACGAACCCGTTCAAGGACAAGAAGGTGCGGCAGGCCTTCTACCAGGCGATCGACATCGACGGCATCCAGAAAACCGTGATGCGCGGCGCCTCCAAGCCGACCGCCATGATGGTCGGCCCGGGCATCAGCGGCTTCAGCGATGCCCAGAACAAGCGCCTGCCGTATGACCCGCAAGCCGCCAGGAAGCTGTTGGCCGAAGCCGGCTACCCGAACGGTTTCGAGCTGACGCTGAACTGCCCGAGCGACCGCTACGTCAACGACGCGCGGATCTGCCAGACGGTGGCCGCAAACCTGTCGCGCATCGGCGTCAAGATCAACCTGGCCGCCGAAACCAAGGGCACCTACTTTCCCAAGATCCTGCGCCGCGACACCAGCTTCTACCTGCTGGGCTGGACCCCGACCACGTACGACGGCCACAATGCGCTGAACGCGCTGATGGCCTGCCCGGACGACAAGGGCACCGGTCAGTTCAACCTGGGCAACTATTGCAGCCCGAAGGTGGACCAGCTCACGCGCGCCATCCAGTCGGAGACCGACAAGGGCAAGCGCGCCGCGATGATGAAGGAGGCTTTCGACGTTCACAGCGCCGACATCGGCCACCTGCCGCTGCACCAGCAGTCGCTGGCCTGGGGCGTGTCGAAGAAGGTCGAGCTGGTCCAGCTGGCCGACAACTACATGCCGTTCAAGTGGATTTCGGTCAAGAAGTGATTGACCGGCGCCGCGGACACGAGCCCGCGGCGCCAGCCTTGCCCCCCGCATGAAACAAGCCCTGTTCCGCTGGTACGACAGTGATGTCGGCCACAGCTTTCGCACGTCGCCGATGGCGATGGTGGCCGGCGCCATCGCCTTCCTGTGCGTCTTCTGCGCCGCCTTCGCCGGCATCGTGGCGCCGCACAACCCGTTCGACCTCACCACCCTGGTGCTGAGCGACGCGCGGCTGCCGCCTGCCTGGATCGAGCCGGGCAGCATGAAGTACGTACTGGGCACCGACGACCAGGGCCGCGACATCCTGTCGGCGCTGATGTACGGCGCCCGCATCTCGCTGGTGGTCGGCGCCATCTCGGTGGTGCTGTCGATGCTGATCGGCGTCGGTCTCGGCCTGCTGGCGGGCTTTCGCGGCGGCTGGATCGACGCCTTCCTGATGCGCCTGTGCGACGTCATGCTCAGCTTCCCGGCCATCCTGGTGGCCTTGCTGATCGCCGGCGTCGGCCGCGCCCTGTTCCCCAACGCGCACGACACCGTCGCCTTCGGCGTCCTGATCGTGTCACTCACGCTGACCGGCTGGGTGCAGTACGCCCGCACCGTGCGCGGCTCCACCATGGTGGAGCGCAACAAGGAGTACGTGCAGGCGGCCAGGGTGACGGGCGTGGCGCCACTGCGCATCATGTTCCGCCACGTGCTGCCCAACGTCACCGGCCCGGTGCTGGTGCTGGCCACCATCCACGTGGCCACGGCGATCATCACCGAGGCCACCCTGTCGTTCCTGGGCGTGGGCGTGCCGCCCACCTCACCGTCGCTCGGCACGCTGATCCGCGTGGGCAACGATTACCTGTTCTCCGGCGAGTGGTGGATCACCGTCTGGCCTGGCGTCATGCTGATCCTGATCGCGCTGTCGGTGAACCTGCTGGGCGACTGGCTGCGCGACGCCCTGAACCCGAGACTGCGTTGAAAATGTTGGCCCCCACGCTTGTCACCTCGTGTACTGCGCTGCCCCCCGAGGGGGCTTGGGCCGCCTTGGGGCGGCCCGGCGGCGACCGAGCACCTCTATGAGTCTCCTCCAGGTCCAGAACCTCGTGGTCGAATTCCCGAGCCGGCGCGGCACGCTGCGCGCGCTCGACGACATTTCCTTCGAGATCGCCCCGGGCGAGATCCTGGGCGTGGTGGGCGAATCCGGCGCCGGCAAGTCGCTCACCGGCGCTTCCATCATCGGCCTGCTGGAGCCGCCGGGCCGCATCGCTTCGGGCCGGATCCTGCTGGAAGGCGAGCGCATCGACAACCTGCCGTTCGAGCGCATGCGCCACATCCGCGGCCGCAAGATCGGCGCCATCTTCCAGGACCCGCTGACCTCGCTGAACCCGCTGTACACCATCGGCCGCCAGCTGACCGAAACCATCCTGGCCCACCTGCCGGTCAGCAACGACGAAGCGCGCCGGCGCGCGATCGGCCTGCTGGAAGACACCGGCATTCCGGCCGCCGCCCAGCGCGTCGACCACTATCCGCACCAGTTTTCCGGCGGCATGCGCCAGCGCGTCGTGATCGCGCTGGCGCTGGCGGCGGAGCCCAAGCTGATCGTGGCGGATGAGCCGACCACGGCGCTCGACGTCTCGATCCAGGCGCAGATCATCCAGCTGCTCAAGCGGATCTGCAAGGACCGCGGGGCCGCCGTCATGTTGATCACGCACGACATGGGCGTGATCGCCGAAACCTGCGACCGCGTGGCCGTGATGTACGCGGGCCGCATCGGAGAGATCGGGCCGGTGCACGAGGTGATCAACACGCCCGCGCATCCCTACACCATGGGCCTGATGGCGGCGATTCCAGACATCACCATCGACCGCGAGCGCCTCAACCAGATCGACGGCGCGATGCCGCGGCTGAACGCCATCCCGCCCGGCTGCGCCTACAACCCGCGCTGCCCGCGCGTGTTCGAGCGCTGCACCCGCGAACGCCCGGACCTGCTGGACGCTGGCGCCACCCGCGCCGCCTGCTGGCTGCACGACGTCAACGCGGAGGTCCCGGCATGAGCAGGACCCTCGCACCGGGCATGGGTTCGCTGCCTGTCCACTCAGGCGAGCGGGCCGAGGCGAGGGGGGCCGCAGATGCAGCCACCGCGCCCCTGGTCCAGGCCCGCGACCTGGCCAAGACCTTCGACGTGTCCGCGCCCTGGCTGAACCGCGTTCTGGAGCGCAAGCCGCGCACGCTGCTGCGCGCCGTGGACGGCGTCAGCTTTGACATCCAGCGCGGCCAGACGCTGGCGCTGGTCGGCGAGTCCGGCTGCGGCAAGAGCACGGTGGCGCGGCTGCTGGTCGGCCTGTACGAGCCCACGCGCGGCGGCCTCACCTTCGACGGGCAGGACGCGCATGCGGCGTTCAAGACCCCGGAAGGCAACAAGCTGCGCCGCCGCATCCAGATGATCTTCCAGGATCCTTATGCCAGCCTGAACCCGCGCTGGAAGGTGGAGGCCATCGTGGGCGAGCCGCTCAAGGAACACCGGCTGGTGACCGATCCCGCGCAGCTCAAGCAGCGGGTCGGCGAACTGCTGACCTCGGTCGGCCTGAGCCCGCAAGACATGGTCAAGTACCCCCACCAGTTCTCCGGCGGCCAGCGCCAGCGCATTTCGATCGCGCGTGCCCTGGCCACCGAGCCGGAGTTCCTGGTTTGCGACGAGCCCACCTCGGCGCTCGACGTGAGCGTGCAGGCGCAGGTGCTCAACATCATGAAGGACCTGCAGCGCAAGCAGGGCCTGACCTATTTGTTCATCTCGCACAACCTGGCGGTGGTGCGGCACGTGAGCGACCAGGTCGGCGTGATGTACCTGGGCCGCATCGTCGAGGTGGCCGGCAAGCACCAGCTGTTCGGCAACCCGCGGCACCCGTACACGCGGATGCTGCTGGACGCGATCCCGAAGATGCACGACATCGGCCGGGCCCGCACGCCGGTTTCGGGCGAGGTGCCGAACCCGCTGAACCCGCCGAGCGGCTGCACCTTCAACCCGCGCTGCCCGCACGCCAACGAGCGCTGCCGCGTGGAGCGGCCGGCGTTGCTTGACATCCAGGGGACGCGGGTGGCTTGCCACGCGGTGGAAGAGGGAAGGATCTAGGGCGGGAGGAAGGGAGGAGGGACTAGGGGAAACAGCCAATCCTCCTATCACCCCTAACCCCTCGACCTCAGCACTCCTCGCTCCAGCAGTGCCCGGCCCGGGCGATCATCCCGCTCGACGCGCTCGGGCCCCAGGTGCCTGCCGCGTAGATGCGCGGCTCCCGCTGGTCGCTGCGCCAGTGTTCCAGCAGCGGCTCGACCCAGCGCCAGGCTTCCTCCTGTTCGTCGCTGCGCACGAACAGGTTCAGCCGGCCGGCGATCACGTCGAGCAGCAGGCGCTCGTAGGCGCCGACGCGCTCGGTGCCAAAGCGCTTGTCGAAGTCCAGGTTCAGCTGCACCGGCGCCAGCGTCGAGCCGTTGCGGCGGTTTTCCTGGCCTTGCGCCAGCAGGTGCATCTCCAGCCCGTCGCGCGGCTGCAGGTGGATCACCAGCTTGTTCGAGGTGCCCGGCGGCGCGTTGAAGATGGCGTGCGGCGCCTCGCGAAAGTTCACCACGATGTGCGCTTCGCGCGCGGCCAGCCGCTTGCCGGTGCGGATGTAGAACGGCACCCCGGCCCAGCGCCAGCTGGCGATGTCGGCGCGCAAGCCGACGAAGGTTTCGGTTCGGCTGTCGGGGTCCACGCCGGGCTCATCCCGGTAGCCGATCACCGACTCGCCGTTGACCTTGCCGGGGCCGTACTGGCCCCGCACCACGTGCTGGTCCAGCGTCTCCGGGGTCCAGGGCTTGAGCGAGCGCAGCACCTTGAGCTTCTCGTCGCGGATGGCGTCGGCATGGGCATTGATCGGCGGCTCCATCGCCAGCGCGCACAGCAATTGCAGCGCGTGGTTCTGAACCATGTCGCGCAAGGCGCCGGTGCTGTCGTAGAAGGCGCCGCGCTTTTCCACGCCGAAGTCCTCGGCGATCGTGATCTGGATGTTGGAGATGTGTTCGCGCCGCCACACCGGCTCGAACAGGGCGTTGCCAAAGCGCAGGGCGAACAGGTTCTGCACCGCCGGCTTGCCCAGGTAATGGTCGATGCGGAAGACCTGCTTTTCGCTCAGCACCTGGCGCACCGCCTCGTTGATCGCGCGGTTGGACGCCAGGTCATGGCCCAGCGGCTTTTCCAGCACCAGCCGCGTGTTGGGGCGGTTCAGCCCGGCGGCCGCGGCCTGCTGCACCACGGTGGTGAACAGCGCCGGGGCCGTGGCGAGGTACATCACCACGGTTTCGGCCTGGCGCTCGCGCAGGGTGGCGGCGAGCCTGGCGTAGTCCTGCGGCTGTGACAGGTCCACCCGCAGGTAGTGCAGCAGCCCGGCAAAGCGCTCGAACTCCTGCGGCGTCGGCCGCTTGTCGAGGTCCACCGCGTCGAAGCGCGAGCGGATCAGGGCGCGGTACTGGTCGTCGCTCAGGTCGTCGCGCGCGATGCCGATGATGCGGCCGTCCGGCGGCAGGGTGCCGTGGCGGAAGGCCTGGAACAGGGCCGGCATCAACTTGCGCCAGGCAAGGTCGCCGGTCCCGCCGAAGAGGACGAGGTCGAAGCTCATGGGACTTTCGAAGCTGGCGACCACTGTACTTGGTTTGCGGCGGAAGCGGCCCGCGGGCCACGTGCGGCCAAGGCCGCTTCATAATCGCTCGATGAACCAACTGGATGCATTGAAGCAGTTGACGACGGTGGTCGCCGACACCGGCGACTTCCGCCAACTGGCGCAATACCAGCCGCAGGACGCCACCACCAACCCTTCGCTGATCCTCAAGGCGGTGCAGAAGGCCGATTACGCCCCGCTGCTCAAGGAGACGGTGCAGCGCTTCAAAGGCAAGCCGATCGACGAAACCATGGATCGCTTGCTGGTGCGCTTTGGCTGCGAGATCCTGCAGACCATCCCGGGCCGGGTCTCGACCGAGGTCGATGCGCGCCTGAGCTTCGACGGCAACGCCAGCTTCACCCGGGGCGAACGCATCATCGAGCTGTACCAGGCCGAGGGCGTGCCGCTGGATCGCGTGCTGATCAAGGTGGCCGCCACCTGGGAAGGCATCGCGGCGGCGGCGCGGCTGCAGCGGCGCGGCATCAACACCAACCTGACCCTGCTGTTCTCGTTCTGCCAGGCCGTGGCCTGCGGTCAGGCCAAGGTGCAGCTGATCTCGCCTTTCGTCGGCCGGATTTACGACTGGCACAAGAAAAGCGCGGGCGCCGGCTGGGACGAGGCAGCGCGCGCCGGCGCCAACGATCCCGGTGTGCAATCAGTGCGGCAGATCTACGAGTACTACAAGTACTTCGGCATCGCCACCGAGGTGATGGGCGCGAGCTTTCGCAACATCGGCCAGATCCTGGCGCTGGCCGGTTGCGACCTGCTCACCATCAGCCCCGAGCTGCTGGCGCAGCTGGCGGCCAGCCAGGCGCCGGTGCAGCGCGCGCTGGATCCGGCGCAGGCCAAGGCCGCGAACATCGAGCCGGTGAGCTACGACGAGGCCGGATTCCGCTATGCGCTGAACGAGGACGCGATGGCGACCGAGAAGCTGGCCGAAGGCATCCGCGCCTTCGCGGCGGACGCCGTCAAGCTCGAACACCTGATGCGGGCGGGCTGAGGCCATGGCACCGAGCCGCATCCGCTGCGACCGCACGGCTGCGTGGGGGCAGCTGGCGCGGCACTTCGACGCCGGTGGCCGGACCTTCGATCTGCGCCGGGCCTTCGACGTCGACGCCGGCCGCTTCGAGGCCTTCAGCCAGCAGGCGCCGCACCTGTTCGCGGACCTGTCGAAGAACCTGCTCGATGCGGACACCCAGGCTTTGCTGCTGGCGCTGGCGCGCGAGTGCGGACTCGAATCGCACCGCGCTGCGATGTTCGCCGGCGAGGCGGTCAACAGCACCGAGAACCGGGCCGTCAAGCACTGGTTGCTGCGCGGCGGTGGCCAGCCAGGCGACGCCGATGCCGAGGCGACGCGCGCCACGCTGGCCGCGATGCTGGCCTACGCCGAACAGGTGCGCGCCGATGCGGCCATCACCGACGTGGTCAACATCGGCATCGGTGGCTCCGACCTGGGCCCGCAGATGGCCGTGGCCGCGCTCCACGCCCATGTCATCGCCGGCAAGCGCTTCCACTTCGTCTCCAACGTCGACGGCCATGAGCTGGCCGCGGTGCTGCACGGCCTGCGCCCCGAAAGCACGCTGTTCCTGGTCGCCTCGAAAACCTTCAGCACGCTCGAGACCATGACCAATGCGCGCTCGGCCAGGCGCTGGTTCGAGGAGAAAGGCGGCAGCGACACGGCGCGCCACTTCGCCGCGCTGACCAGCAACGTCGAGGCCGCGCGCGCGTTCGGCATCACCACAACCTTCGGCTTCTGGGACTGGGTGGGCGGGCGCTACTCGCTGTGGTCGGCGATCGGCCAGCCGATCGCCATCGCCCTCGGCGCCGCCGGCTTTCGCGAGCTGCTGGCCGGCGCCCAAGCGATGGACCGGCACTTTGCCGAGCAACCGCTGGAGCAGAAACTGCCGGTGCGGCTGGGCCTGCTGGACGTCTGGTACCGCAACTTCCACGGCTTTTCCAGTCGCAGCATCGCGCCGTACCACAGCGCGCTGCGCCGCCTGCCGGCCTACCTGCAGCAGCTGGAGATGGAAAGCAATGGCAAGAGCGTGGACACCGACGGCCAGCCGCTGCCTTATGGCACCTCGCCGGTGCTGTGGGGCGAGCCGGGCACCAACGGCCAGCACGCCTACTTCCAGATGCTGCACCAGGGCACCGACCGGGTGCCGGTGGAGTTCATCGCTGTGCGCGAACCGGCGCACGAACTGCCGGCGCACCATGAGCTGCTGCTGGCCAACGCCGTGGCGCAGGCCCAGGCGCTGATGCAGGGCAAGCCGGACGCTGGCGGCCACCGCAACTTCGCCGGCAACCGGCCCAGCACCTTCTTCGTGCTGGACGCGCTGACGCCGGCCAGCCTGGGCGCGCTGCTGGCGCTGCACGAGCACCGCGTGTTCACCAGCGGCAGCGTCTGGGGCATCGACAGCTTCGACCAGTGGGGAGTGGAGCTGGGCAAAGTGCTGGCGCAGGACGTCGCCGGGCGCCTGGCCAGCGGCGACATCGACGGACTGGATGGCTCCACCGCCGGTCTGCTGCGCCGCCTCGGTGCTGGGCGAACTGAGTCGTAACGCCTATCATCCCGCCGGGGACCATACCCCGAGGAGCGAGAACGCGATGAATTTCACCGAAGCCGTCAAGGCCTGCCTCCAGAACTACGCCACTTTCACGGGCCGCGCCGGCAGGCCCGAGTACTGGTGGTTCGCCCTGTTCCAGGTCGTCGTGATTCTGGTCTTGAGCATGGTGAACTCCTGGCTTGGCAACATTGCCTCGCTGGCACTGCTGGTGCCCGCACTGGCCGTGGGCGCGCGGCGCATGCACGACATGGGCAAGAGCGGCTGGTGGCAACTGGTGTGGCTCGTCCCCCTGGTGGGCTGGGCAATCATGATCTACTGGCTGGTGCAGCCCAGCCAGGGAGCCAACCAGTACGGCCAGCTGGCAGTGTCGCCCGATGGCGCGACGGCGATGCCCGGCCAGTAAAGCAGGAAACGGCCAGAGAAAAAGCCGCTCCGAGGAGCGGCTTTTTCTTTGGTGCCGGATCGCCGGATCGCCGGATCGCCGGATCGCGGCGCGCAAGGCGATCCCCATGAGAAAAGCCCGGCTGTGCCGGGCTTTTCGAGCTGACTGGATTGGCTGTTCACCACCACTCTCAAACCGCTTTCGCGGTTTGAGAGTGAATGACTTACATGTCCATGCCGCCCATGCCGCCCATCCCGCCCATGCCGCCGCCCATGCCGCCGCCGGCGCCGGACTCTTCCTTCGGGGCTTCGGCGACCATGGCTTCGGTCGTCAGCATCAGGGACGCGACCGACGCGGCGTTCTGCAGCGCGGTGCGGGTCACCTTGGTCGGGTCCAGGATGCCCATGTCGATCATGTCGCCATAGGTGTCGTTGGCGGCGTTGAAGCCGTAGTTGCCCTTGCCGGCCAGCACCGCGGCCACCACGACGGAGGCTTCGCCACCGGCGTTGTAGACGATCTCGCGCAGGGGCGACTCGATGGCCTTGAGCACCAGCTTGATGCCGGCTTCCTGGTCGGCGTTGTCGCCCTTGATCTCGCCGGCGGTCTGCTTGGCGCGCAGCAGCGCGACGCCACCACCGGCCACGATGCCTTCTTCGACCGCAGCGCGGGTGGCGTGCAGCGCGTCTTCCACGCGGGCCTTCTTTTCCTTCATCTCGACTTCGGTCGCGGCGCCCACCTTGATCAGCGCAACACCGCCGGCCAGCTTGGCCACGCGTTCCTGCAGCTTTTCACGGTCGTAGTCGCTGGTGGATTCCTCGATCTGGACGCGGACCTGCTTGACGCGGGCCTCGATGTCGCCGGCAGCGCCGCCGCCGTCGATGATCGTGGTGTTTTCCTTGACCACTTCGATGCGCTTGGCCTGGCCCAGGTCGGCCAGCGTCACCTTCTCGAGCGTCAGGCCCACTTCTTCAGCGATGACCTTGCCGCCCGTCAGGATGGCGATGTCTTCCAGCATGGCCTTGCGGCGGTCGCCGAAGCCCGGCGCCTTGACGGCCACGACCTTCAGGATGCCGCGGATGGTGTTGACCACCAGCGTGGCCAGCGCCTCGCCTTCGACTTCTTCGGCAATGATCAGCAGCGGACGGCCGGCCTTGGCCACTTGCTCCAGCACGGGCAGCAGGTCGCGGATGTTGCTGATCTTCTTGTCGAACAGCAGCACGAACGGGTTGTCCAGCAACGCCGATTGCTTCTCGGGGTTGTTGATGAAGTAGGGCGACAGGTAGCCGCGGTCGAACTGCATGCCTTCGACCACGTCGAGTTCGCTGTCCAGGCTCTTGCCGTCTTCGACGGTGATGACGCCTTCCTTGCCGACCTTGTCCATCGCGTCGGCGATGAGCTTGCCGATGGTTTCGTCGCTATTGGCCGAGATCGAGCCGACCTGCGCGATTTCCTTCGACGTGGTGGTGGGCTTGGAAGCCTTCTTCAGCTCCTCGACCAGGGCCGTCACGGCCTTGTCGATGCCGCGCTTGAGGTCCATCGGGTTGGCGCCGGCGGTGACGTTCTTGAGGCCCTCGCGGACCATCGCCTGGGCCAGGACCGTGGCGGTCGTGGTGCCGTCACCGGCCACGTCGTCGGTCTTCTTGGCGACCTCCTTGACCAGCTCGGCACCGATCTTCTCGTACGGGTCCTCGAGTTCGATGTCCTTGGCGACGGAGACGCCGTCCTTGGTGATCGTGGGTGCACCCCACTTCTTCTCGAGGACGACGTTGCGGCCCTTCGGGCCGAGCGTTACGGCGACAGCGTCGGCGAGCTGGTTCATGC
>NZ_JAQGLS010000321.1 GCF_028292805.1 Ramlibacter sp. | reverse complement strand
GCCGGCGCTCAGCCTGACGGCGAGGCGAAAAAAAGCCCCGGGGACGGGGCTTTTCCTTGGGGGGGGTTGGCAGGCGTTACGCGTGAGCTGCCCTCAGCTTCATCGAGAACTGCTGCAGAGCCACGATTCCGCTCTCTTCGGCGCGGCGGCACCACGCCTGCAGGTCGGCCGCGAGCTGTTCGCGCGACTGCGAGGTGTTGAGCCACATCTGGCGCAGCTCTTCCCGCATCGTCACCATCTTGTCCAGGACAGGATGGGCGGCACGCGCCTGGGCCAGTTGCGGACGGGCGGCGGCCGGCACCTTGTCGTCGTCGCGGTGCAGCCAGCGCCTGGCGGCCTGGAGCATGGCACTGTCGTGCCCCTTGGACTGGAGCAAGGCGAGTTCCGTCTTGCAGGCGCGGCGCATCTCGCGTGCGTAGCCGGCCATCACTTCGTAGCGGTTGGCGATCAGCGCCTCCAGCGTCTTTTCGTCGGCCACCGGGCGGATGGCGCCCAGGCGCAGTTTCGGCGGCACTTTCTTGACGGTGGCCCAGCCGATCTTGCGCATCAAGCTGATGTAGAGCCAGCCGATGTCGAACTCATAGGGCTTGACCGAGAACTTGGCGGCCGTCGGGTAGGTGTGGTGGTTGTTGTGCAGCTCTTCGCCACCGATGATGATGCCCCACGGCGACACGTTGGTGCTGGCGTCCTGCGCCTCGAAGTTACGGTAGCCCCAGTAGTGGCCAATGCCGTTGATGATGCCGGCGGCGGTGATCGGGATCCACAGCATCTGGACGGCCCAGACCGCCAGGCCCAGCATGCCGAACAGCGCCACGTTGATGATCAGCATGAGGCCCACGCCCTGCCAACTGAAGCGGGTGTACAGGTTGCGCTCGATCCAGTCGTCCGGCGTGCCATGGCCGAACTTGGCGATGGTCTCCGTCACCTTGGCTTCGGCCCGGTACAGCTCGGCGCCGCGCCACAGCACGGTATCGATGCCGCGCACCTGGGGGCTGTGCGGATCGTCGACCGTTTCGCACTTCGCATGGTGCTTGCGGTGGATCGCGACCCATTCCTTGGTGACCATGCCCGTGCCCAGCCACAGCCACAAGCGAAAGAAGTGCGACGGGACGGCGTGCAGGTCCAGCGCCCGGTGGGTCTGGCTGCGGTGCAGGAAGATCGTGACCGCGGCGATGGTGATGTGAGTGGTCACCAGCGTATAGATCAAGACCTGCCACCAGGACAGGTTCAGCAAACCGTTGGCGAGCCAGTCGACAGCCGCGTTCAGCACGGCCCAATCGGGAAGCAACATGGGGAGGAAGTCTCTTTCTAGGATGCAGGCGGGAAGCACTGCGTGCAGGGTAGGAGCCATTTTACGCGCGGGGGTTCAGTTCCCGCGTCAAATTCGGCCGGACGGCCAGCCCATGACTCTGTTTTTTGGCGCATTAGTTCGCTTTTTCCCATGCAGCAGCAAAGAAACCGTCAGTTGCGTGCCGATGCGGCCAGAGCCGCAGGAACATTCCGTCCCCACTGCACAGCTGCGCCGGCTGCGCGACCTTGGCTTGCTCCAGCAGTTCGACCACCGGCAGCCGGCGAAAGCCGGAGTGCCCGGCCTCGAACGCCGCGGCGATGTCTTCGTTCTCGGCCCGCAGCAGGCTGCAGGTGGCGTAGACCAGGCGCCCGCCCGGCTTGAGCAGCCGGGCCGCGCTGGTCAGGATTGCCGCCTGGGTCTTGGCAAGCTCGGCAATGCTGTCGGCCGATTGCCGCCACTTCAGGTCCGGGTTGCGCCGCAAGGTGCCGAGCCCGGAGCACGGCGCGTCGACGATCACGCGGTCGATCTTGCCGGCCAGACGCTTGATCCGGTCGTCGCGTTCATGGGCGATGGCCGCCGGATGCACGTTCGACAGCCCGCTGCGCGCCAGCCTCGGCTTGAGCTTGTCCAGCCGGTGGCCGGAGGTGTCGAAGGCGTACAGCCGGCCGGTGTTGCGCATGGCCGCGCCCAGCGCCAGCGTCTTGCCGCCGGCGCCGGCGCAGAAATCGACCACCATCTGGCCGCGCCGCGCATCCGCCAGCACGGCCAGCAGCTGGGAGCCCTCGTCCTGCACCTCGATGGCGCCGCGCTCGAAGGCGGCCACCTTGGCCAGCACCGGCTTGCCTTCGACCCGCAAACCCCAGGGGGAATACGGCGTCGGCTGGGTTTCGATCCCGGCCGCCTTGAGTTCCTTGTGGACGTCATCGCGCTTGTCGGTCAGCGCATTCACGCGCAGGTCCAGCGGCGCCTTCCCTTCCAGGCTGGCCACCAGCGGCCAGAACTCCTCGCCCAGCTGCTCGGCCAGCAGCGGCGCCAGCCAGTCCGGCAGGTTGTGGCGATGGCGGTCCATCAGGTCAGCCGCCACAACAGCATCGCAGTCCTTCAGCCAGGCCTGTTCCTGCGGCGTCAGCGCCGCCTGCAGAAAGTCGCGCGGTCCGGCAAAAGCCAGAATCGCCATGCGCCGCTCGCGCGGGCCGCTGCCCGAGCGGGCCAGGTGGTCGTACAGCAGCTTGCGGCGCAGCACGCCATACGCCGTTTCGGCCAGCGTTGCCCGCTCGCGCGGGCCGAGCGCCCGGCTCTCGCGAAAGAAGCGCGACACGATGGCGTCGGCGGGGTGGTCCAGTTTCAGGACCTGCTGGATCAGTGCAGTGGCAGTGTCGAGGAAGGCTTTGGGATGCATTGGGTTCAGTTGTCCTGCAGGCCGGGCAGCAGCTGCGCGATGGCCCGCGGATAGATCAGGTGTTCCTGGGTGAGCACGCGGCCAGCCAGCGCGGCGGCCGTGTCCTCGGGCAGCACCGGCACCACCGCCTGCGCCAGGATCGGCCCGTAGTCGAGTTCGGCGGTGACCTGGTGCACGGTGACGCCGGCGAAGCGGCAGCCGGCGTCCAGCGCCCGCTGGTGCGTGTGCAGGCCGGGAAAGGCCGGCAACAGCGACGGATGGATGTTCAGCAGCCGGCCCTGGTAGCGCGTCACGAAGCCGGGCGTGAGGATGCGCATGAAGCCGGCCAGCACCACCAGCGCCGGCTGGTGGCGCTCGATCGCGGCGGCCAGCGCCTCGTCGAACGCCTCGCGGCTGGCAAAACGCTTGTGCTCCACCACCTCGGTGGCGATGCCTTGCTCACGGGCCAGCGCCAGTCCGCCGGCATCGGGCTTGTTGCTGACGACGGCGGCCACGCGCGCGCCATGCACGCGCTCCCAATGGTCGCGCTGGGCGGCGTGCACAATTGCAGCCATGTTCGAGCCGCCGCCCGAGATCAGGATCACGATGTTCTTCATTCAGGGCGCGATTATCCCAGCCGCATGACCCCACTCTCCCCTGTTGAAGCCCGCGTGCTCGGCACGCTGATGGAAAAGGCACGCACCGTGCCCGACACCTATCCCCTTTCGCTCCATGCCGTGGTCGCCGGCTGTAACCAGAAAAGCAGCCGCGACCCGATCACCAGCCTGTCCGAGCCCGAGGTGCAGGAGGCGCTGGATGGCCTGAAGCGCCGCTCGCTCGCCTTCGCTTCCAGCGGCAGCCGCGTGGCCCGGTGGGAGCACAACCTCCAGCGCGCCATGGTGGTGCCGGAGCAGTCCGCCGTGCTGCTGGGCCTGCTGATGCTGCGCGGGCCGCAGACCGCCGGCGAGCTGCGCATCCACAGCGAGCGCTGGTACCGCTTCGCCGACATCTCCTCGGTCGAAGGCTTCCTGAACGAATTGGCGGAGCGCAGCCAGGACAAGGGCGGCCCGCTGGTGGTGCAGCTGGCGCGGGCCTCGGGCTCGCGCGAGCCGCGCTGGACGCACCTGCTGTGCGGGCCGGTCGATGCCGCCACCATCCAGGCGGGGACCGCCTCCGAAGCCACGCCGGCCGGCCTGGCCGGCCGCGTCGGCGCGCTGGAGGCCGAGGTGGCGCAGCTGCGCGCCGCCGTGGCCGACCTGTGCGCGCAACTGGGTTTGTCGCCACCCGGACAAACCGATGCGAACGACCGTGCTTAAACTCGACCTTCCTCCGGAGACCGCACATGGACCTCGCTTTCACCCCTGAAGAACAGAAGTTCCGGCAAGACATCCGCGCCTGGGTGCGCGAGAACCTGCCCCAGGACATCGCCCACAAGGTGCACAACGCCTTGCGCCTGTCGCGTGACGACATGCAGCGCTGGGCCAGGATCCTGGGCCAGAAAGGCTGGCTCGGCTACGGTTGGCCCCAGCAGTTCGGCGGCCCCGGCTGGACGGCGGTGCAAAAGCACCTGTTCGAGGAAGAGTGCGCCCTGGCCGGCGCGCCGCGCATCGTGCCGTTCGGGCCGGTGATGGTGGCGTCTGTGATCATGACCTTCGGCTCGCCCGAGCAGCAGCAACGCTTCCTGCCCGGCATCGCCAGCGGCGAGGTCTGGTGGAGCCAGGGCTACAGCGAGCCCGGTTCCGGCTCCGACCTGGCCTCGATCAAGACGCGCGCCGAACGCCAGGGCGACAAGTTCATCGTCAACGGGCAAAAAACCTGGACCACGCTGGCCCAGTACGGCGAATGGATCTTCTGCCTGGTGCGCACCTCCACCGAAGGCAAGCCGCAGACCGGCATCTCGTTCCTGCTGATCGACATGAAGTCGCCCGGCGTCAGCGTGCGGCCGATCATCATGCTGGACGGCGAGCATGAAGTGAACGAGGTGTTCTTCGACAACGTCGAAGTCCCGGCCGAAAACCTGATCGGCGAGGAGAACAAGGGCTGGACGTATGCCAAGCACCTGCTCTCGCACGAGCGCACCAACATCGCCGACGTCAACCGCGCCAAGCGCGAACTCGAACGCGTCAAGCGCATCGCGAAGACCGAGGGCGTGTATGAAGACCGCCGCTTCCGCGACGAGATCGCCAAGCTCGAAGTGGACGTGGTCGCGCTCGAAATGATGGTGCTGCGCGTGCTCTCTGCCGAGAAGTCCGGCAAGAACCCGCTCGACATCGCCGGGCTGCTGAAGATCAAGGGCAGCGAGATCCAGCAGCGCTACACGGAGCTGATGATGCTGGCGGCCGGCCCGTTTGCCGTGCCCTTCGTCAAGGAAGCGATGGAGGCCGGCTGGCAGGGCAACTTCCCCGGCGGCACGGTGGGCCTGGCGCCATTGGCCGCCACGTACTTCAACCTGCGCAAGACGACGATCTACGGCGGCTCCAACGAGGTGCAGCGCAATATCGTCTCGCAGTTCGTGCTCGGCTGAAGAACCAAGATTGAAAGGACAGCATCATGGACTTTGATTTCACCGACGACCAGGAATCGCTGCTCGACGCTACTCGCAAGTGGGTCGGCAAGGGCTACGACTTCGAGCGCCGGCGCAGCATTGT
>NZ_JAQGLS010000307.1 GCF_028292805.1 Ramlibacter sp. | reverse complement strand
GCGACGTGGCGAAGGCCTCGCGCATCTGGGACGGTGGCCTGATGCAGCTGCACGACGTGCTCACCGACCGCGGTCGGCTCCACATCCGCTACAAGACAGCGGCTTGGCTGCGCGGCCTGATCCCGACGCCATACATGCGTTCACCACTACCGGTGCCGCGGCAGGCCGAGATTGACATGTTGCACGACGCCTTGCAAGCGGCCGGGCTCAAGGTCATCAGCAAGGCGGAAACCCGCATCGGGAGGACGGCATGAGCTTGCCCGACGTCCGCCTGTCCCGGCGCAGCCTCGTTGTCGGGACTGCCGCCGCCGCAGTAGGTTCGCTGGCAAGGGCGCAGACTTACCCGGGCCGGCCGATCCGCATCGTGATTCCATTTCCGCCGGGAGGCGGTACGGACGCGATGGTCCGCCTGTTGGCCCTGAAGCTGCGCGACGCCTTGGGCCAGCCGGTCCTGGTGGACAACCGGCCCGGTGGTGACACGATCATCGCCGCTGAGATCGTGGCCAATGCGCCGCGGGACGGCTACACCCTGCTGGTGGCGCATTTCTCGACGATGGCGCTGAACCCGCACCTGTACCCCAAGCTGCCGTACGACCCGGTAAAGGACTTCGCTCCCATTTCTCAGCTGACCTATACGTCCATTGGACTGGTGGCAGGCAAGAAGCTCGCCGCGAACAACATGCAGGAACTGGTGAAGTACGCGAAGGCCAATCCGGGCAAGCTCACGTACGGCCATTCGTTCCTCGTCGCGAAGATGTACGGCGAGTACTTCAAGTCGGCCGCCGGTGTGGACATCGTCGATGTACCGTACAAAGGCTCCGGCCCCATACTGCCTGCCCTTCTGAGCGGCGAGATCGACTTGGCGGTGACCGACTTGTCACCCTTTGTCCCGCACGTTGAAAGCGGAACGATTCGCGTGCTGGGAACCTCGGGCGCTCACCGCTACTCGCAACTGCCGCAGGTGCCGACCATGCGGGAACTCGGGTTTCCCGGTCTTGAGCTGCGCACTTGGTTCGGCCTGTATGCGCCGGCGGGGACGCCAACACCGATCCTCGAGCGGCTGAACGCCGAGGTCAACAAGGTGTTCACCGATCCGGCGGTGGTAAAGGATCTGCAGGCCCGTCACGGCTACGATCCTGTCCCCTCGACCCCGCAGCAACTCACAGCGTTGTTGAAGGCGGATTCAGGAAAATGGGGTCCAGTGATCAAGCAGTTGGGACTGAAGGCTCAGTAGCCTCCCGCGTTTCTCGGGTGGCGCGCTACGACGCGCACGTGGTAGCGCCGACGCCATCCCATTCTTGAAGCTACCAGCGACGCTTCTAGCGGCTCCATCCACTCACAACGCGGACTCGCAATCCGACACGGAAACCGGCGGAGTAACAATCCGAGCCATCTGCAGGCAGCAAGGGCGACTCCTACCACAACGCTCTGGCTGAGACGATCAACGGCCTGTACAAGGCCGAACTGATTCACCGCCGGGCGCCGTGGAAGACGAAGGAATCGGTGGAACTGGTCACGCTCGAACGGGTGTCCTGGTTTAACCACCATCGCTTGCTCAAACCATCGGCTACATCCCGCCGCCGGAGGCTGAAGCAAACTACTACGGCAACTCGCCAGTCAGCCACCTCGGTGGAGGTCCGACTTAGACCAACCGGCCTCCAAGGAGCCGGGGCAATTCACTGTGGCGCCGCGTCCCGCCCCACGCCGTGTCCGAGAAGCGCGTGCCGGCTAACCGCTCAGCCGTTCGTGCGCATGTGATAAACCAGATAAGAGCGATCGCGGATGAACCCGTTCGCTTCATTCAGGATCTGCGTCGGAACGTTCTCGATCGCGGTGCTCGCCGTCAGGCGTACCGCGCCTTCGTGGCGCGCGTGATCGGCGGCGGCTTGCAACAGGGCAGAGCCGACGCCTCTGCGCCGAAAGGGTGCCGCTACGTACAGGTCGTTGACAATGAAGACTCGGCCCAGCGAAACGGATGAATAAGTGGCGTAGAGCAGGGTGAACCCGATCACTCGGGAGTTTTCTGCGTCAGCCACAAAGACGCTGGCTTCGCCAGTTGCGAGCCGCCGCTCGAGAAAATCGCGGCCGGCCTCGAGTGCCAGCCCTTTTCCGTTGAACTGCCGATACGCATCGAACAGGCGCGCGAGTGCCCCCAAGTCGCCGGGGGCACAGCGACGGACGCTGGTCGATGCCAGATTGCTCAAGCCGCCACCAGGGGGATGACGCGGCGTCTTTGCGGCCGCCGAATGTCTCCGCTGATCGACTTCAGTGTCAGCGTGGTCAGCTGGTGGAGCGTCGCGCCGAGCACAGCCAGGTTGAACTGGTATTCGTTCTCGCAGGACTGCGCGAAAAGGTCGTCCTGCAGATACATGCAAGATCCCTTGCACAGTTGCAGCACAGGGCAGTGATTGCAGCTTTCCCGGTGCGACCAGTGGGTGGCGGTGGTCAGCTGGACGTCGTGCATCGCCTCTGCGTGGCCGATCCGGTGCTTGCCTCTGGCGCCCGTGTTCTGGCACGTCATGACATTGCCCTGGAGATCCACAGCCAGGTGGTCCGGATCATCCATGCCGCATCTCTGGCCGAGCGACGAGGAAGGGCGAAGGTTGCGCAGGGATTCGACGAAGTCCTGCGCGCGAAACGCAAGGTCCCGCACCTTTGGAGCGTCGCCGTCCGCGAAAGCCTTGCGCACGCCCACCCGCATGCGTTCGTAGTCCGCATCACTCCAGCTCCCGGGTCCGCCAAGGGTTTGCTGGTCATAGACCGTGACCACCCCCTCCATGTCGACATTCAGGGAAGGGTCACCGATACGATCGGCCAGCCACTGACGGGTTTCGCCGATGTCGGCATTTCTTGGCGTCAGGACGAAGTGGAAGGCCGCTCGCGCTGCAGCGCCGCCCCGCCGGCGCCAGAACTCCCGCAGCCAATGCGCGCGCACCGGATCCAGAAACGGGTCAGGTCCGCGCAGGTGCTGGCCAGGACCATCGTGCGAGACGGCCACGAAGATGTCGTATTCCTCGATGAAGTCCAGAACTTCGCCGTCGATAAGGCTGCCGTTGGAGATCATGGACAGAACGGCAGAGGGAAAGCGTGCTCGCAGGGCGGGCACGAGGCGCTTCAGCTTGGCGAAGTACAACAGCGGCTCTCCGCCCCAGAACTCGATCCGCCGGGGCGGCGCATGGAGCCAGCGGTCGAGCCCGGCGATGAAGTCGTCCGCGTCTGCCGTGCGCGTGACCGTGCTCGCATCCGACTGGGCCGCCTGGTTGCAGTAGCTGCAGCTGTAGTTGCATTGCATCCCCAGCTGGATCTTCAGCACATGCGGAGTTGCAGACTTGCGCCCGGGCTCGCCAGGGGCAACACGGCCGGCCGGCTTGTAGTCTGCAGCTTCAACGTCGAGAAGGAGGGGGGTGCCCTCTTCGTCGACAAGCGTGCTTTCGTGGGGCGAGTAGAAAAGCGTCACTTCCCCTCCCTCGCCATCGACACAGTGAAGGGCGTAGGTTGGACGCGACGGCGCGCCCGAATGCGCCGCCGCGGGCATCACTTCGCGCCTTCGGCCAGTTGCGACGGCTTGCGTCCGGGCTGCGGCAGCGGGGAGATCTTGGAACAATCCGTGCCGTCGCGGGCCGCCTCGACCTCGCCCGGCTGCATGAAACTGACCTTCGTGGAGGAGATGCCCCACTGGAAGGCCTTCCGGGTCTGCGTCGTCGCCTGGGTTTTTGGCTTGATCTGCACTGTTTTCTCCTTCAGGTAAAGGGGTGCACGAAGTGACCGTCAGGGCGCCCCCCGCGCACCCTGGCGGCGTTTGAAAAACGCTTCAGTCCCTGCGGCTGCAAGTGACGATGGAACCAGATAGGGACCAGGCCAGGCACCAGTGCGCGCACTACTTTCAACGGTTGTCGGCCTTGTTCGATGCTGGCCCCGGGTGGGGTGATATCAACGCACAGAAGATCGAAACCGTCGGCTCGCAACCGGCCTTGTGTCTGATTCCAGTCTTGCGCAGAGTCTTGGCCCACCGCAGCGAAGGGACGGGTGCTGGTGGTTGGCCGAAAGAAGTCAGAGCGCTGGTACGTGCGCGCGCGACGGTAGTGCCTTTCGATGTCCCGCATCGGGTCAGACCCGTTTTCGCCAACCGCGAACTGCCGGACGAAGGCCAGCCGGCCTTCTGCTTCGGAGATCGCCTTGGACAGCGTCGATTCCACGTCGAAGCCGGCCGCGGCGGTAATCGCCGTGAATGGCATTTCTGCGCACTGGAGGAAGACTGCGACAACAGCGGACCAGGGATTGCTCAGGTCGATCACCGATGCCTGGGCGCCGCAAGACGCCAGCGCTTGCATCCTGCGGCGCAACGCAGCCGGCAAGGTTTCCAGTGCAATTCCCGGAAAGGCAGTTCCGGACAGCCATGCGCAACAGAATGCGTCTCGCTCGACGAGTTCGAGGGTGGCGCGCATCAGTGCGTCCTCCACGCAGGTGCCGGCCGCGACACCCGACGTACTGGAGCTCGCGCACGCGGTCGCCTGGTACGCCGCCGGCAGCGCGTGCAGGGCATGAACGCATTCCAGTGGAACCGCGCGCCCGGCTCCCGTATCGGAGTTGACGGCTTGTGTCCACAGGCAGGTGCGTGCCGGGTCGAAGCGCGGAAAGGGAAAATTCGCGGAGCGGTGTTGACGAGAGCTGAAGGCCACCAACTCCCGCGGATCGAGTGCCTGGGGCAGTTCGGCAAAGGGCGCCCGGATGGCATGGACCGGAGTCGACCATCCCACTCGCTCCCATGCTTCGGCTTCCGCAATGCTCATGGCTGTCCGCGGGTCGTATGCCCGACCACTGCCGGCGAGCAATCGCCTCTGGTCACCGTTCACGGGCGCGGCCGCAAAGGCGAACTGACCCGATCCGATCTGCGCCCGGGTTGGCAGTTGTAAATTGGGAGCAACCCTCAACTGAAACTCGGCGGGTTGCCGGCGCTTCTGCTCCGCGGAGGGTGGCGAGCCCACGACCAGGCCGGGAACGGACACCCAATGCCCGTCGCCTTCATCCACTCCCGCGAGTGCGATTGCGGCACTGCCGACCGTATCGCCGCGCATGATGCAGGCGGTCCCCAGCGATGCAGCCATCAGCTGTGCGTTCTGCAGGCAGAGGCCGGCTTCCATCATCGCAAAGAGCGTGGCCCGGTTGCCGTACTTTCGCGCTGGCCCCGCCACGTCGCAGACGGGCAGCACCAAGGCCGACGCGTAGCGCAGCACGCGGGGATCGGCCAGGCAGCTCCAGGCAGGCGACGGATCTGCCGCCACCAGCTGCAAGGAGGCGCCGCCCTCGGCATGGAACCGTGCCTCATAGAAGCCCGCCGCCGCGGCATGGGTGCCGGGCCGTGTGGAAGGCAACTCGCGCAGCACCGCCACGAACCAGCGCGTGCTGTGCATGTTGCCGCCGGAGGCGACCGTCCGATGCCATTGCATCGCATCCGCGTCCGCCACGCGCGCAACTCCGTGGGCAGCCCACAGAATGGAGCACACCGCCTGCACGGTGATGGGCTGGTCGCCGAAGGTTCGGGTGCTCTCGCGCGATTGCAGCAGCCGAGCGAGCGCGTTATCGCCAGTGGCCAAACCGTCGTCCCACACGCCGAGCCCGGGCAGGATGCGATCTTCGGCCGACCGGGAGAGAGCAGCGATTGCGTCAGGCGTCGCACAGGCACCGCCATGTTGCGGAAGCTGGGCGATATCGCTCCAGTGCGCCCACAGCCGGCCCGATTCGACCAGGACGCGCTCGCCGCACAAGGCGAGCATGAGCGGCTCGAGGGTGGAACGGCACCAACGCTTGCCGAGCGCATCGAGGACTTGCGGCCAGGTCTGCGTGCCGTCGCACGCCCGCGCGATGTCGCGAAGCAGCCGACCCGGCGCGCGAACCGTGACCTGCTTCCGTGGAAGCGTGCAAACCAGCCTGTCGCCAGCCACAATCCAGTGGCCGAACGGTACGGGGGTGGATGGCGGCTTCACGGAAGGCGCACAAGGCAGATGGTTGATCATGCGGAAGGCAGCTCCGAGATGCTGCGAGACCTTAGCGCAGTTCCGGCATGGGCATGCAATAGCGGACGCTCGCGCGGGGCTACTGCTAAACAGCGCGCGAAATGTCTGGATAAATTTGCGCGGGGCAGCCTCGCTCAAGCACCCCCGCAGCCCTGGACAGAGCGTATGCGCAGTGACCTGGAATGAACCTGTACATCAATGTCGCCTTCAACCATTTCGCTGCGGTACGCGAGTGGGCCGCGCAAGCCGGAGCCGACGCCTTCGTCGACATGAAAGACTTCACCCTCGAGGTCAAGCATAAGGGGCGCTACTACCGGATGTACCCGTTGTTTCAGGGGACGGTGCAGGGGCGGGCAGTGCACCTCACGGAACTGACACCCGACGTCCGCGGCTTCGGTGGGTGGAAGCCGTATGACCTGTTCACGCATTCCCACTCGACCGACAAGCAAAAGTTCAAGGAGTTCCTTGTCGAATGTGACATCCGGAGCCCCGCGCTGCTGGACGCAGGGCAGGGGTGCAGGCAGCACGATTACGTGGTGAAGGCGCGCTCCGGTTCGTTCGGCCAAGGGCTGTTCGGGCCATACCGTGCCGGCGCGCGGCCAAGGGTGCCCGAGCACGATGTCATCGCCCACGGTTCAATGTTCGCCGAGGAGTTTGTCCAGGGACAGATACTGAAGGTGTGGTTCTGGGGGGCGCGCCCCTTCTTCGCGCACGTCCACTCCTATCCGACAATCGTCGGCGACGGGACCAGCACGGTGGAGGTGCTGCTGGAGCGCAAGGTGTCCGCCGCGCGCCTGCCTTGGGAGGGTTTCAGGGCGTGCACGGTCGCGGCGGCCTGCCTGGAGTTCCAGGGGGCTTCGCCCGGCACGGTGCTCGGGCACGGCAGCGAGCTCTGGATCGACTACCGGTATCGGCAGCAGTATTCACCCAATGTCCAGATCGTCTCCGCGGGAGACAACCAGCTGGAGGAACTGCTCGAACAGAGCGGCCGCCAGGTGGAAGAGATGGGGCAAGCCTTGGCTGGGTTGCTGAGGCGCACCACCAGGCTACCCGTGCTGATTTCCGTCGACGGAATGCTCGATGCCAGCGGGCGCATCTGGTGGCTGGAGATGAACACCAACTCGTTGCTTCCGCCCGAAGGCTATTCCGTGATGTTCGCCGATCTGTTTCCGTGACCAGTTCGCGAACATCGCTGGCTCAGGCCGGCGTCTGGTTCCACACCGACAACCCCAGCAACCGTAGCCGCGCGGCGACCGCGACGGCATGCACCAGCACCAGCCACACCGGCAGCTCGAAGCCCTTCCAGTGGTAGGCCAGGTTCAGCACCAGCCCGCCCAGCACCGCCGCCAGCAGCACCAAACCCAGCCAGCCTCCACTGCGCGACCCTTGCACGAAGGCGACGTACGGGGTCAGTGTCAGGCCGGCGGCCAGCAGGCCGTGCAGCATCGCAATCACGCTCGACGGATGGGGCCGGCCGGAAAAGCGGAAGCCGGCGGCCAGCATGCCGCCCAGGCCCGTGACCAGCAGCAGGACCACGCCGGCGCGAAGCATAAGCTGGGTGTCCATGGGGATTTCCTTCGGGCTGTCGTCGCTGGATGCGCCCCGCGGCCGGCGCGTTACCGCGGGGGCCGGCCCCTATAATCCGACCCTGCCGAGGGCTAGCAGCGTGTCCTGCCAGCCCTTTTCCTTTTGGGCCGCGGCCGGAGCCGGAATGAAGATCAACCTGGGGTGTGGCAACAAGCGCAAGGACGGCCATGTCGGCATCGACATGTTCGGCTGCGACGCCGTCGACATCATCGCCAACGTGGCCGAGGCCATCCCGCTGGCCGACGCCAGCGTGAGCGAGGTGTGGATGGACAACTTCATCGAGCACGTGCCCGACATCCCCCGGCTGATGCGCGAGGTGAACCGCGTCTGCGCCAGTGGCGCCACCGTTACCATCTTCACGCCGCACTACTCCAGCATCGCGTCGTGGCGTGATCCCACGCACATCCACCACCTGAGCTATTTCTCGATGGACCACTTCGAGAAGACCGGTGTGTCGCACTACACCGGTGGCGGCTTTCGCGTGACGCAGCGCAAGCTGTCGTTCGGCGGCGGTCCCATGGGGCTGCTCGGGCGCCTGATCTTCAAGCTGAGCCCGGCGCAGTGGGAGGCCAAGTGGTCGTTCATCTTCCGCGCCGGCACGCTGCGGTTCGACCTGACGGTCGTCAAGTGAGGCTGGCGGCGGCCGGCGTCAGCCGGCGCCGTGGCACTTCTTGTATTTCTTGCCGCTGCCGCAAGGGCAGGGGTCGTTGCGGCCCGGTTCCGATTCCTTGCGGATCGGCGCCACCTTCGGGCCCAGGCTTTTCCACAGCTGCCGCAGTTCGTACGTCGCCCAGATCGCCGCCGCGAACACCTCCAGCCGATCGTCGCTGACGCTGGGCGGGCCGTCCTCGGCCCACATCGAGATGGTGGGCGTGCCCGTGTCGTCCTCCGTCAGCGCCACGATGTCCTGCAAGGCCGAGTCGAGCATGTCCGCCGCATCGGCATCGCGCGGCGGCTCCCAGTCTTCGGGCCAGCTTTCCACCGCGTACATGAACCCCAGCGCCCAGACCTGGCCATAGGACGGCATCTGCGCCAGGTCCGCTTCGCCGCGTTCGTCCGGAGGCAGCGCCAGCATGGCGCCGCGTGTGTCGAGCGCCTCGGGATGGTAGGTGCGCTCGTCGTCCACATCCTCCACTGGCGCGTCGAGCGCGGTGGCGATTTCCTCCCAGCGCCGGCGCCAGCGCCAGACGAATTCCATGTGCTCCATGGGCTTGAAATCGTCGCCCAGCAGCACCGGCCAGTACTCCTCGGCCGGCACCGCGCGCCGCATGGAGACCAGGGCCGCCAGGAAGCCTTCGCAGAACTCCCATTGCGGGATTTCCTCGCTGCGCTCGCGCAGCAGGTCGAGCTCGGCGTCGAGGGCGTCGAAGTCATCCGGGGTGAGCGGGGCGGTGGTCGCGGGGGCTGGCGTCAAGGCTTGGGTTCCGGGAGTGGGAGGGCGATTATCCTCGCTGCGCGCGGTGCCGACGAATGCCAACTAGTTGGCCCGCCGGGCCTTGCCATGCTGCGCCGTCTGCCTTCTCCTACAGCATTCGTGTGCGATGTTTCCTAGGATGACTGCATGAGCAAAAGCAGCACCGGACCATCCGCACGGGCGCACCCGCAAGAGCCCGAGCGCAGGAGCACCGGCGCGAGGAGCCCAGCCATGCGCTACAGCCGCAGCGAATACGCCCAGGTCCTGGCCCTGCAAGAGGAGGTCTCGCGAGCCGATGGTGACTACCAGCGGCTGCGCAGCGCTTATCTCGAGATCACGCGCAGGGAACCGGGCAACGAGGTCGGCCTGGCCATGGTCGGCGCCGACATGGACCGGGCCCACGCCCGTTTGCAGGCCTTGATCGGCCTGCCGCGGCTGCCGTTCACCCACGAGCCCAGCTCGGTGCTCCGGCGCGAACTGCAGCGCCAGGCCGAGGACAACGACTGACGGGCCAGCGGCCGACAGCCGTTCGGCGCCCCTTCCGAAGACCCCATGGCGCCATCCTCGCACCCTTGCTGCACAAGAAGGCCCGCCATGATCCTCACCGACATCGATCCCAGCCTCCACAACGGCGCTGCGCCGCCCAAGCGCCTTGGCGACGGCTTTTCGCCGCCGCCGCGGTGCCACCGAAACACCATGCACGCACACTCCACGCCCACCCATCCGGTCGAACCGGAGCCGATGTCGCCCGACGGCGAGGACGGCACCCCGAACCCGACGCAGTTGCCGATCGAGCCCGAGTTCGGCCCGATGCTGCCGCCGGCCGAGCCGGAAGACCCGGGCGTCAAACGTCCCCATCTCTGATCCTTGATTCGAGGAGCCCCATGGCCCAGTCCACTCCCGCCGGCGCCACGCCGCCCACCCCCAACCTCGACCGCGAGGAGCCGGATTTCTGGATCGAGGACGACATCCCCAGCGACGACGGCGGCCCGGCGGACCGGCCGGCTTCGTCGCCGGGCCAGCCGGAACGCAGCCACCCGCCGGAGCGCGAGTGAACGCCAGCGCCCCGAGCCCGCCGCCGGCGCCGACCGAAGCCCCGAAGCCCGCCAACCCCGAGCCCACGCCGGCCCCTGTGGATCCCGAGAAGGGCCGCGTCAAGGGCCCCGAGCAGGGCAAGTCGGAGCACCCCAAGCAGGCCTGACGGGCCGGCCGCCTACCCTTGCGGCTCGAGCAAGCCTTGCGTGTCGTCGTCCGCGCCGGCCACTGGCGTGGCCTTGGCCAGCGCCATCCAGACACCGAACGGCAGCGGGGCGCGCGGTGGCCGCTGCGCTGTCCTGGCGACCACCAGCCGACCTTGCTGCACCAGCATCACGCCGCAGTCGCCGGGCACTTCCTCGGGCTCTCCCACGGGCTTGCCGCGGGCGTCCGCCCCCAGCACGTACCAGCATTCGCCCAGGTCGCGGTAGGCGCCGAGCTTGGCCTCCTGCCGCAGGTCGGCCAGCAGGTCGGAGCGGCGCACCTTGATCTCGTGGACGATGGGCTCGACGTAGGCTTGCACCGAGGTGTGCCGGATCGAGAACACGTCCGGGCGGGCGATGCACCAGCGCAGCGGCCTGGCGGCGTCGCCGGTGGGCACCTGCGCCCGCAGGCTGAGCCCGCGCCAGGCCAGCCGGCCGGCCCGCCCCATCTCGCGCGCCACCTGTTCCACCAGTGCCTCGTGCGCCGACAGCGCCGCGCGATTGCGCGCCAGCACCACCGACAGCCATTGCAGGCCGGCGTCGGTCACGCGCAAGGTTTCGTGGCCGGTGTCGGTGCGCAGGCGCTCCAGCAGGCCGGCGGCCAGCAGGTCGATCTCCAGCGCGTCCTGGCACGGCCAGCCGGCCGAGCGGTAGGTGTCGCGCAGGCGGCGGGCATGCGCTTTGGTCAGCGCGGCGGGCCCGGTGGCGGCAGGCGGGTCTGGGGACTGCATGGGAGAGGCCACGAGTGTACGGCGTGGTAGGCACGCTCCCACGCCGTCAAGCGTGTTCTGCTTATCGTGGGCAATGAGTGGGTGCCCACAATGTGCTGCATGGTCGAGAAATGCATGGAGTCCTGGCGCCCTGGCGCGCCGCACGCGGCGCTGCTGGGCGCACCTCTTCCCACGGTGGTCTACGGCATCACCGCCGTGCGGCTCGAGGCCGGGCAGGTCTCGGAGGTGATGATGGGAATGATAGACCCGAGCCTGGAGCACTGGGACCTGCGCCCGGCGCCGACCCGCATGGTCGAAGTGGTCGACCGGCTGGTCGAGGGCGACACCGTCGTGATCCTGTTCCGGACCGAGCGCGGCACACTGCAACTGGGCTCGGAAGTGATGGTCGACGTGCTGCCCGAAGGTGTCGAGACGCTGGCCCTGGCCGACGACCGGCCCGGGCGCCGCCTGACCGACCTGCCGCGGTTCTAGGCCCTGCTGCGCCGCAAGGACGGCAGGCGCAGCAACCCGGTCGACAGCGCCGTGCCGCAGACGATCACCACCCCGCAAGCCACCATCCACGGCGTGACCTGCTCGCCCAGGAACAGCGCGCCGTACAGGATCGCGAACACCGGCACCACGAAGGTCACCGCCAGCGCGCGGGCCGGCCCGGCCTGGGCGATCAGGCGAAAGTACAGGATGTACGCCAGCCCGGTGCACAGCACACCGAGGATCGCCACCGATACCCAGGCCTGCGTGCCCGGCAGCGTTGCCGGGCGGAACCACAGCGCCGGCAGCGCCAACCCGTGGGTCGCGCCCAGCTGGCTGCCGGTGGCGTTCACCAGCGCCGGCACGCCGGTCAGCCAGCGCTTGGTGGCGCTGGCGGCGAAGGCATAGCAAACCGTCGCCACCAGGCAGGCGATGACGGCCCAGGCCGGCGCGATGCCGGACGCACCGGGCTTGAAGCTGGCCTTGTCCCAGGCCAGCATCGCCACCCCGGTGAAGCCGACCACCAGCCCGAGCAGGCGCGAGCCGGTCGGCCGGTCCTTGAGCCAGGCCCACGCCACCAGTGCGCCGAACAGCGGCACCGTGGCATTGAGGATGGACGACAGGCCGGTCGTGATGGAGAGCAGCGCGAAGGCGAACAGCAGGAACGGCAGGCCCGAGTTCAGCATGCCGATCAGGCAGACCGCCTTCCAGTGCTGGCGGAACTGCGGGCCCAACCCACGCAGCAGCATCAGCGGAAGCAGGAACGCGGTCGCGATGACGACCCGCATCGCCGCTGTTGCCACGAAGCCGAACTCCACCACCGCGTAGCGCGTGAAGAGGAAAGACGAGCCCCAGATGGCGGCAAGCAGGGCGAAGTCGATGATCGAGGCGATGGGCATGGAGCGTCAGATTGTGGCCGCGTTCACGCCAAGGCGCCTTCCAGCCGCAGCAGCGCCGTCTTGCGCTCGATGCCGCCGGCGTAGCCAGTGAGGGCGCCGGCCGTGCCGACCACCCGGTGGCACGGCACCACGATGCTGACCGGATTGCGGCCGACGGCGGCGCCCACCGCCCGCGCCGCCGTCGGCCGGCCCAGGCGCCGCCCTAGTTCGGCATAGCTGGTGGTCTGCCCGGACGGGATCGCCAGCAGTTGCTGCCAGACGCTTTGCTGGAACGGCGTGCCCAGCGCCAGGTCCAGCGGCAATGCGAAGTCGCTGCGTTCGCCGGCGAAGTAGGCGGTCAGCTGCGCCACCGCCTGGTCCAGGACGGGATGGTCGGCCGCCTCCGGCCCCGGCGGAACTGCCGGCCCGTGGCGCTGGCCGCGAAACCAGACGCCGGCCAGGCCGCGGTCGCTGGCGGCCAGCAGCATGGGGCCCAGCGGGCTTTCGAAACGCCGGCAGGTCAGCGTGGCAACGGATGCGGTCTTCATGGTCAGGCTCCGGCAACAGGCTCGAGGGGGAGGGCACGCGGCGCCAGCGAACTCCAGGCCCGGATCACGGCGTAGCTGCGCCATGGCTTCCAGGCCTGCGCCGCCGCTTCGGCTGCGCGGGCCGGCTGGCGGCTTTCGCGCAGGCCCATCGCCTTGTGCAACGCGACGTCGCCGGCCGGAAAGGCATCGGGCCAGCGCAGCGCCCGCATGGCGATGTACTGCGCCGTCCAGTCGCCGATGCCGGGCAGTTCCTTCAGCGCGGCGATGGTCGCCTGCACGTCGGCGCCCGCATGCAGTTGCACCCGGCCCTGGGCCACGGCGCGGGCGATGCCGACGATGGCGGCTTGCCGCTGGCGCACGATGCCCAGCTGGCCGAGCGCATCGCCTGCGGCGGTCGCCAGCGCCTCGGGCGCCGGAAACAGCTGGTTCAGCTGCGGGTACGGCGTTTCGACCGGTGTGCCGAAGCGCTGGACCAGCCGCTGGGCCAGCGTGCGCCCGGCCGCCACCGTGATCTGCTGGCCCAGCACGGCCCGGACCGCCAGCTCGTAGCCGCTGAGCGACCCCGGCACCCGCAGCCCGTCGCCCAGCGGAAAGCTGCCGTGCAGACGCGCGTTGATGGCCTGGGGCTCGGCATCGAGGTCGAACGCCGACCGCACGCGGCGGATCAGCAGCGGCAGCGCCGCCCACAGCGACTCGCCCACGCGCAATACCAGCTGGCTGTGCGCTTGGTCGAATTCGATCACCAGCCAGCCTTGCCAGCGCTGGCCGCCGACGTCCAGCGCCAACGTACGGCCCAGCTTGGTGGCCTCAACGAACTCCATGCCGACGATGGCCCGGGTCCGAAAGAAATCCAGCATGGCGACGGCGTCGTAGGGCGGCCGGTAGCCCAGCCGCACTTCGGAGCCCAGTTCGCGCGGCACGCCGGCTCGCCGCAAGCCGCTGGGGCTGAGGCCGTAGTGCTGCAGGAAGGCGGCATTGAAGCGGCGCAGGCTGGAAAAACCGCTGGCCAGCGCCACCTGCGTGATCGGCAGGCCGGTGTCGGCCAGCAGTTGCTTGGCCGCCAGCAGCCGGCGCGTCTGCAGGTACTGCATGGGCGAGACGCCCAGCTGCGCCTCGAAGATGCGGCGCAGGTGGCGGTCGCTGACGCCGAGCCGGGCCGCCAGTTGCTCGACCGAGGGCGGCTGCCCGTTCCACGCATCCGGCTCGTCGAGCAGCCGCGCCGCCTGCTGGGCCAGCACGGCGCCGGCGTCCTGGACCGACCAGCGCAGCGCATACGGGGCCAGCTCCGGGCGGCAGCGCAGGCAAGGCCGAAAGCCCGCCCCTTCGGCTTGCGCCGCATGGGCGAAGAAGCGGCAGTTCTCGCGCCGCGGCGCCCGCACCTTGCAGACCGGGCGGCAGTAGATGCCGGTGCTCGTCACGCCGGTGAAGAAGGAGCCGTCGAAGCGGGCGTCGCGGGTCTTCAGCGCCAGGTAGCAGGCGTCCGGGTGCAGCGGCGGCTCGGCGAAGCTCATGGCAGGCATGATACGGGCGGGGCGGCGCCAGACTGGCCGTTTCCGGACATGTTCTCCGGGGCCCGCGCCCTAGAATCGGCGGACACCCAACAACCTTCCGGCAGGCCATTCCATGCAGCTCAACCCCAGCATCTTCAAGGCTTACGACGTCCGCGGCATCGTCCCTGGCGCTCTGAACGAGGAAGTGGCCGAGGCCCTGGGCCGCGCCTTCGGCGCCATCGCCCGCGGCGAGGGAGAGCAGACGGTGGCCGTGGGCCGCGACGGGCGGCTGAGCGGTCCCTCGCTCGTCGCCGCCCTGGTCAAGGGCCTCGTCGCCAGCGGCGTCGACGTGATCGACGTCGGCATGGTCACCACCCCGATGCTCTACTTCGCCGCCAGCACGCTGTGCAGCAGCGGCATCCAGGTGACGGGCAGCCACAACCCCAAGGACTACAACGGCTGCAAGATGGTGATGGCCGGCCGTGCCATCTTCGGCGAGGAGATCCAGGCGCTGCGCCGGCTGATCGAAAGCGGCGGCGCCGCCACCGCGCCGCAGCCCGGCACGGTCCGCAACGTCGACCTGTTCGCCGCCTACCGCGACCGCATCGTCGGCGACATCAAGCTGGCCCGGCCGCTGAAGATCGTCGTCGACTCCGGCAACGGCGTCGCTGGCGCCTCTGCGCCGCAGATCTTCCGCGCCATCGGCTGCGAAGTGATCGAGCTGTTCAGCGAGGTGGACGGCAACTTCCCCAACCACCACCCCGACCCGAGCAAGCCGGAGAATCTGCGCGACCTGATGGCCGAACTGAAGAAGACCGGCGCCGACCTCGGCCTGGCCTTCGACGGCGACGGCGACCGCCTGGGCATCATCACCCGCGGCGGCAACAACATCTATCCGGATCGCCAGATGATGCTGTTCGCCCAGGACGTGCTCTCGCGCGTGCCCGGCGCGCCCATCCTGTTTGACGTCAAGTGCACGCAGCGGCTGGCCCCGGCCATCGAGCAGGCCGGCGGCACGCCGATGATGTACAAGACCGGCCACTCGCTGATCAAGGCGAAGATGCGCGAAGTGAACTCACCTCTGGGTGGCGAGATGAGCGGCCACATCTTCTTCAAGGAGCGCTGGTACGGCTTCGACGACGGTACCTACGCCGGTTGCCGCTTGCTGGAGATCCTGTCGCGCCACCCCGACCCGAGCGCCGTGCTCGATGCGCTGCCCACCAGCTTCTCGACGCCCGAACTGAACGTGAAGTGCGAGGAGGGCGAGCCGCCGCGCGTCGTCGCCGAGGTGGTGAAACTGGCCAACTTCCCGGACGCGCAGGTCTCGACCATCGACGGCCTGCGGGTCGACTGGCCGGACGGCTTCGGCCTGCTGCGCTCGTCGAACACGACGCCGGTGCTGGTGCTGCGCTTCGAAGGCCACACCCAGGACGCAATGCACCGCATCGAGTCCACGATGCTGGAGCTGCTGCGGCGCGTGAAGCCGGACGCGATGATCGCCGAGGCGGCGCATTGAGGATCCTGGTCGTCAAGCTGTCTTCCCTGGGTGACGTCGTCCAGACGCTTCCCGTTCTCCACGACCTTCACGCGCGCTTTCCCGGCGCCATCGTCGACTGGGTGGTGGAAGAGGCTTTTGCCGACCTGCTGCGCACCACCCCCGGCATTGCCAGTGTGATCCCGGTGGCTCAGCGGCGCTGGCGCAAGTCGCGCTTCGCAATGGCAACGCGGGCCGAATGGCGGACGGCCCGCGAGCAATTGCGGCAACAACCGTACGACGCCGTCATCGATTTCCAGGGCCTGATGAAGTCGGCCTGGGTCGCCCGCCAGGCGCGGCTGGCGCCCGGCGGCTTCAGCGCCACCTACGGCAACAAGAGCGAACTGTGCAGCTACGAATGGCCGGTGCGCCTGCTGCTGCAGCGGATGGTGCCCATGCCGGGCCGCATCCACGCCGTCGCCCGCACGCGCTTGCTGGCGGCGCGCGCGCTCGGCTACGACGCGCCCGGTTTCGAGCAAACATCACCCACCTATCCCTGGCTGCTGGCCGTGCCGGCGGTTCCGCCGCAGGTGGTGCTGGCGCACGGCACGAGCCGCGCCGACAACGAATGGCCGGCTGCGGCCTGGGCGGAGTTCGGCCGCGCGCTGGCTGCCGACGGCTTCGCGCTGCTGGTGCCGCAGGCCAGCGACAGCGAAGAGCGTTTTGCCCGCCAGCTGGCCGCCGACATCGGCCCGCGGGCCCGCGTGTTGCCGCGCATGAAGCTGGCCGCGCTGCTCGACGCGATGCGGGGAACGAGCGGACTGGTCGGCGTAGACTCCGGCATCGCGCATATGGCCGTGGCCCTCAACCTTCCCGTGGTGGAGATTTTCAGCCAGCCGCGGGCCTGGCGGGCCGGGCCCGTCGGCCAGCCGCACCAGTGCGCTGTCGGCGGCGCTGCGGCGCCGACGGTGGCCGAGGTCACCGCTGCCTGGCGCGCCTGCTGGGGCCGGCGGCCCGCGCGCATCCCAGCCTGACCGTGCGCTTCCTTTATTCCCTGGCCATGGCCGCGGCGCAGCCGCTGCTGCGCCGCAAGCTGCGCGGCCGCGGCATCGCCGAACCCGGCTATCTCGATCACGTGGAAGAGCGCTTCGGCCGCTTCCACGGCAGCACCGAGCCGGGCCGCTTGTGGATCCATGCCGTTTCGCTGGGCGAGACGCGGGCCGCCGCGATCCTGGTCGATGCCTTGCGGGCGGCGCAGCCCGGGCTGCGGCTGCTGCTGACGCACGGAACGGCGACCGGCCGCACCGAGGGCGCCCGCCTGCTGCGGGAGGGCGACGCCCAAGCCTGGCTGCCGTGGGACACGCCAGGCGCCGTCGAGCGCTTTTTGAACCACTTCGTGCCGGCCGCCGGCATCCTGATGGAAACCGAGGTTTGGCCCAACATGGCGGCTGCCTGCCGCGCCCGCGGCGTGCCGCTGGCGCTGGCCAATGCCCGCCTGAGCGACAAGTCGCTGGCCAACGCCCGGCGGCTGGCCAGCCTGTCGCGTCCCGCCTATGCCGCGCTGGCTGCCGTCTGGGCGCAAACCGAAGCCGATGCGCGCCGGCTGGCGCAGGCCGGCGCCACCGTGCAAGGCGTGTTCGGCAACCTCAAGTTCGACGCCGCGCCCGAGCTGGCGCAGCTGGCGCAAGGCCGCGCCTGGCACGCCGTGCAGCAGCGGCCGGTGGTGATGTTCGCCAGCTCGCGCGAAGGCGAGGAGGCCGAGTTCCTGCAGGCCGTCGCGGGCGACCGCAGCGTGCAGTGGCTGCTGGTGCCGCGCCATCCGCAACGCTTCGACGCCGTGGCGCAGCTGGCGCAGCAGGCCGGCTTGAACGTCGCGCGCCGCGGCCAGTGGCGGGACCGGCCGCAACCGGCCGACCTGTGGCTGGGCGATTCGCTGGGCGAGATGGCGCTGTACTACGGGTTGGCCGATGCGGCCTTGCTGGGCGGCAGCTTTGCGCCACTGGGCGGCCAGAACCTGATCGAAGCGGCCGCCTGCGGCTGCCCGGTCGTGATGGGGCCACACACCTTCAACTTCAGCGAGGTCGCCGAGCTGGCGCTGGAAGCCGGCGCTGCGCTGCGGGCGGCCACGATGGCGCAGGGGGTGCGCATGGCGCTCGCGCTGGTGAACGATGCGCCGGCGCGGGCCAAGGCCGTGGCCGCCGCTGAAAGTTTTGCCGATGCGCATCGGGGCGCGACCAGCAAGACTTGCGCGGCCGTGCTGGCGTTGCTGGCGCGGTGAGCTGGATCGCCCGGCCTTGCCGTCACCCGGCAGCCGTGGTCAACGTCCCAGCAGCGTATTCAGCCGGTCCAGATCTTCCGGCTGCAGCGTCCCATTCGCCTGCCGCAGCCGCAGGTGCCCCAGCAGCACGTTGTAGCGGGCTTGCGCCAGGTCGCGCTTGGTCTGAAACAGCTGGCTCTGGGCGTTCAGCACGTCGATGTTGATGCGCACGCCCACCTGGTAGCCCAGGCGGTTGGCGTCCAGCGCGCTCTGGCTGGAGGCTTCGGCCGCTTCCAGCGCCCGCACCTGGCCCTGGCCCGACACCACGCCGAAGTAAGCGGTGCGCACGGCCTGCGCCACGTTGCGCCGGGTCGCTTCCAGGTCCGAGCGGGCCCGCTCTTGCAGCGACAGCGTCTCGCGGATGCGGTTCTGGGTGGCGAAGCCGGAGAACAGCGGCAGGTTCAGGGCCACGCCGATGTTGCCGTTCCTGGGCCGTGTCTCCAGGGCCGAGCCGGCGGTGCCGCCGACGTTGCGGGTCAGGTTGTAGCTGGCCGTCAGGTCCACCGTCGGCTGGTGCCCGGCCTTGGCCTTGGTCGTTTCCAGTTCGGCGATCTCCACCGCCGTCCTGGCCTGCTGCACGGCCGGATTGGCCGCCTCCGAGGCCGCCACCCAGGCTTCCGGATCGGCCGGCTGCGGCGGCGGCACGCTCAGCGGCGAGGCCACCGGGTTCGGCTGGGTGTTGGTCTTGCCGACCAGCGTGTCCAGCGCCAGCCGTTTCACGCGCAGGTCGTTGTCGGCGGCGATTTCCTGGGCCAGCACCAGGTCGTAGCGGGCCTGGGCTTCGCGGCTGTCGGTGATGGTGGAGGTGCCCACCTCGAAGTTGCGGCGGGCCGAGGCGAGCTGCTCGGCCACCGCCGTCTTCTGTGCCCGCACGAAGGCCAGCGTGTCCTGCGCCGCCAGCACGTCGAAGTAGGCCTGGCTGACGCGGATGATCAGATCCTGGCTGGCGGCCACCAGCTGGAATTGCGCCCCTTGCGCCTGGCGCTGGCCCTGGCGCCAGGTCGCCCAGTTGGCCGGCCGCCAGAGCGGCTGCGAGGCGCTCAGCGTCGCCTGCTGCGTGGTGAAGCTGCGGTCGGCCACGGCCGGCGGCGGCGTGTCGTTCTCGTAGTTGCTGCGCGTCAGGCCCGCCGACAGGCCGGCCTGCGGCAGGATGCCGGCCCTGGCCTGCGCGGCGCGGGCGATGTTGGCGTCGTACTGCGCCTTGGCGCCCTGCCAGGTGGCGTCGTGGGCGCGGGCGGCTTCGTAAAGCTCCAGCAGCCCCTCGGCGCGGGCGGTGCCGGCCAAGGCCATGGCGATGGCCGCCGAGAGGGGGAGAAGCCGCAACACTTTCATCGTCCGTCCTTCGAGTTTCTGCTTGTTCTGTCGCCCAGTATCGGCTCGATCAGTAGCGCGGGACCGAGGGATCGCGCTCCTGGGCCCAGACGTCGATACCGCCGGTGATATTCGCCACGTCGGTGTAGCCCTGTTGCTCCAGGAACTGCGCCACCCGCTGGCTGCGGCCGCCGTGGTGGCACAACACGGCCAGCGGCCGGTCGCGCGGCACTTCGGCCAGCCGAGCCGGAATATCGTTCATGGGAATCGCCAGCAGCGCAAAGCCGTCAGCTTCCACGCTGGCCGTTTGCAGCTCCCACGGCTCGCGCACGTCCAGCACGACGGGGTCGGCCGGCTGCTGCTGCAGCCAGGCATTCAGTTGGGACGGGCGCACCTGGGTGATCATGGGCAGGGCTTTCAGAAGTTGAAGCGCGAAGGCTCCGGGAAGTGGTCCAGGCGCGCAGCCACGGTGTCCCACGGCTGTTTGGTCGTGTAGTTCGCCTCGCCGGTGCGGGTGATGAAGGTGGCCCGCATCACCGGCTGGCCGCCGACCACCGCGCCCAGGCGGCCGCCGACCTTCAGCTGTGCCAGCAGCACGGCCGGCACCTCGGCCACCGAGCCGCTCAGCACGATCACGTCGAACGGGCCTTCGGCGGCCAGGCCGCGCGCGCCGTCGCCTTCGCGCACTTGCGCGTTGTGGATGCCGGCGCGCTGCAGGTTGGCCCGGGCCATCTGCGCCAGCGCCGGCTCGATCTCCAGCGAGATCACGCGCTGGGCACGGCCAGCCAGCAAGGCGGCCATGTAGCCGGAGCCGGCGCCGACTTCCAGCACCTTCTCGTGCGGCCGCACCTTCAGGTCATGCAGCATGCGGGCTTCCACCTTGGGCTCGAGCATGCAGCGGCCGGTAGCCATCGCCTGCTCGGTGTCGGCCAGCAGCGGGATCTGCATGTCGACGAAGGCCAGCGCCTGGTGGGCCGGCGGCACGAATTGCTCGCGCGGCACCTTGTGCAGCAGCGCCAGGATGTCCAGGTCGAGCACATCCCAGGGCCGGATCTGCTGCTCGATCATGTTGAAGCGGGCGCGCTCGAGGTCGACAGGGGCGTTCATCGGGGACTTTCTCCGGGCATCAGGACAAACCATCCATTTTAGAAGCAGCCACGGGTTGGCCCCCGGCGCCCCCCGGAAGACGCGGCCGGCCACGGCGCAGCCACTGGGCCAGGTCGTCCAGGTAGCAGTACACGACCGGCACCACCACCAGGGTCAGGAGCGAGGAGGTGATGACCCCGCCGATCACCGCCTGGCCCATCGGCGCGCGCTGTTCCGAGCCTTCGGTCAGGGCGAAGGCCAGCGGCACCATGCCGAAGATCATGGCCAGCGTGGTCATCAGGATCGGCCGCAGCCGCACCCGGGCGGCCAGCAGCAGCGCCTCGCTGCGGGCCATGCCTTGCTCGCGCATGCGGATCGCGAAATCGACCAGCAGGATGGCGTTCTTGGTCACCAGGCCCATCAGCATCACGATGCCGATCACCGAGAAGATCGACAGCGCCGAATTGAACATCAGCAGCGCCAGCACCACGCCGATCAGCGTCAGCGGCAGCGCCGTCATCAGCGCCAGCGGCTGCAGGAAGCTCTTGAACTGGCTGGCCAGGATCATGTAGATGAAGATCACCGCCATGGCCAGCGCCGAGACTGCGTAGCCGAACGACTCCTGCATGTTCTTGGTCGAGCCGCCGAACTGGTAGCGGTAGCCGGGCGGCATCGCAATCGCGTCGAGCCGCTTGCGGATGTCGGCCGAGACTTCGCCGGCGGCGCGCCCGTGCGCATTGGCGTTGATGGCCACCTCGCGCGTCAGGTCGCGCCGGTTGATCTGGTTGGGACCGGTGCCTTCGGTGATCGCCGCCACCTGGTTCAGGCGCACGGTCCGCGTGCTGCCGTCGGCACTGCTGCCGGTGGCGAACGGCAGCCGCTCCAGGTCCTGCAAGGCGGTGCGGGCGTCAGGCGCCAGCCGCACGTTGACGTCGTAGGTCTGGTCGTC
>NZ_JAQGLS010000294.1 GCF_028292805.1 Ramlibacter sp. | reverse complement strand
CAGCCGCGTCGAGCGGCGCCGGCTCGGTCGGCGCGCTCGAATGGGCCGAGGCGGCTTCGATCAACCCTTGTTCGGCCAGGTGCGTGATCAGCACCTCCGGGTCTCCCAGACCCTGGCCCAAGTGGGCGAGCTCGGCGAACGGCCGCCTGCCATTGATCAGGATCAGCATGGAACGCTGCTTCAAATTAAGGGCTGCATTGCGGGTGGCAATCGCCTCGGCCCCGCGGGCCGATTTGTGATACATCGCGGTCTTGTCCAACACGGCTCCTCCAAGCTTGACGCGCCGTTCGCCAGTGGCTCCAGTATGCCCTGACAGCGCCTGCCGCCGAGCCAGCCAGGCTCAATCCTCTTCGCCGACGCCGTACTCCGCGTCCAGGCGGTTCATGTACCAGGCGTAGTAGCCGATGATGGCCACGTACACCAGCAACGCCCCCTGGGCCCCCATCCAGAAGCTGAACGGCCAGCCGAAGAAATCGAAGGCCAGCGGGCGCGCGAACCAGGCCACGACGAAGCTGACGAAGAACCAGATCGCCAGCAGGATGCCGGTGATGCGCAGGCTCTTGCGCCAGTGCGCGCGCTGTCTGTCGTGGCTGTCCATGGCCTGCAGATCATCGCCGACAAACCGGCGCCGGCCGCGGGGAAAGCCACCAGCGCCCCCTCCGTAGAAACCTATCCTGCTGGGCTGTAGCCGGGAGGAGGCAAAAACACCGCGCTCGTCAAGCCGATCCGGGGCAGCAGGTGTTCACGGACCGCTCGATGCCGCTGACGCCGTGGCAACGGGCGGTGCTGGTCCGGTGCGACGGCCAGCGCAGCGAAAAAGACCTGTTGCTGGCGACCGCTTCCACCAGGGTGACCCGGGGGAGGCCGTGCAACCTGCGCGAGTTGGGCCTGGCGGCCGGGGCGCCGTGCCTGCCCTGGCGGCGTGCGCCCAGTCCAGTGGCGGCGCTACCTGGAGACTTACGAGGTGGCATCGGGCTGACCCCCGGGCTGGGGCCCAAGCGGGTTCGGCTGAGCATGGCGGTGGAAGCTGTCGCCGACTTCGCCGACTTCGCTGGCCTGGTGGCGCTCGCCCCGCATCCGGGAGGCCGTCGTGGCGGAAAGGCCGCGGCGCTGGAGGCGGTCATCGCGCCTCGCTGAGGCAGCCCGCGTACAGGGTGGGCTAGCCCGGGCTATAATCGCGGGCTTACCTGCTTTTCCCTTGCCACACCAGCTTTAGACGCGCCGGGTGGCTTATCCGTAAGGAGCATTCATGCGTCACTATGAAATCGTCTTGCTGATCCACCCGGATCAAAGCGAGCAGGTTCCGGCCATGCTGGAGCGCTACAAGGGCATGATCACCGCCGGCAACGGCAAGGTGCATCGTGTCGAAGACTGGGGCCGCCGCCAGCTGGCCTACCAGATCAACAAGCTCGCCAAGGCGCATTACCTGTGCGTCAACATCGAGGCCGACCAGGCCGTGATGAGCGAGCTGGAGCACGCGTTCCGCTTCAACGACGCCGTGCTGCGCCACCTGACCGTCGTCAGGAAGAAGGCCGATGCCGGCCCGTCTTCCATGATGAAGACCGTCGAGCGCGAAGAAGCGCGCAAGCAGCAGCAGGCGGAGTTCCAGTCGTAATCCGGCCGGAGTTTTGCAACTAAGCGGAAGTTGAACCAGACGGTCCTGGATGCCCGTATCGCCGAGGCCGCGGCCCTGCGCTACACCCCGGCCGGATTGCCAGCCATCGACCTGCGGCTCGAACACGAGTCGGACACCCTGGAAGCAGGGCAACGCAGGCAGGTGAAGGTGGAAATCCGGGCGGTGGCCTTCGGGACCGACGCCGAGACGCTGGCCGTGCAGGCCATCGGCAGCGGCTTCCGGTTCACGGGCTTCCTGGCCGCCCCGCGGCACGGCAAGCACCCGGTGCTCCACATCCAGTCTTTTCAGCAAGTCGAATAGCTTTGAGGGACAGATCTTCAGCTCTGTCCCCAACACTTTGAGAGAGGTCCACATGGCCACGTTCAAGAAATTCAACAAGGACAAGCGTCCCAAGCGCAACACCCAGTCGTTGCTGTTCAAGCGCAAGCGCTTTTGCCGCTTCACCGTCGCCGGCGTCGAAGAGATCGACTAAAAGGACGTCGACACCCTGCGCGACTTCATCTCCGAAAACGGCAAGATCATCCCGGCGCGCCTGACCGGCACCCGCGCGATCTACCAGCGCCAGCTCAACACCGCCATCAAGCGTGCCCGCTTCCTGGCCCTGGTTCCGTATTCGGACCAGCACCGCATCTAAGGAAACGCCATGCAAGTCATCCTGCTCGAAAAAGTGGTGAACCTGGGCAACCTGGGCGAGATCGTCAAAGTGAAGGACGGCTACGCCCGCAACTTCCTGATCCCGCAAGGCCACGCCCGCCGTGCCACCGCCAACAACAAGGCCGAATTCGAAGCCAAGCGCGTCGAACTCGAAAAAGCCGCCGCCGCCAAGCTGACCGAGGCGCAAGCCCAGGGCGAGAAGCTGGCCGGCAAGACCGTCAAGGTCACGCAGAAGGCCGGCGTCGACGGCCGCCTGTTCGGCTCGGTCACCAACCAGGACATCGCCGAGGAACTGGGCAAGCTGGGCTTCGCGGTGGCCAAGTCGCAAGTGCGCATGCCCACCGGCCCGATCAAGACCACCGGCGACAGCAAAGTCTCCGTGTCGCTGCACACCGACGTGCTGGTCGAGATCACCGTCACGGTGCTGGGCGAGACGGCTTAAGCCTTCCGTCGCCGCAGCCTGGAAAGCCGCCTTCGGGCGGCTTTTTCAATTCTTCACCAGCCCACAGGTAACAGCAGGCTTGTCCACAGGATCACCACAGTGTTGTCACTGGACATTCCCACAGCCCCCGCTAGCATGCATCGATCGAGGAGAGAGTGCCACCCATGTCAGCAGTCCTGAGCGCCATCGACGGCGATTTCCCCCGTGACCGGCAGGTGGCGCAGCTGCGCATCCCGCCCCATTCCATCGAGGCGGAGTCCAGCGTGCTGGGCGGGCTGCTGCTGGACAACCAGGCCTGGGACCGCGTCGGCGACCTGCTGACCGACGGCGACTTCTACCGCTACGAGCACCGGCTGATCTACGCTTCCATCGGCGGCCTGATCAACGGCTCGCGCCCGGCCGACGTGATCACCGTCTACGAGCAGCTGCAAGGCCTGGGCAAGGCCGAGGAAATCGGCGGGCTGCCTTACCTGAATGCGCTGGCCCAGTACGTCCCCAGCGCCGGCAACATCCGCCGCTACGCGGAAATCGTGCGCGAGCGCTCGATCCTGCGCAAGCTGGTCACGGCCAGCGACGAGATCTCCACCTCCGCCTTCAACACCCAGGGCAAGGCGGTCGACAAGATCCTGGACGAGGCCGAGCAGAAGATCTTCCACATCGGGGAAGAGGGCTCGCGCATGAAGCAGGGCTTCCAGGGCATGGACACGCTGGTGGTGCAACTGCTGGACCGGGTGGTCGAGATGGCGGACAACCCGAACGACATCACCGGCGTGCCGACCGGTTTCATCGACCTGGACCGCATGACGTCCGGCATGCAGGCCGGCGACATGATCGTGCTGGCGGCGCGCCCCTCGATGGGCAAGACCGCCCTGGCCATCAACATCGCCGAGCACGTGGCCCTGCGCGAGCAGCTGCCGGTGGCGGTGTTTTCCATGGAAATGGGCGCGTCCCAGCTGGCCGTGCGGATCGTCGGCTCGATCGGCCGCATCGACCAGATGCACCTGCGCACCGGCAAGCTGACCGACGAGGAGTGGCCGCGCCTGACCGAAGCCATCGAGAAGCTGCGCAACATCTCCCTGCACATCGACGAAACCCCGGGCCTGACCACCAGCGAGCTGCGGGCCAACGCGCGCCGGCTGGCGCGCCAGTGCGGCAAGCTCGGGCTGATCGTGGTCGACTACCTGCAGCTGATGAGCACCTCGTCCAGCATGAACGACGAAAACCGCGCCACCGCCGTCGGCGAGATCTCGCGCGGCCTGAAGATGCTGGCCAAGGAACTGCAGTGCCCGGTGATCGCGCTGTCGCAGCTGTCGCGGGGCGTGGAATCGCGCACCGACAAGCGCCCGATGATGAGCGACCTGCGCGAATCCGGCGCCATCGAGCAGGACGCCGACGTGATCATGTTCATCTACCGCGACGACTACTACAACAAGGACTCCAAGGAGCCGGGCGTGGCCGAGATCATCATCAGCAAGCAGCGCAACGGCCCCACCGGCACCATCAAGCTGGCCTTCATGAAGGAGCTGACCCGCTTCGAGAGCCTGGCGTCCGGCAACGCCGATTTCTGAAGCAGGCTGCTTTCCTACGCTGCAGTTGATCCATTCGGAGGATGCTCGCTGCCTGGACCTCCTGGAGACGCGCATGGACGACGACAACTTGATGGCGACGCTGGCCGAAGCGACGCCGCTGCCGGGCACCGAAAGCCTGCCCAACGAACTGCTGGGCGACGCCGAGCCCGTGCTGCAGAAGATCAAGCGGGTGGACGAGCAGCGCGAAGGCTTCCCGGGCGAGCACTGGCTGGTGCTGGGCCTGGGCATCGCCGTCTGGCACTACACCCGCAGCAACAGCCACTGGGCCGTTCGCACGGCCGGCTCCTTCGCGGCCGCCGCGCTGGTCGCACGCGCGGCCAGCGGCCGGGAAGGTCTGTCCAAGGTTCTGAGGTACACGCCTTTCGGCAGCCGGATCGCGCGCGGCTGCCCGCCGTGCGACGAGCCGCAGGCCCAGGGCAAGCGCTGAGCTGGCTTGCGCCTCCCCCCTGCGGGGCAGGGCTGGGATGGGGCGCTCTCGGAACGTCGTCGCCAACAAGCGAGCGCCGCGGCCCCCTCCCCACAGAGGGGAGGAGCCAACCCGTTCCTAGAGAGCTTCGCTGGCGAAGTCCGCCAGCCGCGAGCGCTCGCCGCGCGCCAGCGTGATGTGCCCGCTGTGCGGCCAGCCCTTGAACTTGTCGACCGCGAAGGTCAGGCCGGACGAGCCTTCGGTGAGGTAAGGCGTGTCGATCTGCGCCAGGTTGCCCATGCAGACGATCTTGCTGCCCGGGCCGGCCCGGGTGATCAGCGTCTTCATCTGCTTGGGCGTCAGGTTCTGCGCCTCGTCGATGATCACGTACTTGTTCAGGAAGGTGCGCCCGCGCATGAAGTTCATGCTCTTGATCTTGATCTTGCTGCGGATCAGCTCGTTGGTGGCGGCGCGGCCCCACTCGCCCGAGCCGCCGCCTTCGGTCTTGCCCAGCACTTCCAGGTTGTCGTCCAGCGCGCCCATCCACGGGCCCATCTTCTCTTCCTCGGTGCCGGGCAGGAAGCCGATGTCCTCGCCCACGCTGACGGTCGCCCGCGTCATGATGATTTCGGTGTAGCGGCGGTCGTCCAGCACCTGGGTCAGGCCGGCGGCCAGCGCCATCAGCGTCTTGCCGGTGCCGGCCGTGCCGGTCAGCGTCACGAAGTCGATGTCCGGGTCCGTCAGCAGGTTCATCGCGAAGTTCTGTTCGCGGTTGCGGGTGGTCACGCCCCAGATGGCGTTCTTGAGGTGGCCGAAATCCTTGAGCGTCTTGAGCACGGCCGTCTTGCCGCGGATTTCGGTCACCCGGGCATACAGGCTGGGCTCGCCGGGCGACTCGAAGTAGACGAACTGGTTGATCAGCAGACTGGGCACCACCGGGCCACTGACGCGGTAGTAGGTGTGGTGGCCCGACTGCCAGCTCTCGACCGTCTTGCCGTGCTTGGCCCAGAAGTCCTGGGGCAGGGCCAGCGAGCCGGAATACATCAGCTCCAGGTCGTCCAGCACCTTGTCGTTCTGGTAGTCGTCGGTGGCCAGGCCCAGGGCCCGCGCCTTCACGCGCATGTTGATGTCCTTGGACACCAGCACCACCTCGCGCGGCGCGTGCTTCTCGCTCAACGCCTGCACCACCGACAGGATCTGGTTGTCGGCCTTGCCGGCCGGCAGCCCCATCGGCATGGCGGCCGACAACTGCATGGTCTGAAAGAACAGGCAGCCGCCGGCTTCGCGATGCCCGGTGCTGTCGAGCTTCAGGCCGCTGGCGATGTCGGCGCCCTTGCCGCCCGCCAGGCCGTCGAGGGTGCGGCTGGCCTGGCGGGCGTTGCGCGCCACCTCGGTCATGCCCTTTTTGTGGCCGTCGAGCTCTTCCAGCACGATCATCGGCAGGAAGATGTCGTGTTCCTCGAAGCGGAACAGGCTCATCGGGTCGTGCATCAGCACGTTGGTGTCCAGCACGAACAGCTTGGCCGGGCCGGCCAGCTTCTTCTTGCGGGGCGCCGGTGTCGGCACCGTGACGTTGGGCGTGCGTTTGCGCGCCGGCTGCGGTTCGTCCAGGTAGGTTTCCACTTCGCCGGGGTAGGTCCCCAGCGGCACGTCGCCGCCGCCCGAGCGCGGGTCGAAGTCGTCGTCCGCCTGCGGTTTGTCGGCCAGCGGGCTAGCTTCCGGCGGTGCCTCCGTTTTTCGAGCGAGCTTGTGCAGCGAACGGGCCGGGGCATCGAAGGCTTCCGGCGGGAGCATGGCGGCGCGCTTGGTCGGGGCGGGAGGCAGGGGCATGGGCGGTACAGCTCGTGGATGAGGAGAAGGTGAAACAAAAAAGCCGCCAGGCAGGCCAGGCGGCTTCTTTCGGACTGACGGTGATGACGCTGGGCGTCGGAGTCAACGACATGAATTCATTATGCACACCAAGCGCCGCACGACAATGTCGGCAGGAGTTTGTTGCCACAAAACGTCAAGCCCTACAGGAAGCCCGGAAAGCCTTCAGGCAGCCTTCTTGAGCAGCTTGACGGCCTTGAGGACATCGTCGACGTGGCCGGGGACCTTCAGGCCACGCCATTCCTGCTTGAGGATGCCATCGGTGCCCACCAGGAAGGTGCTGCGCTCGATGCCCTTGACCTTCTTGCCGTACATGATCTTGTTCTTGACCACGCCGAACATGTGGCACATCTTTTCTTCCGTGTCGGCGATCAGCTCGAACGGCAGCTCCAGCTTGGCCTTGAACTCGTCGTGCGACTTCATGTTGTCGCGCGAGACGCCGAACACCACCGCGCCGGCCTTCACGAAGTCCTTGTACTTGTCCCGAAACTGCATTGCCTCGGTGGTACAACCCGGCGTGTTGTCCTTCGGGTAGAAGTACAGGACCACCACCTGCCCCTGGTGGGACGTGTTGGTGACCTTGCCGCCGCCGGTGGCATTCGCTTCAAATTCTGGAAGAGGTTTGTTGACAACGATCGCCATAGGTGTGTGTTCTGGGTAACAGTACTTGCTCGTTGGCTACAAGGCGCACAGCCTTGCCGCAACACAAGATTTTACCGCGAAATGCCGGCAGCGGCCCCGCAACCGTCAGGCAGGGCCATCCAGCAGCAGGGCCACTGCCACTTCCCGGCCCTCCTGGGCGAGGATGTTGTAGGTGCGGCAAGCCGCTGCCGTGTCCATGGTTTCGACCCCGATCCGGCGGGCCGACAGGGCCGCAAGCCAGGCCGGCTGCGGAAAGCGGATCTTGCGTCCGCTGCCGAAAATCACCACCTCCACCTGCAGCCGCGCCAGCAGCTCGAAGTGCTGCGGACCCAGTTCCTCGAACGAGCCGGCCCAGTCCAGGCGCTCGCCGTGCGAGCCGATCACCACGTTGTGCGTGATCTTTTCGCTGCCCACGCCGACCCAGCCGGGGCCGTAGCCGGTGATGGTCTGGACGTCGGACTGATCGGGCTGGAGTTTCAAGGGGAGCGGGAAGTGCGGGAATGGTCGCGCCAGCCGGCGGCGGCGCGGACTTATGGTCAAATTATAGGTTTTCACCCAGCGTCAGCGCCTGCGGAGGGGCTTTGAAGACCGTCCATAAATCCACCAAGCTGGCCAACGTCCTCTATGACATCCGCGGCCCCATCATGGACGCCGCGCGCCAGATGGAGGAAGAGGGTCACAAGATCATCAAGCTGAACATCGGCAACCTGGCGCCGTTCGGCTTCGACGCGCCGGAAGAAATCCAGCAGGACATGATCCGCAACCTGCCGAACTCGGCCGGTTACTCCGACAGCAAGGGCATCTTCGCCGCCCGCAAGGCGGTGATGCACTACACCCAGCAGCAAGGCATCAAGGGCGTGACGCTCGACGATGTCTACCTGGGCAACGGCGCCAGCGAGCTGATCGCGCTGTCGACCAACGCCTTGCTGAACGAGGGCGACGAGCTGCTGGTGCCGACCCCGGACTACCCGTTGTGGACGGCCACCACCGCGCTGTCGGGCGGCTCGCCGGTGCACTACATGTGCGACGAGGCCAACGGCTGGATGCCCGACCTGGACGACCTGCGCCGCAAGATCACGCCGGCCACCAAGGGCATCGTCGTCATCAACCCCAACAACCCGACCGGCGCGCTGTATTCCGACGCCCTGCTCAAGGACATCGTGGCGATTGCCCGCCAGCACGGGCTGGTGATCTTCGCCGACGAGGTCTACGACAAGGTGCTGTACGACGGCGTCAGGCACACCGCCATCGCCAGCCTGTCGACCGACGTGCTGACGCTGACCTTCAACTCGCTGTCCAAGAGCTATCGCTCCTGCGGCTACCGGGCCGGCTGGATGGTGGTGTCGGGCGACAAGAAGGCCGCGGCCGACTACATCGAGGGCTTGAACATGCTCTCGAACATGCGGCTTTGCTCCAACGTGCCCGGCCAGTGGGCGATCCAGACCGCGCTGGGCGGCTACCAGAGCATCAACGAGCTGGTCGGCGAGGGTGGACGGCTGCGCCGCCAGCGCGACCTGGCCCATGAACTGATCACCGCCATTCCGGGCGTCACCTGCGTCAAGCCGCAGGCGGCGCTGTACATGTTCCCGCGGCTGGACCCCAAGGTCTACCCGATCCGGGACGACCGCCAGTTCTTCCTCGAAGTGCTGCAGGAAACCCGCGTGATGCTGGTGCAGGGCACCGGCTTCAACTGGCCCGAGCCCGATCACTTTCGCATCGTCTTCCTGCCGCACGAGGACGACCTGCGCGAAGCCGTCGGGCGCATCGCCCGGTTCCTGGACAACTACCGAAAACGCCACTCTTCATGATGAGCCCCTACGTTCCGCACTCCGTGTCGTCACTGCCTCCCGGGGGGGCCCTTGCCTCCCCGCAGCCGGCTCGTCGGGAGGCAAGATGAAACCCATCCAGGTCGGCCTGCTGGGCATCGGCACCGTCGGCAGCGGCGTCTTCAACGTCCTCAAACGCAACCAGGCAGAGATCCGGCGCCGCGCCGGCCGCGGCATCGAAATCACCATGGTGGCGGACCTCGACGCTGCCCGCGCCCAGGCGGTGGTCGGCGATGCCGCCCGCGTCGTCAGCGACGCGCGCGAGATCATCGCCAATCCGGACATCGACATCGTCGTGGAGCTGATCGGCGGCTACGGCATCGCCCGCCAGCTGATGATGGAAGCCATCGCCAGCGGCAAGCACGTGGTGACGGCCAACAAGGCCCTGCTGGCGGTGCACGGCACCGAAATCTTCGCGGCCGCCCACGACAAGGGCGTGATGGTCGCCTTCGAGGCGGCGGTCGCCGGCGGCATCCCCATCATCAAGGCGCTGCGCGAAGGCCTGACGGCCAACAGCATCCAGAGGATCATGGGGATCATCAACGGCACCACCAACTTCATCCTCTCGGAGATGCGCGAGAAGGGGCTGGACTTCGACGTGGCGCTCAAGGAAGCGCAACGCCTGGGCTACGCGGAAGCCGATCCCACCTTCGACATCGAAGGGGTGGACGCCGCCCACAAGGCCACGATCATGAGCGCCATCGCCTTTGGCGTGCCGGTGCAGTTCGACAAAGCCTACGTCGAGGGCATCACCAAGCTGGGCGCGCAGGACATCGACTACGCCGAGCAGCTGGGCTACCGCATCAAGCTGCTTGGTATCACCAAGCGCCGGCCCAACGGCATCGAGCTGCGCGTGCATCCCACCCTGGTGCCGTGCAAGCGGCTGATCGCCAACGTCGAGGGCGCGATGAACGCCGTCGTGGTGCAGGGGGACGCCGTCGGCACCACGCTGTACTACGGCAAGGGAGCCGGCAGCGAGCCGACCGCCAGCGCCGTCATCGCCGACCTGGTGGACGTGGCGCGGCTGCACACGGTCGATGCCGCGCATCGCGTGCCGCACCTGGCCTTCCAGCCCGACCAGATGAGTTCTGCGCCGATCCTGCCGATGAGCGAGGTGGTCACAGGCTACTACCTGCGGCTGCGCGTGGCCGACCAGGCCGGGGTGCTGGCCAAGGTGGCCGGCCTGCTGGCCAATGCCGGCATCAGCATCGACGCGATGCTGCAGCGCGAAGCCTCGGCCGTGGGCGGCGAAGGCTCGACCCACACCGACCTGATCCTGCTCACGCACGCGGTGCGCGAAGGCACCATGAACGAGGTGATCGCGCAGATGCAGGCGCTGCCGACAGTGCTGGCGCCGATCACGCGGATCCGCAAGGAAGAACTGGCCTGAAGCGCGCTTCTTTTTATACTTTTGCCTATTCTGGACAGAACGAGGCATTCCATGAATGACGTCCAGCAAGTGCAGGAAGCCAAGAATCGCTTCAGCGAGGTCATCGAACGCGCCTTGCGCGACGGGCCGCAGGTGGTGACACGCCACGGCCGCCCGGTCGTCCAGGTCGTTGCACTGGACGCCGCCGTCGCCAGGGCCGTCGGCGCCGAGGACGGCTTCGTGCAGTACCTGCTGGATGCGCCGAAGGGAGATGACCTGCCTGCGCCGGTGCGCCGCAGCCGGCGCACGCCTCCGCTCCTGGGCGCCTGACATGCGGTGGCTGCTGGACACCTGCGTGGTCTCGGAACTCGCCCGCAAGCTGCCGGATGCCTCGGTCATCCGCTGGTTGTCGCAACACGCGAGCGAAGCGGCCATGACCGTGGTGACAGTGGGCGAAGTGCAGTCCGGGATCGAGCGCCTCGCTCCGGGGCGCCAGCGCAATGCGCTGCAGCATTGGTCGGACGGCCCTTGCCGCCAGTGCAGCGAGCGCATCGTCGCCTCCGACGAGCCGGTGGGGCGCACGTTCGGTCGGCCCAAGGCCTCGCTGCAAGCCATCGGCAAGCGGCAGGATGACCTGGACCTCCTGATCGCGGCGACCGCGACGGTCCGCCAACTCACGCTGGTGACCCGCAACACCAGGCATTTCGAAGACTCGGGCGTGCGGACGCTCAATCCCTGGATCGCCTCCTGACCATGCAGTACATCTCCACCCGCGGCCATCCCGACCGCAAGCGCTTCTGCCAGATCCTGCTGGAGGGCCTGGCGCCGGACGGCGGGCTGTATTTGCCGGAAAGCTATCCGCGCGTAGCTGCGGCGACCCTCGCCAGCTGGCGCGAGCTGCCGTACCACGAGCTCGCGTTCGAGATCCTCTCGCTCTACATCGACGACATCCCGGCCGACGACTTGCGCGCGATCTGCCGCAAGACCTACACCGCGCAAGTGTTCGGCACGCCGGAGATCGTCCCGCTCAAGCAGCTGGAAGATGGCGTGCTGCTGCAGGCCTTGTCCAATGGCCCGACGCTGGCCTTCAAGGACATGGCGATGCAGTTGCTGGGCAACCTGTTCGAGTACGAACTGGCGCGTCGCGGCGAGGAACTGAACATCCTGGGCGCCACTTCCGGCGACACCGGCAGCGCGGCCGAATACGCCATGCGCGGCAAGCGAGGCGTGCGCGTGTTCATGACGTCGCCCAAGGGCCGCATGAGCCCGTTCCAGCAGGCGCAGATGTTCAGCCTGCAGGACGCCAACATCCACAACATCGCCATCGAAGGCGTGTTCGACGACTGCCAGGACATCGTCAAGGCCGTCTCGAGCGACCTGGAGTTCAAGCGCAAGTACCGCATCGGCACCGTCAACTCAATCAACTGGGCGCGCCTGATGGCCCAGGTGGTGTACTACTTCGCCGGCTACTTTCAAGCGACTTCCTCCAACGCGCAGCAGGTCAGCTTCGCGGTGCCGTCCGGCAACTTCGGCAACATCTGCGCCGGCCACGTGGCGCGCATGATGGGCCTGCCGATCGGCCGGCTGGTGCTGGCCACCAACGAGAACGACGTGCTCGACGAGTTCTTTCGAACCGGCGTCTACCGCGTGCGCGGCAGCCAGGACACCTACGAAACCTCCAGCCCCTCGATGGACATCTCCAAGGCCAGCAACTTCGAGCGTTTCGTGTTCGACCTGCTGGGCCGCGACGGCGCCAAGCTGCGCTACCTGTTCGCCCAGGAACTCGTCGCCAAGGGCGCGTTCGACCTGTCGGCCGACATCGCCCGCGCGCGCGAACAGTTCGGCTTCGTCTCGGGCAAGAGCACCCATGCCGATCGCCTGGCGACCATCCGCGACACCTGGGAGCGCTTCGGCACCATGATCGATACCCACACCGCCGACGGCCTGAAGGTCGGGCGCGAGCGGCAGCTGCCGGGCGAGACCATGATCGTGCTCGAGACGGCGTTGCCGATCAAGTTCGCCGGCACCATCGTCGAGGCGCTGGGCCGCGAGCCCGACCGGCCGGCCAAGTTCGCCGGCATCGAGGCGCTGCCCAAGCGCGTGACGGAACTGCCGGCCGACGCGGGCCGCGTCAAGGACTTCATCGCGGCGCACTGCGCATGAAGGTCGTCGGCTTCTCCGGCTTTTCCGGCTCCGGCAAGACCACACTGGTCGAGCGCCTGATCCCGGCACTGAAGATGCGCGGCCTGCGCGTCTCGGTGGTCAAGCACGCCCACCACGACTTCGACATCGACCGTCCCGGCAAGGACACCTGGCGCCACCGCGAAGCCGGCGCCTTCGAGGTGGTGGTGGCGTCCGACCGCCGGCTGGCGCTGATGCGCGAGTTCGAGCAGGCCGCCACGCTCACGGTGCACCACCTGCTGGCCGAGCTGTACCACGGAGTCGACTGGGTGTTGGTGGAAGGCTTCAAGTCCAGCGACCTGCTGAAGGTGGAAGTCTGGCGGCCGGACTCGGGCAAGCCGGCGATGTACCCGGAGGACGGCTTCATCGTCGCCCTTGCCACCGACGCGCCGGGCCGCCTGCCGGTGCCCACCCTGCGGCCGGTGCTGGATCTGAACGATCCCGAGGCGGTGGCGCAGTGGCTGGTCGACAATGGTGACCGCTTCGACTACGACCCGGAGAAGTACGCGTGACCACCGCCGCCCGCCCCGCGCTGCGCAGTCTCGACGACGCGCTGGCCGCCTTGCTGGCGCAGGCGCAGCCGCTGGTCGGGGCGGAGTCCGTCTCCACCTTCGACGCCGACGGCCGCGTGCTGGCGCAGGACCTGGTTTCCTTGCTGCAGGTGCCGCCGCAGGACAACAGCTCGATGGACGGCTACGCGGTGCGGCGGGCCGAGATCGCCGACGAGGGCGTCGTGCTGCCGGTGAGCCAGCGCATCGCCGCCGGCAACGCCGCCCAGCCGCTGGCGCCCGGCACGGTGGCCCGCATCTTCACGGGCGCGGTGGTGCCCGAAGGCGCCGATGCGATCGTGATGCAGGAAGACACGCAGGACGCGGGCGACGGCCGCGTGCGGATCTGCCGCGTTCCCTCGGCAGGGCAGTGGATCCGGCGCAGCGGCGAGGACATCACGCGCGGCAGCACGGTGCTGGCACGCGGCGACCGGCTGGTCCCGGCTTCCCTCGGCCTGGCGGCCAGCATCGGCATGGACCAGCTGCAGGTGGGGCGCCGTCCGCGGGTGGCGCTGTTCTCCACCGGCGACGAGCTGGTGATGCCGGGCGAGGTGGCGCCCGAGGCGATGCAGCCAGGCGCGATCTACAACTCCAACCGCTTCTTCCTGCGCAGCCTGCTGCTGCGCCTGGGCTGCGAAGTTCGCGACTTCGGCATCGTGCCGGACCGCCGCGACGCCACCGTCCAGGCCTTGCGTGACGCGGCGGGCCACAGCGACCTGATCCTCACCAGCGGCGGCGTGTCCGTCGGCGAGGAAGACCACATCAAGCCGGCGGTGCAGCAACTGGGCACACTGGACCTGTGGCAGATTGCGATGAAGCCGGGCAAGCCGTTTGCGCACGGTCGCATTGGCGAGGCGCATTTCATCGGGCTGCCCGGCAACCCGGTCTCCAGCTTCGTGACCTTCCTGCTGCTGGTGCGGCCGTTCCTGCTCAAGCTGCAGGGTGCTGCCCGGACCACGCCGGAAGCGATGTCGCTGCCGGCGCATTTCGACTGGCCGCGTGCCGACCGCCGCCGCGAGTTCCTGCGCGTGCGCCGCAACGGCAGCGGCGGGCTGGACCTGTTTTCCAATCAGAGCTCCGGCGTGCTGACATCCACTGTCTGGGCCGACGGCCTGGTCGACGTGCCGGCCGGCCACACCTTCGCCCATGGCGAACTGGTGCCGTTCCTGCCGCTCACGGAGTTGCTCGCATGAACGTGCGCATGAAGTACTTCGCCTCCATTCGCGAGAAGCTGGGGCAGGGCGACGAAACGCTGCAGACTTGCAGCCAGACGCTGGGTGCGCTGCGCGACGAGCTGATCGCGCGCGGCGAGCCGTATGCCGGCGCGCTGGCGCGCGGCAAGGCGGTGCGGATGGCGCTGGACCAGGACATGGTCGACGAGTCGGCGCCCCTGCGCGAGGGCTGCGAGGTGGCCTTCTTCCCGCCGGTCACCGGCGGCTAGGCCAGGCCATGGCAGCGCGCGTTTCCATCCAGGCGAAAGACTTCGACGTCGCCGCCGAGATCGCGGCCCTGCGCGCCGGCGACGGCGGCGTTGGCGCGGTCTGCAGCTTCATCGGCACGGTGCGCGATCGCAGCGACGGCAGCGTCGTCGGCGCGATGGAACTGGAGCACTACCCGGGAATGACCGAAAAGGCGATCGAGGCCATGATCGACCAAGCTCACCGCCGCTTCGACATCCGCGCCGCCCGCGTGATCCACCGCGTCGGCCTGCTGCAGGTGCAAGACCAGATCGTGCTGGTGGCGGTGACGTCGGCGCACCGCGGCCAGAGCTTCCAGGCCTGCGAGTTCCTGATGGATTACCTGAAGACGCAGGCGCCGTTCTGGAAGAAGGAAAGCACGCCCGAAGGCGAGCGCTGGGTGGATGCGCGGGTGGCGGACGATGCGGCGCTGGCGCGCTGGGGCATCACCGGCAGCAACACCTGATTATCCCCCTCTCCGCCGGGGCGAGGGTCGGGGTGGGGCCAGCCCCGGAGCCGCGCCGGGGCCGCAGCGCCCCCCATGCCAGCCTTCCCCCAGAGGGGGAAGGAGCAAGACCTTATTTCGGCACGAACCCGCTGGCCTTGATGATCCGCTCCCAGTTTTGCGTGTAGGTCCGCACTCGCGCCGTGAACTGCGCCTGCGGCTGGTAGCCCACCGTCAGGCCCATCGCCACCAGCTTCTCGCGCACGTCGGGCATCGCCAGCACGCGGGCCAGCGACTGGTTGAAGCGCTCCAGCACCGGCGCCGGGGTGCCGGCGGGCGCGAAGAAGCCGTAGTACGGCAGGTCTTCCAGGCCGGCCACGCCCAGCTCGGCGAAGGTCGGCACCTCCGGCAGCACCGCCTGGCGCTTGTCGCCGATCACGGCCACGATGCGCAGCTTGCCGGCCCTGTGGTTTTCGATGAAGTCGGGCACCGAGGCGACGCCGGCCCTGATCTGGTTGCCCAGCATGTCGGCCATCATCGGCGCGCCGCCGCGATACGGCGCGGCCTGCACATCGACCTTGTAGCGGCTGCCGATCATGCCGACCAGGAATTCGGGGATCGAGCCGGGCGCGGGAATCCCGATGGTGTCCTTGCCGCCGTTGGCCTGGATCCAGGCCATGTACTCGGGCACCGACCTGGCCGGTGTGCCGCTGGACAGCGCCAGCACGTTGGCGAAGGTGGCCAGGCCGGCGACCGGCACGAAGTCGATGCTCGGGTCGAAACCGGGGTTCCTGGTCACCAGCGGCAGGATGGAGATCGAGTGGTCGTGGCTGAGGAAGTAGGTGGTGCCGTCGGGCGCCGCCGCCTTCAGCGCCTGCGCCGCGATCTGGCCGCCGGCGCCGGTGCGGTTTTCCACCACCACCGACGTGCCCAGCTGCTCCTTGAGCTTCTCCGCCAGGATGCGGGCGATCGCGTCGGTGCCGCCGCCCGGGGGAAAGCCCACCAGGATGCGCACCGGCGTGCTGCCTTGCGCCTGGGCCAGGCCGGCGGCGACGGTGAAGAGACCCGCCAGCAGCAGGCGGCGGAGCGGTCGGAAGGTGGGCGGCGTGGTCATGGACGCGAGCATAGCCAGCGCCGGCTCAGACGGACTGACGCAAGGATGACGTCGGGGCGGGCGGCGGCACGAAGGCCGCGCGTGCTTCGTCCTCCAGCTCGCCGGTGAGCAGTTGCAGCAGCTGCAGCAATTGCTCCTGCTGCTCGCGGTCCAGCGGCGTCATCAGCCGCCGGTAGGCCCGCTCGGCCGGCCTTTGCGCTTGCTGCAGTAATTCGGCGCCGGCGGCGGTCAGGGTCACCGAGATGTTGCGCCGGTTGTCCGGCGCCGGGCAGCGGGCGACGAAGCCGCGCGTCTCCAGTCCGCGCAGCACCCGCAGCACGGTCACCTTGTCAAAGCCCAGCGCCCGCGCCAGCCTGGACTGGCCCAGGCCGGGATGCGCCTGCAGCACGGTCAGGACCCCGAACTGCGCCGGCGTCAGGCCCAGCGGCCGGCAGGCGTCCTCGAACACGGCGGCCGAGATCTGGTGGGCGCGGCGCAGCAGAAAGCCCGGTCGCGCATAGAGGCGCGCCAGGCTGGTCGGTGTCTTGGCGGGTGCTGCCACTGGGTTGGACGCTGTTGCGGGTATTCCTGGATTGTGCCCTGCCCGCCGCGTCGCCATGCTCGTTAGCATGCCAACACTGGGAGTGTCCATGACGTCGATCCGCCTGGCCGCCGCCGCGCTGGCCTTTTGTTCCCTGCACGCGCTGGCGCAAGCACCCCAGCCGGGCGCCGGCCAGCCGCCGCTGCGGCTGGTGGTGCCCTTCACCCCCGGCACCGGGATCGACCTGATCGCCCGCACCGTCGGGCCGCGGCTGGCCGAGCGGCTGGGCCGGCCGGTGGTGGTCGACAACCGCGCCGGCGCTTCCGGCAACATCGGCACCGAAGCCGTGGTGCGCGCCGAGCCCAACGGCAACACCTTGCTGGTCAGCGTGAACACGCTGGTGATGAACCGCAGCCTGTACCCGCAGCTGCCGTTCGATCCGGTCAAGGACCTGGTGCCGGTGGGCCTGACCAGCTGGGGCCAGCTGCTGCTGGTGACGCACCCCAGGAGCGGTTTTCACGGCGCGGCGGAGCTGGTCGCCGCGGCCAAGGCCAGGCCGGGCCGTCTGAACTACGCCAGCCCGGGCGTCGGCACGCCGCACCACCTGTCGATGGAACTGTTCAAGCAGACCGCCGGCGTGTTCCTCACCCACATTCCTTACCGCGGCAGCGGCCCGGCGGTGACCGACCTCCTGGGCGGCCAGGTCGACGCGATGTTCCTGCCGATCCACGTGGCCTTGCCGCAGATCAAGGCCGGCAAGCTGGTGGCGCTGGGCATCGGCAGCGGCAAGCGCCATCCCTTGCTGCCCGAGGTGCCGACCTTGGCCGAGGCCCGCGCGGGCAACGTCGACGTCGACATGTGGTACGGCATCTTCGCGCCGCCGGGCACCGCGCCCGAGCTGGTGGCGCGGCTGAATCGCGAGCTCAAGGACATCCTGGCCTTGCCGGAAGTGCGCACCGCGTTCCAGGGCCAGGGCATGGACCCGGCCACCGGCACGCCGCAGGAATTTCGCCGGCTGGTCGAGCGCGACGCCGAGCGCTGGGCGCAGCTGATCCGGCGCCAGCAGATCAAGGCAGAGTGATGAGCGCCGCACGTTCGCGCGAAGGCGCTCGCACCCTCCGTTTGCGGAAGGGGCAGGAGCAGCCCGCGTAGCGGGCAATCCTGGGGAGGGTTCTCAATGACGTGGCGATCGTTGGCGGCGGCCGCGGCGGCGGCATCGGCGGCCTGGCCCTGGGGTTGGGGCTGCAGCAACGCGGCGTGCCGTGCGACGCTACGAAGCAGCGCCGGAGAATTCGTGCCATCGGCGTCGGCAACGCTGCTGCCGCATGCGATGCGCGAGCTGGCGGCATTTTGGGTGCAGCCGCAGCTGGAACGAGCGCGCGGCGGTGGATGCCGATGGTGGACAAGGATCCGGTGCCACGCTGGACCTTCGGTCGCGTGACTTTCGTGCGCGACGCCGCCCGATGTACCCGCGCCGCACCAACGGCACCAACGGCAGCGCCCAGGCGCTGATCGACGCCGCGGGCTGGCGGCGGAACTGGCGAGCAGCGAGCCGCAGGCCGCGTTGGCGAGCGACCAGGCGCAGCGATTGCAGGTCACGGCGCGCAGCGTCGGGACCGACCGCAGCGTGCGGCCGGACTTCATCATGAAGGCCGGCGAACTGGGCGGCCATCGGCCGTTTGCCCAGCATCGGCGACCTGGTCAGCCAGGAGGAACTGCGGCGCATCTCCGAGCGGTACCAGCAGGTCGCGAGGCTCGGGCTGGTTGCCGGCCAAGCAAGGCCTCAGTTCAGGTACTTGGGCCGCCCGTCGTCGCCCTCGGCCGCGCCCGGCTCGCTGGCCGCCGGCTGCACGAACGGCTCGCGCCATTGCGACTGCAGCATTGCCTGGTCCAGCAGGTGCATCAAACCCTGCATCAGCTTGGGTTGCATTTCCATCTGGAAGCTGCGCGGCTTGCTGTCGCCGCTGGACGGCGTGCGCTCGTTGAAATTGAGCTTGAGCGGGCCGTTGGCCAGCGGGGTGGCGTCCACGTCGGTCACCAGCAGCGGCTCCTCGCCCAGCGGCAGGCTGGCCTGCCCTTCCTTGTAGGGGGTGTCGAAGTCGGCATGCTGCAGGAACTCCTCTTTGCGAAAGTCCGCCAGCATCTTCTTGAGTTCCGGGTTCGCGCCCGCAAGTGAGGCACCAGCGGACTCGAGCTTGAGAAGGTGTTCCGTCAGCAGTTTCGTCAGCAGCGGCCACAGTCCCACCATCAGGCGGCGGGTCAGCCACATGCGCATCTCCTCCCCGTCGGTGGTGTTGATGCGCATCAGGATGCGGTCCTGCTCTGGCAGGTAGGTGACCGACATCTGGTGGATCTGCATGGCGTTTGATTCTAGTCATCCACCGCTGCCGAAGGGCCGGCACACTGCCCTTGAAAACCCCAGCGCAACGCTTATCTGGCCTGTAACGGAGTATTTCCCATGCGACTCGACAAACTGACCACCAAATTCCAGGAAGCATTGGCCGATGCCCAGAGCCTGGCGCTGGCCAACGACCACGCCTACATCGAACCGCCGCACCTGCTGGTGGCGATGCTGCGGCAGGACGATGGCCCGCGGCCGCTGCTGCAGCGGGCCGGCGCCAACGTGCAGGGCCTGCTGGCCGGCGCGGAAGCCGCCATGCACAAGCTGCCGCAGGTGCAGGGCCAGGAGCAGGTCCAGGTCGGCCGCGACCTGGTCAGCCTGCTGCAAGGCGCCGAAAAGGAGGCGATCAAGCGCAACGACCAGTTCATCGCCAGCGAGCTGCTGCTGCTGGCACTGGCCGAGACCAAGCAGGAGATCGGGCGCGTGGCGCGCGAGAACGGGCTGACGCGCAAGTCGCTGGAGGCTGCCATCGACGCCGTGCGAGGCGGCCAGAACGTGGATTCGGCCGATTCCGAAGGCAATCGCGAAGCGCTCAAGAAGTACACGATGGACCTGACCGAGCGCGCCCGCAAAGGCAAGCTCGACCCGGTGATCGGCCGCGACGAGGAGATCCGGCGGGCCATCCAGGTGCTGCAGCGGCGCACCAAGAACAACCCGGTGCTGATCGGCGAGCCCGGCGTCGGCAAGACCGCCATCGTCGAAGGCCTGGCCCAGCGCATCGTGGCCGGCGAAGTGCCCGAGTCGCTCAAGGGCAAGCGGGTGTTGTCGCTCGACATGGCATCGCTGCTGGCCGGGGCCAAGTTCCGCGGCGAGTTCGAGGAACGGCTCAAGAACGTGCTGAACGAGCTGGCCAAGGACGAAGGCCAGACCATCGTCTTCATCGACGAGCTGCACACCATGGTGGGTGCGGGCAAGGCCGAAGGCGCGATGGACGCCGGCAACATGCTCAAGCCGGCGCTGGCGCGCGGCGAGCTGCACTGCGTGGGCGCCACCACGCTGGACGAATACCGCAAGTACATCGAAAAGGACGCCGCGCTGGAGCGCCGCTTCCAGAAGATCATCGTGGGCGAGCCGACCGTGGAGGCCACCATCGCCATCCTGCGCGGGCTGCAGGAAAAGTACGAGGTGCACCACGGCGTGCAGATCACCGACCCGGCCATCGTCGCTGCGGCCGAACTCTCGCACCGCTACATCACCGACCGGTTCCTGCCCGACAAGGCGATCGACCTGATCGACGAGGCGGCGTCGAAGATCAGGATCGAGATCGACTCCAAGCCCGAGGCCATCGACCGGCTCGATCGCCGGCTGATCCAGCTGCAGATCGAGCGCGAAGCCGTGCGCAAGGAAAGGACGAGGCGTCGCAAAAGCGCTTCGGCCTGATCGAGGAGGAGGCGGGTCGCCTGCAAAAGGAAATCTCCGACCTGGAGGAAATCTGGAAGTCCGAGAAGGCGCAGGCCCAGGGCAGCGCCCAAGTCAAGGAAGACATCGACAAGCTGCGCCGCGAGATTGAAGACCTCACCCGCAAGGGCGACTTCAACAAGGTCGCCGAGCTGCAGTACGGCAAGCTGCCGGCGCTGGAAAAACAGCTCAAGGAAGCCCAGGCCGCCGAGTCCACCAAGGGCAAGAGCGGCAAGCCGCAGCTGCTGCGCACCCAGGTCGGCGCCGAGGAAATCGCAGAAGTGGTGGCGCGCGCCACCGGCATCCCGGTGGCCAAGCTGATGCAGGGCGAGCGCGACAAGCTGCTGCAGATGGAAGGCAAGCTGCACGAGCGCGTGATCGGCCAGGAAGAGGCGATCGAGGCGGTTTCCAACGCCATTCGCCGCTCGCGCTCGGGCCTGTCCGACCCGAACCGGCCGACCGGCTCCTTCCTGTTCCTTGGCCCCACCGGCGTCGGCAAGACCGAGCTGTCCAAGGCGCTGGCGTACTTCCTGTTCGACAGCGAGGAGCACCTGATCCGCGTCGACATGAGCGAGTTCATGGAAAAGCACTCGGTGGCGCGGCTGATCGGGGCGCCGCCCGGCTACGTCGGCTACGAAGAGGGCGGCTACCTGACCGAAGCGGTGCGCCGCAAGCCGTACAGCGTGATCCTGCTGGACGAGGTGGAGAAGGCCCACCAGGACGTCTTCAACGTGCTGCTGCAGGTGCTGGACGACGGGCGCCTGACCGACGGCCAGGGCCGCACCGTGGACTTCAAGAACACCGTGATCGTGATGACCAGCAACATCGGCAGCCACATGATCCAGGCGATGGTGGCCAAGCCGTACGACGAGGTCAAGGAGCGGGTCTGGGACGAGCTGAAGAACCACTTCCGCCCCGAGTTCCTCAACCGCATCGACGAGACGGTGGTGTTCCACTCCCTCGACGCCGCCGACATCGCCAGGATCGCGAAGATCCAGTTGCGCGTGCTGGAGCAGCGCATGGCCAAGATGGACCTGCAGCTGGAGGTGTCGCCGGCGGCGCTGGAGGAACTGGCCAAGGTCGGCTTCGATCCGGTGTTCGGCGCCAGGCCGCTCAAGCGGGCGATCCAGCAACGCATCGAGAACCCGCTGTCGCGGCTGATCCTGGAGGGCCGCTTCCCGCCCAGGAGCCGCATCCCCGTGGAAGTGGACCCGGTGCGCGAGCCGGGCGTATTCCACTTCGGCGCGCCGCTGCCGGCAGCCGGATCCGACGCTGCGTGATCCCTCTTTCCCCTTCCCCCTGCGGGGGATGCCCGGGATGGGGGCGCAGGCGGCGCGCGCCCATCACAATGGAGCCATGGCAACCGTCCTGACCTTCCTCGTTCGCGTCCTCCTGGTGTCCGTCGGCCTCGTTTTCGCCGCCATCATGGCCTGCTTCTTCGTGCTGATGCTGGGCATCTGGCTGCTGGCCGCCGCCTGGGCCACGCTCACCGGCAAGCCGGTGTCGCCGTTCGTGGTGCGCATGGGCCCGCGCGACGCATTCGAACAGATGCGCCGCCGCGCCCAGGCGCAGCAGCCGGCCACCCGAACCCCGCGCTCGGACGCGGCCGCCGGCCCGCGCTCGCCCACCGCCACCGAGGTGACGGACGTCGAGGCGAAGTAACCACCGCCGTCCCGCGCGGGCGGGGACCCAGGCCATCCCCGGAGTCGTCGAAGGCGCACGCGCAGCTCGCGGCTGGTGCCGACGACCGTCGCGCTGCTTCATCCTGGCGGCTGGCACCTTCATGGAGGGCCAGGTGCTGATCATCACGCCGCTGGAGCCATGTTCGTGGTCTGCCAGATTCTGAAATGCCGCTCGCGAGTACACGCGGGAGACGATGTCGTTCCTGCTGGCGATGTCCGCCTCACGCTGCTGCTGGTTCTGGTGCCGGAACTCGTGCGGTTCCTGCCGGACCTGCTGTCCCGGCGCAGTGAGTCGCAAAGCTCTCCTACGGCCGCATAGGAGAAAAACTACGACGAGAACCTCTGCAGGCGCATACTTTTGTTAACGCGCCGTTTCGGCCCGTTAGCGAGGGTTCGCCGTGCAACTCGTCCCCGGCCCTGCATCAGATCTGGAGCCCGACTCCGCCCGGGGGCCAGCGCGCGAGCGCCAGATCCGCATCGGCATCGCCGACGATCATCCCATCACGCGCGCGGCACTGCGTGCCTGGCTGGATGAGCAGGACGACATGCGGGTGGTGGCCGAGGCCGCCAGCGGCCGCGATGCGATCGACCTGGTGCGCACCCAGGCGCTGGACATTCTGCTGCTGGACCTGGACATGCCGGGTCAGAGCGGCATCGACGCCCTGACCATGATCAAGGCCAAGGCGCCGCGCGTGGGCGTGCTGATCCTGTCGGGCTACCCAGAGCAGCAGTACGCCGTCCCGCTGATCCGCAACGGCGCCAGCGGTTACCTCAACAAGGCTTGCGAACCGGGCGAGATCGTGACGGCGATCCGCCGGGTGGCGCAGGGCAATCGCTACATCACCACGGCCGTGGCTGAACTGCTGGCCAGCCAGGTGGTGACGCCGCCCACACGCGGGCTGCACGAGCAGCTGTCGCCGCGCGAACTGCAGGTGTTCATCAAGCTGGCGCAAGGCAAGAGCGCCGCCGCCGTGGCCAGCGACCTGTCGCTCAGCGCCAAGACCGTCAGCACCTACCGCGCCCGCCTGATGCTCAAGCTGCAGGCGCGCAGCAACAGCGACCTGACCTACTACGCCCTCAAACATCAGCTGCTGGATTGAGCCATCACTTGACAATCGCCGGAGCGATTGTCAAGTGGCCCGATCAGTGTGATGAGGACTGGCAAAGTCGGCCGTCAGCACAGGGGGGAACGGCCTGCGCGATGCCCGTCCGGTTCCCGAAACGGATCGGGATCACACGCCGCTGGCTAGGCTGGACTGAGCCGCGCCCGCCGGAACAGCCGGTGCAGCAGCGCCCGCAGCCACTGCTGCGCCGGATCGCGCGCCGTGCTGGCGTGCCAGACCAGCCGCACGTCGTAGAACGGCGCGTCGCGCAGCTTCCAGACCCGGATGGCGCGATCGGCGAGGCTGGCGGCGTACATGGCCGGCACGATGGCCAGCAAGTCGGTGCTGGTCACCACGTCGGGCAGGGCGCCGAAGTGGCGGCCGCGCAGCATGATGCGGTCCGCCAGCTTCAGGTCCACCAGCATCTCCTCCACGCTGCTGTGGAACGTGGCCGTGGGCGAGGCCAGGACCATGGAGGCGCCGGCCAGCTGGGCCGGCGACAGCGAAGCGCCGACCCGCCCGCCGGCCGGCCGCCAGTCAGCCGCGGTGATCGCCACGTACTGCTCGCGAAACAGCAGCTCCGCCTGAATGCCGCGCTGGCGCGGCTGCAGGATGCCGATGGCGCAGTCGATCTCGCGCGTCTCCAGCGCGGTGGCGACGGCGGCGGCCGCCACCGAAATGTTGGACACGCGCGTGTGCGGCGCCTCTGCCCGCAGCGCAGCGATCAGCCCCGGCAGGAACAGCATCTCGCCCAGATCCGACAGCGACAGCCGCCAGGTGAGATCGCTGCGGCCCGGATCGAACGCGTCCAGCCGGGTCACCAGCGACTCCAGCGAGGCGAGCTGCGCCAGCACGCCCGGCGCCACCTGCTCGCACAGCCGGGTGCGCTGCAGGCCGGCCGGCGAGCGCACGAACAGCTCGTCGTCGAAAAAGCGGCGCAGCCGCGCCAGCGCGTTGCTGGTGGCGGACTGCGACAGCGACAGCGTCCTGGCCGCAGCCGTGACCGAGCCGGTACGGTGGATGGCCGCCAGCACCCGCAGCAGGTTTAGGTCGAGCTGGCGAAAGTTCATCAGGGTTGTCCCGGATCATGGATGCCATGAATGTAGGCCATCCGCACAATCCATTCGCCAAATGGGAAGCGGATGCGTAGATTGGCGGCGCAACCCGAACATCCACATGGCCGAACGCTCCTTTGCAACCGAAGTCACCAAACTGCGCCTGGGGGAGGGCGAGGTGTTCCAGGGCGAGGGCATCCTGGCCGTCACCAAGGCGCTGCTGCAGTCGGGCGTCTCCTATGTCGCCGGCTACCAGGGCGCGCCAATCTCGCACCTGATGGACGTGCTGACGGACGCCAACGACATCCTCAAGGAACTGGGCATCCGCTTCGAGCACAGCGCCTCGGAGGCCACGGCAACGGCGACGCTCGCCGCCTCCGTCAACTACCCGCTGCGTGGCGCGGTGACCTTCAAGTCCACCGTCGGCACCAACGTGGCCTCGGACGCGCTGGCCAACCTGGCCTCGGGCGGCGTCACCGGCGGCGCGCTGATCATCGTGGGCGAGGACTACGGCGAAGGCTCCAGCATCATGCAGGAGCGCTCGCACGCCTTCGCCATGAAGTCGCAGGTGTGGCTGCTGGACCCGCGGCCCAACCTGCCCAGCATCGTCGCCGCCGTGGAGCAGGCCTTCGAGCTGTCCGAGGCCAGCCGCACGCCGGTGATGCTGGAGCTGCGCATCCGCGCCTGCCACGTGCACGGCAGTTTCATCGCCAAGGCCAACAAGCGCGCGGACTTCACACTGAAGGACGCGATCGAGCAGCCGCGCCGCGACGTCGACCGCATCGCGCTGCCGCCCTCGACCTACCTGCACGAGCAGGAGAAGATCGCCCAGCGCTGGCCGGCGGCGGTGCGCTTCATCCAGCAGCGGGGCCTGAACGAGTTCTTCGCGGAGAGCGAGCAGGAGTTCGGCATCGTGCTGCAGGGCGGCATGTACAACGGCGTGCTGCGCGCGCTCGAACTGCTGGGGCTGGCAGACGCCTTCGGCAATTCGCGCGTGCCGCTGTACGTGCTGAACGTGACCTACCCGCTGGTCGATGCCGAGTTCACGCGGTTTTGCGCCGGCAAGCGCGGCATCCTGCTGGTGGAGGAAGGCCAGCCGGACTTCATCGAGCAGGCGGTGCACGCGATCCTGCGCCGCGCCGACGTGCAGACGAAAGTGCACGGCAAGGACTTTCTGCCGATGGCCGGCGAGTACACGGGTGGTGTGGTGCTCAAGGGCGTGGCGCGCTTCGTCGAGCGTTACGCCCCGCAGCTGCTGGCCAGCCGCGAGCTGCCGCTGGCCGCGCGGCCGGCAGCAGCACCGGCGCTGCTGCCGGGCCACCCCAACGCCATCGCCATCCGCGACGCCACCAGCCAGGTGCACGGGCGGCCGCCATCGTTCTGCACCGGCTGCCCCGAGCGGCCGATCTTCACTGCCATCAAGCTGGTCGAGCGCGAGCTCGGCGCCCACCACATCAGCTGCGACATCGGCTGCCACCTGTTTTCCATCCTGCCGCCGTTCAACCTGGGCGCCACCACGATGGGCTACGGCCTGGGCTGGGCCGGTGCTGCGGCGCTGAACACACAGGAGACCGGCAAGCGCACGCTGTCCATCATGGGCGACGGCGGCTTCTGGCACAACGGTCTGACCAGCGGCGTGGGCAACGCGGTGTTCAACCAGACCGACAACGTGCTGGTGGTCATCGACAACGGCTATTCGGCGGCCACCGGCGGCCAGGACGTGCTGTCGTCGAAGGCCGAGAACCCGATCCGCGGCACCAACCACCCGATCGAGAAAGCCGTCCGCGGCGTCGGCGTCGACTGGGTGCGCACCGTCAGCAACACCTACAGCCTGGAGCAGATGCGCAACACCTTGCGCGAGGCGCTGACCACCAAGGCCAAGGGGCCCAAGGTCATCGTCGCGTCCAGCGAATGCATGCTGAACAAGCAGCGGCGGGTCAAGCCGCTGCTGCGCAAGGCGATCGCCGACGGCCAGCGCGTGGTGCGCGAACGCTTCGGCATCGACCCCGACACCTGCACCGGCGACCACTCCTGCATCCGCCTGTCCGGCTGCCCGTCGCTCACCATCAAGCCGAACCCGGACCCGCTGCGGCGCGACCCGATCGCCACCGTGGTGGACAGCTGCGTCGGCTGCGGCCTGTGCGGCGAGGTGGCCCATGCCGCCGTGCTGTGCCCCTCTTTCTACCGGGCCGAGATCATCAACAACCCGAGCCGCTGGGATCGCATCAAGCAGGGCGTGCGCGGCCGCGTGATCGGCTGGCTGCAGGCACGCATCGAGCGCCGGCTGCAAGGGCTGGCGGCATGAGCGCCGTTCAGCCGAAGGCCATCACCATCGCGCTGCTGGCCATGGGCGGGGAGGGCGGGGGCGTGCTGGCCGACTGGCTGGTGGACCTGGCGCAGCACAACGGCTTTGTGGCGCAGGCGACCTCGGTGCCAGGCGTGGCGCAGCGCACCGGCGCCACCGTGTACTACCTGGAGCTGTTCCCGCGGGCGGCGGTGCCGGCCGGCGCGCAACCGGTGCTGGCGCTGGCGCCGGTGCCGGGCGAACTCGACGTCGTGCTGGCCTCCGAGCTGATGGAAGCCGGCCGGGCGCTGCAGCGTGGGCTGGTGACCGCGGACCGCACCACCTTCATCGCATCGACCCACCGCGTCTATTCCATGACCGAGCGCACCGCCATGGGCGACGGCCGGGTCGACGAAGACAAATTGTTGCAAGGCGCGCAGGCGGCGGCCCGCCGCTTCATCGGTGCCGACTTCGCGGCGCTGGCCGAACGCGCTGCCGGTCCGATCGCGCCGGCGCTGTACGGCGCGCTTGCCGCCTCCGGCGCGCTGCCGTTCACGCGGCTGCAGTTCGAAGACACGGTGCGCCG
>NZ_JAQGLS010000286.1 GCF_028292805.1 Ramlibacter sp. | reverse complement strand
CAGCCGCTCCAGCACCGAATCGAGGTCCGCCGGGGCCGGCCGCGCCTTCGGCCCGCCGCACGTCTGGCAGGGCGCCTGCCCGTTGCCCAGCAGCGTGTCGAATTCCTGGGCGACGAATTCGCGGTGGCTGTCCAGCTCGTGCAGGAAGGGGCAGCAGTCGGCGTAGCCCATGGTCCGCGCGATCCAGCCGAGGTCGTCGTCGCAGCCCATCAGCACGTGGGTCTGCTGGTCGTCCAGGTACTGGATGCGGTGCTCGACCTTGCGCAGGAACTCGTAGGCGCGGGCCAGTGCGTCGGCCGTGGCCTGCGGCATCAGGCCGGCGCGCGCCAGCCGCTCGAGCGCCTGCAGGGTCGGGCGGGTGCGCAGCTCCGGGAACTGGCCGCCGCGCACCACCTGCAGCAGCTGCACGATGAACTCGATCTCGCGGATGCCGCCGCGCGACAGCTTGACGTCGTTGGCGCGTTCGGGCCGGCCGGCGGCGCGGCGCGCGGCGTGCTCGCGGATCTGCCGATGCAGCACCCGCAACGCGTCGAACACGCTGTAATCGAGGTAGCGGCGGAACACGAACGGCAGCACCACCGTGCGCAGCTCGTGGGCCGAGCCGTCGGCGATGCAGCTGCGCGGGGCGATGATCCGGCTCTTGAGCCAGGCGAAGCGCTCCCATTCGCGGCCCTGCACCTGCAAGTACTCTTCCAGCGCGCCGAGCGAGACGGCCGGCGGGCCCGAGTTGCCGTTGGGACGCAGGGCGGTGTCGACGCGGAACACGAAGCCGTGCTCGGTCACCTCGCCGATCAGGGCGTAGATGGCCTTGACCACCTTGCCGAAATACTCGTGGTTCGAGATCCGGCCGCGGCCGTCGGCCGTGCCGGCGGTCTCGCCCTCTTCATCGTAGATGTAGATCAGGTCGACGTCGCTCGAGACGTTCAGTTCACGCGCGCCGAGCTTGCCCATGCCCACCACCCAGAGCTGGGCCCGCCTGCCTTGCTGCGTCCTGGGCTCGCCATGCACCGCATCGAGGTCGTGGCAGGCCTGCGCGCAGGCGACGTCGAGCGCGAACTCGGCCAGTTCCGTGACGGCGCCGGTGACGACCGCCAGCGGGGCCTGCGCGTCGCAGTCCAGCGCCAGCAGCCGTTCCATCACCAGCTGGCGCACGGTCCGCAACCCCGAGCCGACGTCGAAGCCGCCCGAACGTAAAGCTTCGTAGGCGGCGGCGATGGCGGCGGTGGTCGGCGCGCCGGGCGGCAGCAGCGCCAGTTCGTCGGCATAGCGCCGGCGCAGCCGCTGGGCGAAACGCGAATAGGAGGAGATCGGATCGGCAGGGGCCGGCGTGTCATCCGCGCGATCGCTCGCGCCGTTGACGAAGCATGCCGCTTCGCTGCCGGAACCCGGCGCAGCGCCGAAGGTCATAATTCCCGCCTGTCCCAAGTAGTCATGAACGCCACGCCGACGCATCCTTCACGGCCGCTCAGATTGTTCGCCGCGGCCGTCAAGGGGGCCCTGTGGCTGCTGCTGGCTGCGTCGCTGCTGCTGTCGCTGGCGTGGGGGGCGCTGCATGGCTGGATTGTGCCGCGAATCGGCGAGTGGCGCCCTGCGCTGGAATCCCGGGCCACGCAGGTGCTGGGGGTGCCGGTTCGCATCGGCGCGATCACCGCCCGCAGCGGCGGCCTGATGCCGTCGTTCGAGCTGCAGGACGTGGTGCTGCTGGGCCCGCAAGGCCACGAGGCGCTGCGGCTGCCGCTGGTGGTGGGCGCGCTGTCGCCACGCTCGCTCTGGAGCCTGAGTTTCGAGCAGCTCTATATTCAGGGCCCGCAGCTGGACATCCGCCGCACCGCCGACGGCCGCATCCTGGTGGCGGGGCTGGACTTTGCCCGCAGCGCGGACGACGGCGGCCAGGCCGCCGACTGGTTCTTCGGCCAGGCCGAATTCATCATCAGCGGCGGCACCTTGCGCTGGACCGATGAAACGCGCGCCGTCCCGCCGCTGGTCTTGCAGCAGGTCGACCTGCTGGTGCGCAACCGGGCCCGGCGCCATGCGCTGCGGATCCAAGCCACTCCGCCACCCGAACTGGGGCAGCGTTTCACCGCCAGCGGGCTGTTGCGCCAGCCGCTGCTGTCCACGCACGCCGGCCGCTGGCGCGACTGGAGCGGTGAACTGCACGCCGATGTCGAGTCCGTCGACCTGGCGCAGTTGCGGCGCTATGTCGACGTGGCCTTCAAGGTGAGCCAGGGCCGCGGGCGCCTGCGCGCCTGGGCCGACGTGCAACGCGGCCAGGTGGTGGGCGGCACCGCCGACGTGGTGCTGGCGGACGTCAGCGCCACGCTGGGCGCGGGGCTGCAACCGCTGGCGCTGCGTGCGGTGTCCGGGCGGCTGGGCGGCAAGCGGCTGGTCGGCGGCTTCCAGTTCCAGACGCAGGAGCTGCAGTTCGTCACCGAGGACGGCCACCGCTGGCCCGGCGGCAACGTCGCCGTCACCTGGACCGGCCCGCAAGGCCAGGCGCCGGCCCGCGGCGAACTGCAGGCCGACCGCCTCGACCTGGGCGCCCTGAGCCTGGTCGCGGCCCGGCTGCCGCTGGGCACCGCCACTCACGCCGCCTTGCAGGCCTACGCGCCGCAAGGCCTGGTCGACAAGCTGCAGGCCCGCTGGGAAGGCCAGCCCGGCGCCTTGCACAAATATGAAGCGCGCGGCCGCGCCAGCGTGCTGCAGGTGGCGGCGCGGCCGGCGACGGCTGGCCAGGCCGCGAC
>NZ_JAQGLS010000250.1 GCF_028292805.1 Ramlibacter sp. | reverse complement strand
GGCGCTGGCGCGCCACAGCTCGCGGCCGCTGGCGCCGTCCAGCGCGACCACGTTGCCGTCGCTGGACGCCAGCGTCACGGTGCTGCCGCTGACGTTGACGCCCAGCGGAAAGGTCACCGGACCGATGCGCGAGGTCCAGGCCTGGCGCACGCCCAGCAGGCCGGGGTTGGGCTGCAGTTCGGCCGGCTTGGCTTTGTCCGCGGCGCTGCCGATGAAGGGCAGCGACGACAGCTGGGGGATGTAGGAGCAGCCGGCCAGCAGAGCGGCGGCGACCAGCGCCAGGAGGGTGCGCGCGCCGCTCACGACTTGGCGCTTTCCGCGGGCGCGGCGGCCGGCTTCAGGGACTGGACGTCCACACCCAGCGCGGTCAGCTTGACCTCCACCAGGGAGCGGTAGTCGGACTCGGCGTCCAGGCCCTTCCAGGCCTTGGTGTACTCGGCCTTCGCCTCGTTGTTCTTGCCTTGGAGGTTGTAGACGTCACCGCGGCGGTCCGCCGCCAGCGGCGCGAATTCGGCCGGGAAATCGACCGCCAGCTGCTTGAGCGCGTCGTCGTAGGCCTTGGCGTCCACCAGCAGCGCCGCCAGCCGCAGCCGGGCGATGGCCTGGTAGCCCTGGTCGGAGGCCTTGTCCGCCAGCCACTCCAGCGCGCCGCGGGCGCCGTCGGCCTGGCCCTTGTCGGCCAGCACCTTGGCGGCCAGCAGGCCGGCCTGGTGGGCGTAGGCGGTGCGTCCGTACTTGTCCTTGATGTCCTTGGCGGCCTGCTCGACGCGGGCCGAGTCGCCGGCCGCGACCGCCCGCTCGACCTCCTCGTACAGCGCGGCGGCCTGCGCCGCCTGGGTGCGCTGCCAGTAGTGCCAGCCGTTCCAGGCCGCGAACGAGCCGAACACGGCGATCAGGAACCAGGTGATCAGGTTCCCCCACTGTTTCCAGAAATGCTTGAGGTCGTCAAGCTGTTCCTGTTCTTCGAGATCGAGATGTCGTGCCATGGAGCCTGCTCAGGTGAAGCGTGCGATTGTAGGGAACTTCATGATGCGGTCAGGACTTCAGGCTGCCGGCCCAGGCTTGCGCCCCGGCCAGCGGCTGCAGGGTCTGGGTGCCGGTGCGCAGATCCTTGACGGTGACTTGTCCTTGCGCCAGTTCGTCGGCGCCGAACACCAGCGCGAAAGCCGCGCCACTGCCGTCGGCCTTCTTGAACTGCGATTTCATGCTGCCGGGGCCGTCGGCGCCGCCGGCGTGCTGCAGGACGCGGACCCCGGCCTGCCGCAAGGTCTCCAGAACCACCACCACCCGCGGCAGTGGCGAGCCGGCCGGGACCACGGCGTAGGCGTCGGCGGCGGCCTTGGGCACCGCCAGGCCGATCTCCTGGATCAGCAGCAGCAGCCGTTCGATGCCCAGGCCGAAGCCGACGGCGGGCGCCGGCTTGCCACCCAGCTGCTCGATCAGCCCGTCGTAGCGGCCGCCGCCGCAGACGGTGCCTTGCGAGCCGAGGCGGTCGGTCACCCACTCGAAGACGCTGAGGTTGTAGTAGTCCATGCCGCGCACCAGGCGCGGGTTGACGCGGTACTCCAGGCCGACGGCGTCGAGCACCGCGCGCACCGCGTCGAAGTGGGCCAGCGATGCCTCGCCCAGGAAGTCCATCAGCTTCGGGGCCGCCTCGATGATGGACTGCAGCTGCGGATTCTTGCTGTCCAGGATGCGCAGCGGGTTGCTGTGCAACCGGCGCTGCGCGTCGGCATCCAGCGCGTCGGCGTGCTGCTCCAGGTGGCGCACCAGGGCGTCGCGGTGGGCGCGGCGCTCGTCGGGCTGGCCCAGGCTGTTGATCTCCAGCCGCACGTCGCGGCCTTCGACCAGGCCGAGCTCGCGCCACAGCGCGCGCGCCAGCAGGATGATCTCGGCATCCACGTCCGGTCCGGCGAAGCCCAGCGCCTCGACGTCGAGCTGGTGGAACTGCCGGTAGCGGCCCTTTTGCGGCCGCTCATGGCGGAACATCGGCCCGAGCGTCCAGACCCGCAACGGGCCGTTGTACAGCGCGTTGTGCTCGATCATCGCCCGCACGATGCCGGCGGTCGCCTCCGGGCGCAGCGTGAGCTTGTCGCCGTTCATGGAGTCGACGAAGGAGTACATCTCCTTTTCGACGATGTCGGTCACCTCGCCCAGTCCGCGCACGAACAGCGCGGTGGGCTCCACGATGGGCGTGAGCAGGTTCTGGTAACCGTAGCGGCCCAGCACCGTGCGCACGGCGGACTCGAACCACTGCCACAAGGCGGAATCGGGCAGCTTCTCGGTGCGGGGCACCGACGGCGGCAGGATGTCGTTCATGCCTTTGACGGCGGAGATTTTCATAAAGGGATCAGAGACTGAAGGCCAGGGACTAGGGAAAGGCGGGAGCCGCAGGGCCGGGGTATCCCCAAGCCCATGGCCCCTAGGCCCTGGCCCCTCCGAATTTTTGTTCTACGTAACTTTCCACCAGCGCGTGGAATTCAGAGACGATGTTCTCGCCGCGCAAGGTCAGCGCCTTCTGGCCGTCGATGAAGACCGGGGCGGCCGGCGCCTCGCCGGTGCCGGGCAGGCTGATGCCGATGTCGGCGTGCTTGCTTTCACCGGGGCCGTTGACGATGCAGCCCATCACGGCCACCTTCATCTTCTCCACGCCCGGGTACTTGTCGCGCCACACCGGCATTTGCGCGCGCAAGTAGTCGTCGATCTGCTTGGCCAGCTCCTGGAAGGTGGTGCTGGTGGTGCGGCCGCACCCCGGGCAGGCCGTCACGCTCGGCACGAAGCTGCGCATGCCCAGCGACTGCAGGATTTCGGCGGCGATCACCACCTCCTGGGTGCGCGGCTCGCCCGGCTGCGGCGTCAGCGACACGCGGATGGTGTCGCCTATGCCTTCCTGCAGCAGCAGGCCCAGCGCCACCGCGGACGCCACGGTGCCCTTGGTGCCCATGCCGGCTTCGGTCAGGCCCAGGTGCAACGGGTAGTCGCAGCGTCTGGCCAGTTCGCGGTAGACGGCGACAAGGTCCTGCACGCCGCTGACCTTGCACGACAGCAGCACCTGCTCGGGCCGCATGCCCAGTTCGACGGCGCGCCGGGCCGACTCGGTGGCCGACCTGATCAACGCCTCGTACATCACCTGGCGCGCTTCCCACGGGGTGGCGCGCGCCGCGTTGTCGTCCATCAGCTGCGCCAGCAGTTCCTGGTCGAGGCTGCCCCAGTTGACGCCGATGCGCACCGGCTTGTCCCAGCGCAGCGCCGCTTCGATCATCTGGGCGAACTGGCGATCGTGCTTGTCGCCCTTGCCGACGTTGCCGGGGTTGATGCGGTACTTGGACAGCGCCTGCGCGCAGGCCGGATGGTCGGCCAGCAGCCGGTGGCCGTTGTAGTGGAAGTCGCCGATCAGCGGCACCGCGATGCCCATGCGATCGAGCTGCTCGCGGATGTACGGAACCTGCTGCGCCGCCTCCGGCGTGTTGACCGTGATGCGCACCAGCTCCGAGCCGGCCAGCGCCAGCTCCTTGACCTGGATGGCGGTGCCGATGGCGTCCACCGTGTCGGTGTTGGTCATCGACTGCAGCCGCACCGGCGCGTCGCCGCCGACCGTGACCACGTTGGCGCCCCAGGCGACGCGCGCCTGGCGCGACCGGCGCGGCAGCGGGGCGGACGGTGCGATGGGGAGGCAGGAAACGGTCATCACTTGACTTCGAAGCGGGCCACGTTGTCGCGCGACACCGGTGCCAGGTTGTAGGGTTGGCCGCGCACCTGGACCTCGGTCGCCTGCATGTTGCCGACCGTCACGGTCAGCGGCAGCGCGCCGTCGGCGGCGACCGTCTCGCCGGCCTCCATCAGGCGGCGCAGCACCGAGGTGCCCTTGGCATCGGTGACCTGCACCCAGGAGCTGCCGCTGGTGCGGAACACCACCACGCCGGCGCTGGCGAGCGGCGGGGTGGCGGCGGATGCGGCCGCAAGCGCGGCCACC
>NZ_JAQGLS010000245.1 GCF_028292805.1 Ramlibacter sp. | reverse complement strand
GCAATTGCGCGACCAACCCGTCCTGGTGCTCGGCTGCGGTGCGTCCGGCTTCGCCATGGCGCGCTGGTGCGCGCGGCAGGGTGCGGTGGTGACGGTCGCCGACACGCGCGACGCGCCGCCGCAACTGGCCGCGTTGCGCGAGCAGGTGCCGCAGGCGCGCTTCGTGGCCGGCCCGTTCGACGCGGCGCTGGCCGATGGCCAGCAGCTGGTGCTGCGCAGCCCGGGCCTGACGCCGGCGCAGGTGGCGCCGGTGGTCGACGCCGCCCGCGCTGCCGGCGTGGCCGTGCGCGCCGAACTGGACCTGTTCGTGGCCGCCCTGGCGCAACTGAAGGCGGCCGACGGCTACCAGCCCGCGCTGCTGGCCGTGACCGGCACCAACGGCAAGACCACCGTCACCTCGCTGACCGCGCAACTGGTCGAGCGCGCCGGCAAGACGGTGGCGGTGGCGGGCAACATCGGCCCCAGCCTGCTGGACTCGCTGACCCAGCAGGGCGCAGACCTGCCGCAGGTGTGGGTGCTCGAGCTGTCCAGCTTCCAGCTGGAAGGCGTCACCGATTTCGAACCAACGGCAGCCACCGTGCTGAACCTGAGCCAGGACCACCTGGACTGGCACGGCACGATGCAAGCGTACGCGGCCGCCAAGGCGCGCGTGTTCGGCCGGCATGGCGTGATGATCCTGAACCGCGACGATCCGGTCGTCATGCGGATGCTGCCCGAGCCAGTGCGCCTGAAGGGCGGCAAGTACGAGCAGCGCAGCTACATCACCTTCGGCGAGGGCCTGCCGCAACGCCCGGGCGACTACGGCCTGGAAGTGCCGCACGGCATGGCCTGGCTGGTGCGCGCCCACGAAGCGGACGAAACCGAAAAGAGGCGCAAGCACGAAGAGGTGGAAATCCACCTGCAACGCCTGATGCCGGCTGATGCCCTGCGCATCCGCGGCCGCCACAACGCCACCAACGCGCTGGCCGCGGTGGCCCTGGCCACGGCCGCTGGCTGCCAGCTCGCGCCGATGCTGTACGGCCTGCGCGACTACCGCGGCGAACCGCACCGCGTCGAGCCGGTGGGCATCGTCGACGGCATCGAGTACTTCGACGACAGCAAGGGCACCAACGTCGGCGCCACCGTCGCCGCGCTGCAGGGCCTGGGCGCCGACCGCAAGCTGGTGGTGATCCTGGGCGGCGACGCCAAGGGCCAGGAGTTCGCGCCGCTGGCCGCGCCAGTAGCGCGTTTCGCTCGCGCCGCCGTGCTGATCGGGCGCGACGCTCCCGCCATCCGCGCCGTGCTGGAACCGACCGGCGTTGCCTTGCTGGAAGCGGCGACGATGCAAGAGGCGGTGCGCCTCGCGACCCAGCGCGCCCACGCCGGCGACGCTGTTCTGATGTCGCCGGCCTGTGCCAGCTTCGACATGTTCCGCAATTACGGCCACCGGGCCGAAGTGTTTCGCGCCGCGGTGCAAGTGATCGCGGACGAAGCCGGCGCGATGCTGGCGGGGGACACGCAATGAGCATCGCTGCCACCCTCTCCGGACTCAATCCCTGGCGGCCGCGCGCGCCGGGCTGGCACCCCGAACGCGCCCCGCGCGACAACGCCAACGTGCGGCTGCACGGCTTTGACGCCGCGCTGGTTTGGGTCTGCGTCGCCCTGCTGGCCTGGGGCCTGGTGATGGTCTATTCGGCCTCGATCGCGCTGCCGGACAACCCCAAGTTCGCCCGCTATGCGCACAGCTTCTTCCTGACACGGCACGCCATCTTCCTGGGGCTGGCCTTCGTCGCCGGCCTGCTGGCGTTCCAGGTGCCGGTGGCGAGCTGGGAGCGCTGGGCGCCGTGGCTGTTCGTGCTGTCGCTGCTGCTGCTGGTGATGGTGCTGATCCCCGGCATCGGCAAGGGCGTCAACGGCGCGCGCCGCTGGATCGCCGTCGGGCCGATCTCGTTCCAGCCGTCCGAGCTGGCCAAGTTCGCGGTGCTGCTCTACGCCTGCAACTACATGGTGCGCAAGATGGACGTGCGGGAAAACTTCCTGCGCGCGGTCATGCCGATGGCCACGGCGGTCGCGGTCGTCGGCGTGCTGCTGCTGGCCGAGCCGGACATGGGCGCCTTCATGGTGATCGCGGTGATCGCCATGGGCATCCTGTTCCTGGGCGGCGTCAACGCCCGCATGTTCTTCCTGATCGCCACGGTGATCGTGGTCGCCTTCGCCGTGATGATCGCGCTGTCCGACTGGCGGCGCGAGCGCATCTTCGCCTACCTGGACCCGTGGAGCGAGAAGCACGCGCTGGGCAAGGGCTACCAGCTGTCGCACTCGCTGATCGCCATCGGCCGCGGCGAGATCTTCGGCGTCGGCCTGGGCGGCAGCGTCGAGAAGCTGCACTGGCTGCCGGAGGCGCACACCGACTTCCTGCTGGCCGTCATCGGCGAGGAGTTCGGCCTGATCGGCGTGGTCACCGTGATCGGCCTGTTCCTGTGGATGACGCGCCGCATCATGCACATCGGCCGCCAGGCCATCGTGCTGGACCGGGTGTTCGCCGGGCTGGTGGCGCAAGGCGTCGGCATCTGGATCGGCTTCCAGGCCTTCATCAACATGGGCGTGAACCTGGGCGCGCTGCCGACCAAGGGCCTGACCTTGCCGCTCATGAGTTACGGCGGCTCGGCGGTGCTGCTGAACGTGGTGGCGATCGCGGTGGTGCTGCGCATCGACTACGAGAACCGCGTGCTGATGCGGGGAGGCCGCGCATGAAGTGCGCTCTCGTCATGGCCGGCGGCACCGGTGGCCACATCTTCCCCGGGCTGGCCGTGGCCGAAGCCCTGCGCGAGCGCGGCTGGCGCGTCCACTGGCTGGGCGCTCCGGGCAGCATGGAGGCGCAGCTGGTGCCGCCGCGCGGCATTCCGCTGGAGACGATTGCCTTCGGCGGCGTGCGCGGCAAGGGCCCGCTCACGCTGGTGCTGCTGCCGCTCAGGCTGCTGCGCGCCTTCTGGCAAAGCATCCAGGTGGTGCGCCGGGTCAAGCCCGACGTGCTGGTGGGCCTGGGCGGCTACATCACTTTCCCCGGCGCCATGATGGGCGTGCTGCTGGGCAAGCCGCTGGTGCTGCACGAACAGAACTCGGTCGCCGGCATGGCCAACAAGGTGCTGGCCGGCGTCGCCGACCGCGTCTACAGCGCCTTCCCCGACGTGGTGGCCAAGGGCGAGTGGATCGGCAATCCGCTGCGCGCGGCCTTTCTGAACCAGCCGCCGCCCGAGCAGCGCTTTGCCGGCCGCAGCGGCCCGCTCAAGCTGCTGGTGGTGGGCGGCAGCCTCGGCGCCAAGGCGCTGAACGACATCGTGCCGCAGGCGCTGGCCCGCATTCCGGCCGCGCAGCGCCCGCACGTGGTCCACCAAAGCGGCGCCAGGCAGATCGAAGAGCTGCGCGCCAACTACGCAGCTGCGGGCGTCGAGGCGGACCTGACGCCTTTCATCGACGACACCGCCAGCGCGTTCGCCCAGGCGGATCTCGTGATCTGCCGCGCCGGCGCCAGCACCGTCACCGAGCTGGCGGCCGTCGGCGCCGCGGCCCTGTTCGTTCCCTTCCCGTTCGCGGTGGACGACCACCAGACCACCAACGCCCGCTTCCTCGTCGATGCGGGTGGCGGCTGGCTGGTGCAGCAGCGCGAACTGACCCCCGACACCGTAGCGACCATGCTGATCACGCTCCAGCGCGACGAACTGCTGCGGCGCGCCGTGGCGGCCCGGAAAATGCAAAAAACCCAGGCGACCGAGCAGATGGTCGCCGCCTGCGAGGCGCTCGCCAAAGCATGAAACACGCAATCAAGCACATTCATTTCGTCGGAGTCGGCGGCGCCGGCATGTCGGGCATCGCCGAGATCCTGCGCAACCTGGGCTACCTGATCTCCGGCTCGGACCTGAACGACACACCGACGCTGCGCCGGCTGTCCGAGCTGGGCATCCAGACCTTCGTCGGCCATGCCGCGGCCAACATCATCGGCGCCGATGCGGTGGTCACGTCGACCGCGGTGCAGGCCGACAACCCCGAGGTGCTCGCCGCCCGCAAGCGCAAGATCCCGGTGGTGCCGCGCGCCATGATGCTGGCCGAGCTGATGCGCCTGAAGCAGGGCATCGCCATCGCCGGCACCCACGGCAAGACCACCACCACCAGCCTGGTGGCCAGCGTGCTGGCCGAGGGCGGGCTGGACCCGACCTTCGTGATCGGCGGCAGGCTCAACAGCGCCGGCGCCAACGCCAAGCTGGGCAGCGGCGACTACATCGTGGTGGAGGCCGACGAATCCGACGCCTCGTTCCTGAACCTGCTGCCGGTGATGGCCGTCGTGACCAACATCGACGCCGACCACATGGAGACTTACGGGCACGACTTCAACCGGTTGAAGGGCGCCTTCCTCGAATTCCTGCACCGCATGCCGTTCTATGGCACCGCCATCCTGTGCGTCGACGACCCGACCATCCGCTCGATCCTGTCCGACGTGCAGTGCCCGGTCACCAGCTACGGCCTGCACGAAGAAGCCCAGGTGCGGGCCGTGGACGTGCGCGCCGTCGGCCCGCAGATGCACTTCACCGTGCAGCGGCGCAACGGCGTGATCTTGCCCGACATGCACGTCAAGCTGAACCTGGTGGGCATGCACAACGTGCTGAACGCGCTGTCGGCGATCGCCGTCGCGGTGGAACTGAACATCCCCGACGACGCGGTCGTCAAGGCGCTGGAAGACTTCAAGGGCGTCGGCCGCCGCTTTCAAAGCTATGGCGACGTCGCCGTGCCCGGCGTGCGCGGCGGCGGCAGGTTCACCGTGATCGAGGACTATGGCCACCACCCGGTGGAGATGGCGGCGACGCTGTCGGCCGCCCGCGGCGCCTTCCCCGGCCAGCGCATCGTGCTGGCCTTCCAGCCGCATCGCTACACCCGCACCCGCGACTGCTTCGAGGATTTCGTGCGGGTGCTGGGCAGCGCCGACGCGGTGGTGCTGTCGGAGGTGTACTCCGCCGGCGAAGACCCGATCGTGGCCGCCGACGGCCGCTCGCTGGCGCGCGCCGTGCGCGTGGCCGGCAAGGTGGAACCCCTGTTCGTCGACGACATCGGCGCGATGCCGCAGGAGATCCTGGACACCGTGCGCGACGGCGACGTCGTGCTGTGCATGGGCGCCGGCTCCATCGGCGCGGTGCCCGCCAGGCTGGTCGAAATGGGAGGCGCGGCATGAACCCCGGGGATTTCGGCAAGGTCGCCGTCCTGATGGGCGGCCACTCGGCGGAGCGCGAGGTGTCGCTGATGTCCGGCGGCGGCGTGCTGCAGGCGCTCCTTTCCAGGGGCGTGGATGCGCATGCGTTCGATCCGGCCGAGCGCGACCTGTCCGAGCTCAAGCGCGACGGCTTCCAGCGCTGCTTCATCGCGCTGCACGGCCGCTTTGGCGAAGACGGCACGGTGCAAGGCGCGCTGGAGCTGCTCGGCATCCCGTACACCGGCTCCGGCGTGATGGCCTCGGCCATTTCGATCGACAAGGTGATGACCAAGCGGGTCTGGATCGCCGAGAACGTGCCGACCCCGCGCTACACCCTGCTGCGGCGCGGCAGCTACGAGCACGAGCAGGTGATCCGGGTGCCGGACGACCTGGGCCTGCCGGTGATCGTCAAGCCGGCGCGTGAAGGCTCGTCCATCGGTGTGGCCAAGGTCGAGGGTTACTCCGACATGCAGGCCGCCGTCGACGCCGCCGCCGTGCTCGACGCCGACGTGCTGTGCGAGCAGTTCGTGGCCGGTGACGAGGTCACCTGCCCGATCCTGGGCACCGGCGACCAGGCCCGCGCGCTGCCGGTGATCCGCATCGTCGCCCCGGCCGGCAACTACGACTACCAGAACAAGTACTTCAGCGACGACACCCGGTACCTGGTGCCGTGCGGCCTGCCCGCCGGCGAAGAGGAAGCGATCCAGGACCTGGTGCTCAAGGCCTACCGCGTGCTGGGCTGCCGCGGCTGGGGCCGCATCGACGTGATGGTCGATGCGACCACGCGCAAGCCGTACCTGTTGGAGATCAACACCTCGCCCGGCATGACCGGCCACTCGCTGGTGCCGATGTCGGCCCGCGCCGCCGGCATCAGCTACGAAGACCTGTGCCTGCAGTTGCTGGCCAGCGCCGCCCTCGACCAGCTCAGGCAGCCGTCGCCATCATGAAGCACGCGCTGCCGCAGCCCGTCGACGTCAAGCTGATGAACCTCACCGCTTCGGTGCTGTTCGTGGCTTGCGCCGTGCTGCTGGCGGCGGCGCTGGGCTGGTGGCTGCTGCGGCACCCGCTGTTCGCGGTGGGCGGCATCACGGTGCAGGGCGACCTGGAGCACAACAGCGTGGCCACCTTGCGCGCCAACGTGGCGCCGCGGCTGGCCGGCAACTTCTTCACGCTGGACCTGCAGCGGGCCCGCGCGGCTTTCGAGAGCGTGCCCTGGGTGCGCCAGGCCACGGTGCGGCGCCAGTTCCCGAACCGGCTGCGGGTGCAGCTGCAGGAGCACCAGCCGCTGGCGCTGTGGGGCGCCGAGGCCGAGTCGCGCATGGTCAACACCTTCGGTGAAGTGTTCGAGGCCGACCCGGGAGAGCTCGACGAGGACGAACTGCCGCGCCTGAACGGCCCGGACGGCGCGGCGCCGCAGGTGCTGGCGATGTACCGCGGCCTGCAGCCGCTGTTCGAGCCCATGGAGCTGCGGGTGGAGCAGCTGGCGTTGACCAATCGCGGCGGCTGGACGCTGAAGCTGGACAGCGGCGCGGTGGTGGAACTGGGTCGCGGCACGCAGGACGAGGTGCTGGCGCGCAGCCAGCGCTTTGCCCGCACGCTGACCCAGGTGACTTCGAAATACGGCCGACGACCGGAGGCGCTGGTAACGGCGGACCTGCGGCACCGGGACGGCTATGCGGTGCGGTTGAGGGGCGTGGGCACAACGGACGTGCAAACGCAGAGGAACTAGGAACAAGAGATGGCCAAGGATTACAAGGACGTCGTGGTCGGACTCGACATCGGCACCGCCAAGGTGATGGTGGTCGTGGCCGAGGTCATGGGCAACGGCGCGCTCAAGCTCGCCGGCCTGGGCGTGGCGCCGTCCAACGGGCTCAAGCGCGGCGTGGTGGTGAACATCGACGCCACCGTGCAGAGCATCCAGCAGGCGCTGAAAGAGGCCGAGCTGATGGCCGACTGCAAGATCACGCGCGTCTACACCGGCATCACCGGCGCCCACATCCGCGGGATCAATTCCAGCGGCATGGTGGCGGTGAAGGACCGCGAGGTGACGCCGGCGGACGTGGCCCGCGTGGTGGAGACGGCGCGCGCCATCAACATCTCGACCGACCAGCGCCTGCTGCTGGTGGAGCCGCAGGAGTTCGTGATCGACGGCCAGGACGTCAAGGAGCCGATCGGCATGAGCGGCATCCGGCTGGAGGCCAAGGTGCACATCGTGACCGGTGCCCAGAGCGCGGCCGAGAACATCATCAAGTGCGTGCGCCGCTGCGGCCTGGAGGTGGAGCAGCTGATGCTGAACCCGCTGGCCTCCAGCGCCGCGGTGCTGAGCGAGGACGAACGCGAGCTGGGCGTGGCGATGGTGGACATCGGCGCCGGCACCACCGACGTGGCGATCTTCACCGGCGGCGCGATCCGGCACACCGCCGTCATCCCGATCGCCGGCGACCTGATCACCAGCGACATCGCGATGGCGCTGCGCACGCCGACCAAGGACGCCGAGGACATCAAGGTGGAGTCGGGCTACGCCAAGCAGCTGCTGGCCGACCCCGAGCAGCAGGTCGAGGTGCCGGGCCTGGGCGACCGCGGCCCCCGCATGCTGAGCAAGCAGGCGCTGGCCGGCGTGATCGAGCCGCGCGTCGAGGAAATCTTCGCGCTGGTGCAGCAGGTGATCCGCGAGTCGGGCTTCGAGGAAGTGCTGTCGTCCGGCATCGTCATCACCGGCGGCAGCGCCGTGATGCCGGGCATGGTCGAACTCGGCGAAGACATCTTCCTCAAGCCCGTGCGCCGCGGCATCCCGCGCTACCGCGGCTCGTTGTCGGACATGGTGGCGCAGGCGCGTGCCGCCACCGTCATGGGCCTGCTCGAAGAGGCACGCACCGCGCGCATGCGCGGCCAGAAGGTGGCGCAGCAGCACGGCTCGATGAAGACCGCCTTTGGCCGCCTGAAAGATTTCATCGTGGGGAACTTCTAGTCATGACATCCAAACTGTGGCTGGCCCGTGGTTCTCCGCCCAATTCGAGAAAGGAGCGATGTCGGTGCACCGATCCACCGCTCCCGCGTTGATGACACATCCAACAAATCAGCAAGTGGCAACTGCAGCAAAATCAGGAGTAAGGCAATGAGCATCGAAATGATCGAAGTGGAAGAGTTCCACCAGGGCACCCAGATCAAGGTGATCGGGGTCGGCGGCGGCGGTGGCAATGCCGTGGCGCACATGATCGCGTGCGGCGTGCAGGGCGTGGAGTTCGTCTGCGCCAACACCGACGGGCAGGCGCTGGCGCGCAGCACGGCCCACAAGCACATCCAGCTCGGTGGCACCGGCCTGGGCGCCGGCAGCAAGCCCGAGAAGGGCCGCGAGTGCGCCGAGCTGGCCGTCGAAAGCATCCGCGAGGCGATCCAGGGCGCGCACATGCTGTTCATCACCGCCGGCATGGGCGGCGGCACCGGCACCGGCGCGGCGCCGGTGATCGCGCGGGTGGCCAAGGAGATGGGCATTCTCACGGTGGGCGTCGTCACCAAGCCGTTCGACTGGGAAGGCGGCCGCCGCATGACCAACGCCGACACCGGCCTGGCGGAGCTGGAAGCCAACGTCGACTCGCTGATCGTGGTGCTGAACGAGAAGCTGCTGGAAGTGCTGGGCGACGACATCACCCAGGACGAAGCCTTCGCCCACGCCAACGACGTTCTGAAGAACGCGGTGGGCGGCATCGCCGAGATCATCAATGTTCCCGGCCACGTCAACGTCGACTTCGAAGACGTGCGCACGGTGATGGGCGAGCCCGGCAAGGCGATGATGGGCACGGCCCTGGCCAATGGCCCGGACCGCGCTCGCATCGCGGCGGAGCAGGCAGTGGCCTGTCCGCTGCTGGAGGGCATCGACCTGTCGGGCGCCAAGGGCGTGCTGGTGCTGATCACGGCGGCCAAGGGCAGCCTGAAGCTGTCGGAGTCGAAGCTGGCGATGAACACCATCCGCGCCTATGCCTCGCCGGACGCGCACGTGATCTACGGCACCGCCTACGACGACGAGCTGGGCGACCAGGTCCGCGTCACCGTGGTGGCCACCGGCCTGTCGCGCCAGGGCCAGCGCCGCACCGCGCCCCCGTTGCAGGTGCTGCGCACCGGCACCGACAACGTGCCGTTCCACGTGCCGACCATCCACAGCGCTGTCGGCGGCCCCGGTGCGATCGTCACGCGCGAGATGCAGGGCGCCGGTGGCGCCCAGGTGGCGCAGCCCGAGTACGGCGGCCTTGCCGTGCCGAGCGTGTGGCGCACCAACCGGACCCAGGCCGCGGCCAAGGTGGACGCCCTGTCCAGCGGCGGCATGGACGACTTCGAGATCCCGGCCTTCCTGCGCAAGCAGGCCGACTGAGGGTCTTGTCCAGGATTCCCTAGGCAGTTCTCCAAGGGGCTTGGGGGCGGGTACAGGCGTGCCCGCCCTTTTTTCGTCCGGCCCCCGGCTGGTGTGGCCATGCGGTAAAGCGGATGCGTTGGCGGCCGCGGCCAACTAAAATCGACCGATGCTTCGCCAACGCACGCTCAAGACCCTGACCAGGGCGGTCGGCGTGGGCCTGCACGGCGGCCAGCGGGTGGAGCTGACGCTGCGGCCGGCCCAGCCGGACACCGGCATCGTGTTTCGCCGGGTCGACCTGCCGGTGCCGGTGGACATCCCGGTGTCGACCCTGGCCGTGACCGACACGCGGCTGGCCTCGACCATCTCCAACGGCAACGTCAAGGTCCACACCGTCGAGCACCTGATGTCGGCCTGCGCCGGCCTGGGCATCGACAACATGTACGTGGACATCACGGCCGAAGAGGTTCCCATCCTCGACGGCTCCTCCGCGTCCTTCGTGTTTCTGTTGCAAAGCGCCGGCATCGAGCAGCAGCACGCGCCGCGCCGCTTCATCCGCGTGCTGCGGACGATCGAGGTGCGCGAAGGCGAGGGCGACAACCTCAAGTGGGCGCGGCTCGACCCGTTCCACGGCTACAAGCTGGCTTTCGAGATCGATTTTTCGCACCGCGTGGTCGACTCGACCGCGCAGCGCTACGAATTCGACCTGAGCTCGGGCCAGTACAGCCGCGACATCGCCCGGGCCCGCACCTTCGGCTTCACCAAGGACGTGGAGATGATGCGGTCCAAGGGCCTGGCCCTGGGCGGCGGGCTGGACAATGCCATCGTGATGGACGACTACCGCGTCCTCAACTCCGACGGGCTGCGCTACGACGACGAGTTCGTCAAGCACAAGATCCTGGACGCCATGGGCGACCTGTACATCGTCGGCAAGCCCTTGCTGGCGGCCTACAGCGCTTTCCGCTCGGGCCACGCATTGAACAACAAGCTGCTGCGCGCGCTGCTGGCCGCGCCGGACGCCTTCGAGGTGGTGAGCTTCGGTGACGAGCGCCAGGCGCCGGCCGGCTTCGCCCTGCCGGCGCGGGCCTGGTAGCCGATGCTGGTGTTCCGCTGGATCCTGATGCTGCTGCTGCTGGCGGCCGGCGTCAGCTTCGCCTTCTACGCCGGTACCGGCCAGGCGAAGTACAAGCGCTTCGGGCTGGTCCTGCTGAAGTGGACGCTGTTCTCGGCGCTGGGGTTCTTCCTGGTGCTCGTTCTCGAGCGGCTGGCCTGACCTCACCGCGTCGTTGCGGCGCACGCGGGACTGCCGGGCCCCCGCCTTCGCGGGGGTGACGAAACGAAAACTAGTGCGCCCGCCCCGCCCGGTACATCCCGGTCGACTTGCGCCCCACACTGGCAGCCGTCGCGATGCGCGCCAGCGACGCACCCACATGCGCGTGCGTGATCGCCAGCCCCAGGGCATCCGCCGCATCCTTGCCCGGAACGCCGGGCAGCCCCAGCAGGCGCTTGACCATCTCCTGCACTTCGGCCTTGCCGGCCTTGCCGTAGCCCGCCACCGCCTGCTTCATCTGCAGCGCGGTGTATTCGGCCACCGACAGGTTGCAGGAGACCAGCGCCGTCACGCAGGCGCCGCGCGCCTGACCGAGCAGCAAGGTGGCTTGCGGGTTGACGTTGACGAACACGATTTCCACGGCTGCCACGTCGGGCTGGTAGCGCGTGCGCACCTCGTTGATGCCGTCGAACAGCACCTGCAGCCGCGCCGGCAGGTCGCCGCGGTGAAGGTGGGTGGTGGTGATCGTGCCGCTGGCCACGTATTGCAGCGCGTGGCCGTCGACGTCGATGACGCCGAAGCCGGTAGTCTGCAGGCCAGGGTCGATACCGAGAATGCGCATGGCCGATCTTAGGGCTTCAGGGCACGACCGCATCGCGCATCCGCGCGACGATCGTCGAGGCCCGGCTGGCCAGGTAGCCCGAGCCCGGGTTCTTTTCGAAGCGCTTGGGCTGCGGCAGCATCACCGCCAGCCGCGCCGCCTCGTAAGGCCCCAGCTTGCTGGCACTCTTGCGAAAGTAGTGCTGGGCGGCGGCCTCGGCGCCGAACACGCCTTCGCCCCACTCCACGTTGTTCAGGTAGATCTCCAGGATCCGCCGCTTGGACAGCATGCGCTCCAGCGCGAAGGTCAGCACGAACTCCTGGCCCTTGCGCAGCAGCGTGCGCTCACCGGACAGCAGCAGGTTCTTGGCCAGCTGCTGGGTGATGGTGGAGCCGCCTATCACTTTGGGCGGCCTGGCGACGGGCCGCACCAGGGCGGCGCGCCTGGCCGCCTGTTCTTCCGCCTTGGCGTTGCGCTCCCAGGCCTTTTCGACCGCGTCCCAGTCGACGCCGTCGTGGTTGACGAAGCTGCCGTCCTCGGAGGCGATCACGGCGCGCTTGAGGTGCTCGGAGATCTGCGCGTACGGCAGCCACTGCTGGCGCCAGCGAAAGCGATCGCGCCCGGTCGCGATCCGCCAGGCCTCCGAGCGCTGGAAGGTCGTCGATTCCGGGTCGATCGCCGCCATCGATGCGATACGCAGCAGGAAGAACAGCTGCAAGGCGAAGCCGGCCAGCAGCACCAGCCCCAGCCAGCGCAGCAACGGCTTCACTGGACCCCCAGGATGGTCCGCTGCGCGAGCGGGCGAGCGGCGCTCACGCGGCCAGCTCCGCCCGCAGCTCGGCCAGCACCTGCGCTGCCGGTGGCCGCACGCCGCGCCAGACCCAGAAAGCCTCGGCCGCCTGTTCCACCAGCATGCCCAGGCCGTCGCGGCCGATGGCGCCGTGGCTGCGGGCCCAGTCCAGAAAGCCGTCCGCCGCGGGTCCATACATCATGTCGCAGGCAAGCGCACCCGGCTTGAGCACCGTTGCCGGAACCGGCACCGCATCGCCCGCCAGGCTGCTGGCGGTGGCGTTCACCACCACGTCGAAGCAGCCGGTGACGTCCGTCAGCGAACAGCTTTCCAGGGCGACGTCGTTGGCCGTGGCCAGGGTGGCGTGGCCAGCAACCAGCGCCCGCGCCTTGTCGACCGTGCGGTTGGCCACCACCACCCGGCGCGGCCGCGTGTCGAGCAACGGCCCCAGCACGCCGGCCGCCGCGCCGCCGGCGCCGACCAGCAACAGGTCACGCCCGGCCAGGGCCATGCCGGCGTTGCCTTGCAGGTCATGGACCAGCCCGATGCCGTCGGTGTTGTCGCCGGTCAGGTCGCCGCCGTCGAAACGCAGCACGTTGCAGGCTCCCGCCAGGGCCGCCCGCGCGCTGCGCCGGCTGACCAGCGTGGCGGCCTCGAACTTGAACGGCACCGTGACGTTGCAGCCTTTGCCGCCTTCGGCCGCGAAGGCCTGCAGCGCCGCGGCGAAGCCGTCGAACGGAATCAGCCGCCGGCCATATTCCACCGGCTGGCCGGTGAGGGCGGCGAAGCGGGCGTGGATCCACGGCGACTTGCTGTGGCCCACGGGATTGCCCATGACGCAGTACTGGTCCACGGCAGTCAACGGTTGGTGAGCTTGGTCTCGAGCGTTTCGTCGCGCGTGAACTTGAAGCGCGACACCACGACGATCTGGTCGGCCTTGCGGCGCATGGCCTCGCTGAAGTTGCCGAACGGGGCGGCCGCCTGGGCGATGGTGGCCGCGCGCCGGTCCAGCGTCAGGTTGCCGGAGCTTTCCACCACTTCGGTTTCGATGATGCGTCCGTTGTGGTTGACGGTGACGATCATGGTCAGCTCGCCGTACAGCTTGCGGCCGGCCATCTCCGGAAAGTTGTGCGTGCCGCGGTCCTCGATCTTGCGCCGCAGCGTGTCGTAGTAGAGGGCGTAGACCTCTTCGCGCGTGGCCGGGCTGATGTAGCGCTTCTTTGGCCGCGCATTTTCTTCGTTGATGCGCCGCTCGATCTCGGCCAGCAGCTTGGTCAGGTGGCGGCGCTTTTCCTCACGCGCGGCCGCCTGCGGGTTGGTGGCCGCCTGCTTGGGATCGGGCGGCGGCAGCGCGGCCAGCGAGCGTTTCAGCTGCGCCAGCATCAGCGTCTGCTGCTCCTGCATCGCCTCGATCTGCCGTTGCGCGTCCTCGGCCGCGTCGCCCAGCCGGGTCAGGGCCGACGGCGGCAGCGGCGAGGTGGCGCGGCCCAGGTCGGCTTCGCCGCCCCCGGCCAGGCTGGCCTGGGCGATGGCCTGGGCCTTGTCGACCTTCTCGTTGCTGCGGGCGTTGACCAAGATCACCTCCAGCGGGGTGTCCTGGAAGACGCGGTTGAAGCCTTCGGGATCGACGAAGCGCACCGTCAGCACCGCGGCGTGGACGATCACGGAGACGCCCAACGCGATTTCGATGGTGCTCAGGGACTTCAGGTTCATTGAATCGGGGTGGCGGCACCACCAGGGGCCGCAGTCTCCTCCCCGGGAGTGTCCGAGACATCCACCGCAATGGCAATCGGCCCGGCCACGGTTTCGTCCTCGCTGTCGTCTTCTTCCGACGCCGGTGCGACGGTTTCCGTGTCCAGCCGCTGCAGCACCGTGCCGGCGATGTCCAGCGTGATCAGGTCGATCTCGCCCAGCCTCAGCCGCACCCGGGCTCCGCGCGGCAGGTCGCTCGCGCCCAGCACCGGCAGCACCAGCGGCAGCAGGTCGGCCCGCGCCAGCCCCTCCTTGAACACCGTCGCATCGAGTTCCGCGATGCCGTTCTGCGCGATGTACTTGAGCGTCCAGTACCGCTCCATGCCGGCCTGGTTGCCGTTGTAGGCGGAGTAGGCGGCGTCGAAGGCGGAGATCACCGAGAACAGCTCGGCGTCCTTGGGCTTGAAAGGCGCGACCAGGGCCGCCGTGCGGCCGTGGCGGGCGGCGGCGATGATCTGCCACTGGTTGACCAGGTCGGTGTAGCGGCGCAGCGGCGAGGTGCTCCAGGCGTAGCTGGGCACGCCGATGCCGGCGTGCGGCAGCGCCTTGGTGCCCATGCGCACCTTCACGCCCGGCAGCAGGCTGGCCTGGCTGCGGTAGATGCCGGGAACGCCGACCTCCGCCAGCCACAGGCCCCAGGTGCTGTTGGCCAGGATCATGGCCTCGGACACGATCAGGTCCAGCGGCGCACCGCGGCGGCGGGTGCTGATCTCCACTGTCTCGTCGCCGGTCGGCTCGTCCCCGGCGGCCAGCAGCTTGAAGCTGTAGTCCGGCCGGTTGAAGGTCTCGGGCTTGCCGCGCACCACTTCGCGCTGCGCCTTGAGCTGGCGCGCCAGCCGGTACAGGAAGGCCAGCTCGGTGCGCAGGCTGGCGGCGGCGGCTGGCACGCCGGGCACGTCCGCCGTCGCCGCGTCGTCCAGCCAGGCTTCGCTGACGTGGGCATCGAGCTGGTCGTGCCGCAGGTTGGCCACGATCGGCACGCGTTCCAGCCGGGTCTGGCTGGATTTCACGGCCAGCGAGGCTTCGTCGAACTGCACATACAGGGAGACGGAGGGGCAGTCGCGGCCTTCTTGCAGCGTGTACGCCTGCACCACGTCGTCCGGCAGCATGGTGATCTTGTGGCCCGGCATGTAGACCGTGGACATGCGCTGGCGCGCCAGCTGGTCCAGCGGCGAGCCGGCCTGGATCGCCAGGCCAGGCGCGGCGATGTGGATGCCCACGGTGACGGTGCCGCTGCCCAGCCCCTGCACCGACAACGCGTCGTCGATCTCGGTGGTGCTCGAATCGTCGATCGAGAAAGCCGCCACGCTGGCCAGCGGCAGCTCGTCCTTGACCGGCGGCGCCGGCACCGGCGCAAAGCCGGTGCCCTTGGGGAAGAACTCCAGCAGGAAGCGCTTCCAGTGGAACTGGTAGGGCGAGGCGATCGCGCCGGCCTTTTGCAGCAGGTCCAGCGGCGCGGTGTGCGTCGCGCGCGACGCCTCGACCACTGCCTTGTATTCGGGGGCGTTCTTGTCCGGCTTGAACAGGATGCGATAGAGCTGGTCGCGAATCGCCGGCGGGCAGCTGCCCGCGCCCAGCTCCGCAGCCCAGGCGGCGATCTGCGCCTGCAGCTGCTTTTTCTTTTCGATGCCGGCCAGGGCCTGCTGCAGGATCTCGGGCGGCGCCTTGCGAAACCGCCCCTTGCCGGCGCGGCGGAAGTAGTGCGGCGCCTCGAACAGCCGCACCAGCGCGCCGGCCTGCTGCTCAAGCGTGGCCTTGTCACTGAAATAGTCGCGCGCCAGCTCGGCGAAGCCGAAGTCCTCGGCGGGGGCGAACTCCCAGGCCAGGTCCAGCTCGATCTCCTGGGCCACGGCATGCGCGGCCCGCAGCAGTTCGGCCGGCTGCGGCTTGTCGAACTTCAACAGGATGTTGGCGGCCTTGACCTTGACCCGCTTGCCGCTTTCCAGCTCCACCTGGGACGAGGCATCGGCCTCCGACAGGACCCGTCCGGCGAGGAACTTGCCGGCTTCTTCGAACAACACAAACATGGCGGCGATTGTCCCACGCCCCAAGGAGGCCCCTTCAGGCCAGGTCCAGGAAGGCCAGCACTTCGCCCAGATGGTCGTCGAAGTCGGACAGCGCGTGGTCGCCCTCTTGCAGCAGCTTGATGCGCACGCCCGGGTAGCGGCCGGTCATCTCGCGCCAGCCCAGCACTTCGTCGCCCTTGGCCATCACGCCGAAGTAGCGCTCCGGCCGCGTGATGGGCCCGCGCTCCAGCGCCCGCAGTTCGTCTACGTATTCCGGGGCGAAGACCAAGCGCTGCGCCGGATCGTGCCAGGCGGCGTGCTCGCCGACCTGGCAAGCCAGGTCGCGCGCGGCGTGCACCGCGGGGTTCAGCAGCACGGCGCGGCAGCCGGTGTCTTCGGCGATGCAGGTGGCGTAGAAGCCCCCCAGCGACGAGCCCACGACGGCCATCCGCTGCGCCGGCCAGTCGGCGATGCCTTCGCGCAGCTGCGCCAGCGCGGCGGCCGGGGAGGGCGGCAGTTGGGGGCACCACCAGTTCACCGCCGGATGGCGCTCGCGCACAGCCGCCGCCATCCGCCGGGCCTTGAACGATTGCGGGGAGGAGCGAAATCCGTGCAGGTAGAGCAGGTGGGTGGTGGCCATGCGCGCAATGGTAGCGGCGCGGGGCGCGCGCCTGCCCGATAATTCAGCCATGTCCGCCGTCTTCGACAAGCCCAACCTGCGCCATCGCATTGCGCCCATGCTGCAGGGCTTCGACGGCCCGCTGGCCTTCGCCGTGTTCCTGCTGGCCTGCGCCGGCCTGCTGACGATGTACTCGTCGGGCTTCGACCACGGAACCCGGTTCATGGACCATGCCCGCAACATGCTGCTGGCCGGCTTCATCATGTTCATCGTGGCGCAGGTGCCGCCCCAGCGCCTGATGAGTTTCGCGGTGCCGCTGTACGTCGCGGGGGTCGCGCTGCTGGTCGCGGTGGCGGTGTTCGGCATCACCAAGAAGGGCGCCAAGCGCTGGGTCAACCTGGGCATCGTGATCCAGCCGAGCGAGATCCTCAAGATCGCCACCCCGCTGATGCTGGCCTGGTGGTTCCAAAAGCGCGAGGGCCAGCTGCGGCCGCTGGACTTCATCGTGGCCGGGCTGCTGCTGGCCGTGCCGGTCGGCCTGATCATGAAGCAGCCTGACCTGGGCACGTCGCTGCTGGTGCTGGCGGCCGGCCTGTCGGTGATCTTCTTTGCCGGCCTGTCCTGGAAGCTGGTGCTGCCGCCGGTGGCGCTGGGCGTTGCCGCGGTGGCGGTGTTGTTGGTGTTCGAGTCGCAGCTGTGCGCGCCCGGCTTCAGCTGGGGCTTCCTGCACGACTACCAGCAGCAGCGGGTGTGCACCTTGCTGGACCCGACCAAGGACCCGCTGGGCAAGGGCTTCCACATCATCCAGGGGATGATCGCCATCGGCTCCGGCGGCATCTTCGGCAAGGGCTTCATGCAGGGGACGCAGACGCACCTGGAGTTCATCCCCGAGCGCACCACGGACTTCATCTTCGCGGCCTACTCCGAGGAGTTCGGGCTGCTCGGCAACGTGTTCCTGATCATCAGCTTCCTGTTCCTGGTGCTGCGGGGACTGGCGATCGCGCTGGATGCGCCCACGCTGTTCTCGCGGCTGCTGGCCGGCGCGGTGACCATGATCTTCTTCACCTACGCCTTCGTGAACATGGGCATGGTGAGCGGCATCCTGCCGGTGGTGGGCGTGCCGCTGCCCTTCATCAGTTATGGCGGCACCGCGATGGTCACGCTGGGCATGGGCCTGGGCATCCTGATGTCGATCTCCAAGGCCAAGCGACTGGTCCAGAGCTGACGCCGCCAGCGCCTCTATCCCGATGGGCAGAGGCCAGCCGCAGCGCCTGCGCGCATGATCCCGTGGTGCGGGGTGAGGCGGCCGCAGGTGGTGCAGTCACGGCAAAAGGAGGGCCCCATGCGAGTTCTGGTGTGCGACGACCATTCCCTGTTCCGGGAAGGCCTGCGGCTGCTGCTCGAAAAGCTCGACCCCGGCATGGAAGTCACGCTCACCGCCTCGGCGGCGGAAGCGGTCGACGCCACCCGCGATTCGACTTTCGACCTGATCCTGCTGGACTGGCACATGGACGGCCTGTCCGGCGCCCGTGCGCTCGATGCCTTGCGCGAGTCCGCGCCGCTGACGCGGGTGGTGGTGCTGTCCGGTGACCGCAATGCCGAACTGGTGCGCACGGCGGTCGACGGCGGCGCCGCCGGCTTCATCCCCAAGGACTCGCCGCCCAACCAGCTGATGACGGCGGTGCGGACCATCGCCGAGGGCGGCGTCTACCTGCCCACCGGCGGCATGACGGCGATCCAGACGCGCGACGTGCGCGATGCCTTCCCCACGCTCACCGAGCGGCAGGCCGACGTGCTGCGGGCGGCGCTGCGCGGCAATTCGAACAAGCTGATCGCGCGCCAGCTGGGCATCAGCGACGGCACCGTCAAGACGCACCTGCGCGCGATCTACCAGGAACTGGGCACGCGCAACCGCACCGAGGCGGTCTACATGGCGGCCGAACAAGGCGTGCGGATTTCCTAGCCGACCACTTCGACGGTGGCGCTCCAGTCGGCGCCGCTGCGCGTGGCCTTCAGCAATGCGCAGCCGTTGCGCCCCGGCGCCAGCACCTGCGCGTCCACCGTGCACTCATAGCTTTGCCGAACGCCGGCGCGCACCGCGTCGAAGCCGAAACTGTCGTGCAGCAGCAGGTTCCACTCGGTCTCGTTGGCGAACGGGTAGGGCGCGTAGAGCGCCGGCGCATGGCAGGACTGGAACTCGGCGCTGGCACCGCTTTCCACGTTGCGGACCGTCACTTCGGCGCGGCAACCCAGGTGCAGGTCGCCGGAGAGGAACACCAGGTTGCGCAGCTGGTGGTCGCACACGAACGCGAGCAGGCGGCAGAAGGACGCCGGGTAGCCCTGCCAGTTGTCCAGGTACAGCGGGTCGTCGATCCACTGGCGGCTGCGGGGCAGCAGCAAGGCGGCGCTGCTGACGATCTTCAGCGATTCGGGCGGCGCCTGCAGCAGCCAGGCCTCGAGCTGTTGCGTCTGCTCCAGGCCCAGGATCAGCGCACGGTCCAGTGTTTCGGCGCTGCGGTGCGGCCGCTGGGTGCGGCTGTCGGCCATGAAGAGGTGCCAGCCCGAGCCCTGCTCCAGGATCTGCACGGCGCGGCTGCGCGGCTCGCCGGGGCGCTGGTGTTGCCAGTAGGCGGCCAGTCCGTGGCGGTAACGCGGCCCCGTGCCGCCAGCGCGAAACGGCTCCCAGTTGTCGCCGATCTCGTGGTCGTCGGGTGTCATGCGCACCCGGCCCAGGAACTCCTGCGGCAGTTCGCCCAGCGGCCCCATCTCGCGGTCCAGCATGTCCTCGTACGGGATGCGGAAGCGGTCTTCCAGCCGCACGGGGTCGAGCAGGCCGGAGGTCGCGTCGGTATA